>CAMUPC010000032.1 GCA_947090545.1 uncultured Eubacterium sp. | reverse complement strand
ACGTATCCAGCTTGGAAGGCTGGTGTTCTACCATTGAACTACACCCGCATGTTTTGTAACGATCGGGGTGACAGGATTCGAACCTGCGGCCTCCTGGTCCCAAACCAGGCGCTCTAGCCAAGCTGAGCCACACCCCGCTGTGTTTACTTTTCTGTTTTCCCGAACGCAAGATAAAGTATACCCTAGTCTTTCCAGAATGTCAACACTTTTTTAAAGAAATTTCAAAAAAAATTTTGGTTCACCAAAAACCCCTGCTTCCATCACGATATACGACGGTTTTCTGCCTTCCTGCCTTGGGTAGGAAAGGCTGCCTGGATTCAATACATACAGGTTTCCTTCCTGGCGGATCAGCGGGCGGTGCGTATGCCCAAATATCACAATGTCCGCACCCCTGCCCTGTGCTTCCCGAATCAGATGTTCCACTCCTGCCGCTACATAATAATAATGCCCATGCGTAAGAAAGATCCGCTTTCCTGCTACTTCTATCATCTGTTCCTGCGGCAGATCTGAAAAATAGTCATTATTTCCGCGCACGGCTGCAACCGGACAGTCTGCCACCGCCTTTAGATAATCCTCGTCGCCTTCAATATCCCCCAGGTGGATGACCTGTTCATAAGGGCGTTCCTTTGCAAGCACCTTGTCCAGATTTTTTTGTATTCCATGCGTATCGCTTATAATCAGCACTCTCATTCCTTTGATCTCCCCTGTTATCCTCGTTCAGCAGCCTGCTTTTAGTATTCCTCTTTTTTGCAGCTCTTCCTTCATTGCCCGCAGTGCGTTTCCCCTGTGGCTTAATTTATTTTTCTGCTCCATCGAAAGCTCTGCCGTCGAGCAGCCAAATGCATCCAGATAAAAGATCGGATCATAACCAAAGCCGTTTGCACCTGACATCTGCCAGCCGATATATCCTTCTATTGTACCTCTGGTCGTAAAAACGCTGCTTCCAGGCACTGCCGCTGCCATTGCACATACAAAACGCGCGCTCCTGCGTTCTTTTTCCACGCCAGTGAGCCGATAGAGCAATGCCTGGTTCTTAATATCATAAGAAGTATCTTCTCCAAGATAACGTGCTGAATAGATGCCCGGCTCTTTATTCAGATAATCGATCTCCAGCCCCGAATCGTCTGCCAGCACGATGTCTGCTGGTGCCAGCTTCGCGATCTCTACAGCTTTGATACATGCGTTTTCTTCAAAGGTAGCTCCGTCCTCTACCACATCCGCCTTTATACCCGCTTCCTTCATAGACAGGATTTCCATGCCGCAGCCGTCTAAAATCTGCCTGATTTCTTCCATTTTGCCCTGGTTCCCGGTTGCAAAAATAATTCTCTGTGCCATTGTATTTCCCTCCTGCATCCTATTTGTTATTTCTACCTTTTATCTTCACTTTTTCCCTTCGCCCTGTTCCAGCTCATCCAGGCGTTCCAGCGACTTTAACAGCGCATGATAAATCCCCTGCGCAGCCTTGCGCTGGTACGAAGGGTCTGTCAGCCTTGCCAGCTCTGTCGGATTATTCATAAAGCCCACCTCAACAAGTGCCGCCGGAGCGGACGAATTTCGTATAATATAGATTTTATTTCCATCGATAAGCCTTCTTTTCTTTGCCCCCAGCGCTGCAACCTCTTCATCCAGACAGATCTGCGCAAAATCCTTGGTATCAAACGCCGTATCTGGGGCAAGCTCATCATACAGCACCTCGACGCCTTCTACCTGCGTATTGCCTTTCAGCGAATTGATATGCACGCTGACAAATAAATCCGCATCCAACTGGTTCGCAAGATTGACTCTTTCTGAAAGCGACGGATTGGAGTCATCCATCCTTGTAAAATAAACCCCGATCTCTTTATCGCCTGCATCCTCAAACAAAGCCTGAATCTGACGCACAATCGCAAGCGTGATATTCTTTTCATAATGGCTGCCTGACACCGCCCCCGGCGCACCTCCGCCATGTCCCGCATCCACGACAACAATCCGGTCATGGATCTCTCTAGGAGAAAAGAAATCCAGATATAAATATTCCTCATCAAAGCTGTACTCCGCTTCCACGACTTTATCCGTCGTCAGCGCAACCGTACCGCTTCCATCCGCGCTCGAATAGTTCAGGCTTTCCATATCCTCACTTTCACCGAGCACCATATAATCGTAAATATAGTTTTCATCAGCACCTGGAATCAATATGTTGATCTGGCGCAGTGCATGGTTTTGTATAATTTCCACATTAGAAGCGTCTGCACCGGACGGAAGCTCTAGCTGCATCTGGTGGGTAATCACGATCACCTCTTCCTTTTTCGGCTTTGGCTGCTCGCCTTCCGATACTGCTTTGTTTTGCTCTTCCAGTTCTTTTTCTGCCTGTTCCTGTACCTGTTGGGTATTGTAATCCATAATTTCCAGTCCAGACATCTTTTCCAGGATTGCGTACCGCTCCTCTCGCGCTATCTGGTCTTGGCGGATGCTCGCACTGAATGCTGCGATCCGCTCTTCCAGTGCGGGCAGGAACCATACGGATGCGAATGCAAAAAGAGAGCACGCGCAGGTGAAAAATGCTGTGAAGCGTGCTAGTCTCCTTTCCATCATAGTTTTCCTCCTTTGTGTTTTTTGGCGGTTATGGGACGCCGGGAGAGGGGATGGGCACGCTCTGGCGGCGTCCGTTCCAGAAGGTTAAGAAGCTCTAGGCATCCTGCGGTTACGCTGAGGCACCGTCCGGGCGCGGCACCTAGTTCGCCCTGGCTTACAGCCAGCAGCTAAAGGTGCCGCTTGGCTTCGCCCCTGGGTTATCGAGCAGGATGCCAAGAGCTTCTAAACCTTCTTCCAAGGCCGCCGCCAGAGCGTGCCCATCCCCTCTCCCGGCTGGTTATCGCTAGTTCTGCAAAAAAATAGCGGCGCGTTATGTACAACGCATACCTTGTGGCTGCTTCTAGTGCCTCATCCGAGCAGAAATTAGAGTTTATTACAGCCTGATTCGCGCCATTGCTGTGTTAAAATTTCTAGTCGATGGAACCACATCGCCGCCGAAATTTTGCCTAGCACTGGCACAAATCAGCCAGCGCTAAACTCTAATTTCTGCCCGGATGGAGCACTCGTACAGCGATTCGTAAATGCTCATATACTAAGTGCTTGATCTTTATGTCAGTGCAAGGCGGAGAAAGGAAGCTCTGTGGTTCCATCACTGACTGACGATAGTATACCCCTTAGGCTACAACGCGGCAATGGCACAGATAGCGCGTGCTTAGTGTATAAGTATTTGCACATCGCTGTACTAGTGCCTTGTAAAGTTTAAAAGTAGATCAAAAATACATCCAGATTAAACTAAAATCTTAATAAATACGGGAAACTTTTCAATATTTGGTTTTTGATATATATTTAAACTTTACAAGGCACTAGAGCGTGTTTGAAAATCTCCGTAGTTCAACAATATGCCGGAAATTATTAAATGAACTGCAAAATTATGTTTCTGTTCAAGTTAAAATATGCTTAATAAGACGAAAAATCTTATTTTTATAGCATGATTTTATTAAACTATATATAAAATTGTGTATTTCTGATTTTTCAAACACGCTCTAGTCACTTTGCTGTAATGGCGCAACTTGATCAATACAGCACTTTCCATTTTGACTAGATGATTCACCATATCCGACTATAGCAATCCTACAAATTATCACACATCATGATCCCATCGAACATAATCCGCACAGTCAGCAAATAAATACAGTATTATTTTACATCGCAATAAACAGATCACCATCCGTATGCCACCATCATATGCAGAACCCTAGAAAACCAGCCGGAGGAAGGGGAGCGGGGCTGGCTACCTGTGACTATGGAAAAATGTTAGGAGCCCTTAGCACCCTGCTCGATAACACAGGGGCGAAGCCAAGCGGCACCTTTAGCTGCTGGCTGTAAGCCAGGGCGAACTAGGTGCCGCGCCCGGACGGTGCCACAGCATAACCGCAGGATGCTTAGGGCTCCTTACATTTTGGAATCGGAACAGGAAGCCAGCCCCGCTCCCCTTCCTCCAGCGTCCCCTTCTCAAAGACCTGCATCCTTCACCCAAAGCAGCACCCCCATCCTGTTTCACCAAGCCGAACCCCCTCCCCCCCCCCCCAACCATCAGCCCCATTTTTCCTCTTTACCTTACGGCTATAAGCCTTAATACACAAATTACAATTTAATTTCTCTTTAGCATCCGCCCATTTCGTCCCCTGCGCACTAATATACCCTTCACCATCATCAAGCACAACCTCCCTAGTCAGCTCATCCGCCGCATATTCAATCGCCATCGGCCGCAGCGCGTTCGGCGTAGACAGCCAAACCGCCACCGCAAACTTCCTACCTGCCGCAATGCGGATCGACTGTTCAAACCGTATCGTATGATAACCCGCATGTGCAAACTGCCCCTCAGCAACAAGTATGCGGCTGTTTAACGATTCCGTCCCTGTAAATTCCGGCACCAGATAAACCTTATAGCTTGTATTCTGGCCAGTCGTATAAAACCCTGCCGCCGCAACATCCTCTTCAGCCCTTGCCGTATACACATTAGCGCCATACATGCTCTCTTTATTGTAGCCCATCTGCCCGACCCATCCGCACAAATCAGCCTGGTAGATCTCATCATAATTGGTGCTGTCCCCGATCTCGGTGAATACAAGGTTGTGCATTCCAATATTAGTATCATAGTAAGATACATAAAAGACGCCATTCTCTCCAAAGTCTGTTCCCCAGCTATTCTGACAGATAAAGGCGCCGTCATCTGCAACTGGCGTGCTAAAATACTCGCGCGGAAAATTATCGTCCCACCCGATAATCACGACATCATGATTCGGCTTTTTCTCTCCCAGATAGCAATAGGCGTTTTTCTCCTGGTTATAGCTTGCAGACTCTCCGTTAGCACTTTGCAACGTCGTATAAATACAGCTTTCCACGCCGCCGTACTGGAATACCGCTTTTTTAATTCCATCCAGGTTTTTCGCATCGATAATCTGCATTTCCTGCACATGCCTGACCGCGGACAACGTACTGTCTGTGACGCCGTCGCCGTATGGGTCGTCTGCTTCAAAGACCGGGCCCTGCCACGCGGCAAGGTAAGCCATCGCCATCGTATACTGCCCGCCGTCTTTGGATGAGCTTGTAAAGCTGTTGTTTTGATTCATATGGTCTACAGAAAGCAGCAGCTCCTCCTCAGGTAGCAGAGCAGACTCTAACGCTGTCAGCGATGCGAATGCCCAGCATGTCCCATATGGTCCCTGGTCGCGTACTTTGGGCGTGCGCCCTTTTTCCCTAAGGTCATACCGGTAAGGCAGATTTCTTCCATCGGGCGACGGGATACTCTGCGCCGTCAGCGTATTCGTCTCAATATCCCACTCATACGTATATCCCAGCTCTTCGGCTAGAACCTCAACCGGAAGGCAGAGCCTGCCGTCCTTTTCCACGAACGCCTGCGGATGCGGCTTTTTTTGTTTATTCCTGATATAATAATCCTTGTTAAGTTCAAATTCCAGCGTATCGTCCTTTTTTTCTATGACCAGACGCCTGCCGCCGTACAGATGCGCGCTACAGTCAAATGCATCCCTTACCATTTCTGATGGAACCATAATCCTGCGGTGTTCATCCATATAGATTCCATCGTCCAGGTTCGTATATTCCCGTCCGTCCGCCAAGACAGCCAGGCGCATGGCATTGACATCTGAGGTAACCGCCTCGTCCCAGTCCTGCGCGCGCAGGTTGGCGCCCTGCGTCTGCGTGACCTGTGCAAAGCTTTGTCCGGTATACAAAAACTTGAAGCACAGCAGCACCACTAGTATTGCAGCAAATAACAGATACCTTCTATAAGGCCTGCCCTTTAGTCTATGCATGTCTGCTTTTTCCTCTTCGGCGGCTTTGGTCCCAGAAACTGGTAGTAATTCGTCTTTAGCATCCCGTTATAGATTTTACGCTTTTTATCCGCTTTGCGCCCAATATAACGCTCTGCGTCCTCAAACCCGCTGATTATGTATAAAGACCACGCATCCAGCTTCCCAAATGCCTCCCCGATCTTTTCGTACAGTGCCGGCAGAGCGCTCTTATCCTCCATCCGCTCGCCATAAGGCGGATTTGTAATGACAAAGCCATATTTTTTCGGATGCCGCAGTTCACATACATCCCGTTTCTGAAAATGAATCATATGCTCTACCCCTGCGCGTTTCGCATTTTCACGCGCACAGCGCAGCACATCCGCATCGATATCATAGCCCTGGATATCAACCTGTACATCCTTGTCAATCAGATCCTGCGCTTCCTCGATCGCCTCATACCAGTCCTTTTTGCGGATCAGGTTCTGCCACTCCTGCGCCGTAAATTCGCGGTCGATGCCAGGCGCTATATTTGCCGCCATCATCGCCGCTTCAATCAGAAACGTACCGCTGCCGCAGAACGGGTCGACCAAGATCCTGTCTGCGTGCCACGGCGTCAGGCAAATCAGCGCCGCCGCTAATGTCTCCGAGATCGGAGCCGCCCCGCTCATCGTGCGGTATCCGCGTTTATGCAGGGATTCTCCGGTCGTATCGATCGTTACAGACACTTCGTCCTTTAACAAAAAGATACGGATCGGATATGCGGCTCCTGTCTCTGAAAACCACTCGATATCGTAATATTCCTTCATCTTTTCCACCACCGCTTTTTTTACGATGCGCTGGATATCCGACGGGCTGAATAATTTACTCTTGATAGAAGATGCCTTTGTTACCCAGAATTTTGCATCCTTTGGCAGATAAATTTCCCACGGCAGGGCGCGGATTCCTTCAAACAGCTCATCGTAAGTGGACGCGTGGAAGCTGCCGGCTTTGAGCAGGATGCGTTCTGCCGTGCGCAGAAACAGATTTGCACGGCAGACCGCCTGCGCGTCTCCTAAAAACGTAACTTTTCCGTCCTCTACCTTTGTGATCTCGTATCCCAGATCATAGATTTCTTTTTTTAATACTGCTTCCAGCCCAAAATGGCATGGCGCAGTCAATTCAAATGTATGCATAATTTCTCCATCGTCTTTTCTTTTTCTATTATCTTATCTTGTCTGATTTACTGTGTCAATCAATTTTTATCGAATCTTCGTATTCCTCTCCAAAAAGCAGCTTACTCCTCCAATCAGCGCCGCCACCTGATACCCGCGCCTGCTGATGCGTTTTGCCGCCATCAGGCTTAAATTGCCGTGTTCACAGTAAAAAATAATTTTTCTGCCTCTTGGCAGCCTGTTTTCCCACGCTTCCAGGTATTCATAGGGAAAATTGTATGCGCCTGGAAGATGATACTCGCTGTATTGCTCCGGCTCCCGCAAATCTACAAATATGACACCGCGCCGATTCAGATAAGACGGCGCATCCTTACATTTAATCAGTTCAAATTCCATAGCTCCTCCATTCTGAACTCTTAACTGTAGCAAAACAGCCCTGTACAACAGAAACGAGTTGTTTCTTTTGTGCAGAGCTGCTTCGTTACTTACAGTTTATTCAGTTGAGGAGCGATTGCCATTGTTATTTTGTGTGGCAGTCTGTAGCTTTGTTAGAAGCCTGGTTTTTAGCATTCTGAGCATTGCTGGCGTTGCTTGCTCTGTTTGTGCTGTTGTTTGCGTTGGACGCATTATTTGCATTACTTGCGTTGCTTGCATTGTTCGCATTTGTAGAGTTTGTAGAGTTTGTTGCATTTGAAGTCTTGTTCTTTGCCATTTTTCATAGCCTCCTAATTTATAGTCTTTACCTTGATCTGTGCAATGTTCTGCTCGAACATTGTAATGATAGTATGACCCGGGAGGTTTTTTTTATTCTGGAAAAATCTAGGAAAACATGCCTGCCTATGCCGATTTTAGCTTTTTTTCATACGCCCTGCGGTAATTGCCGAGCTGCCTGCATAAAAGTGCCAGATCCAGGCGTTCCTTCCAGGTTTTTCCTTTTTTTGAGTAATATAATTCAAACTTGATATTTCGATTTACAAGGTACTGAATAAAACCCGCGTAAAAATTAAAATACCAGCTTGTAATATGGCTGTCCTCTACCTGCGCCACCTTTTTTGTCTGGAGCATCTTTGATATTTTTGTCAGTACGGAAATCAGGTTCATCTCCTTTAACGCCGGAGCGAACCGAAAGCATAAAAGCCCCAGATTAATCGTTTCCAATCCATTGGCACGAAACCGCTCGATCAGACTTTCTACTGATTCCACATTAAATTGTGCTGTTTTTTCCATCATCATTCCTACCGCCTGCATTCCAAACCGCAGCCTGCCATCGCCAAACCGCGGCTATTCTCTATCTATACAGTATGTCGGATACTTGGAACAGTTTCCTTATCCTGTGCATTTTCCTTTATTTACGGCTCCTACTGCATCCCGCCCGTTCCCATCTCTTTGAGCTGGTCAAGCAGTGCTAGGTCCGAAGCCGTCAGCTTGACGTTTGACGTCAGCGTATCCCCGTCCGGGCGGCTGATCGTCAGTTCAATGACCGTTCCTTCTTCTAAGGGCTGGCTTGCCGCAGCCTGAAAAAAGCGCGGAAGCTTCGGGTGATTATTAGAAAACTCATCCCACATACTTTTGATCTTAAAAATCATAGCCGGATTTACCATTTTTATACCTCCGATTTTTTAATTTTCCATTTGCCTTTCATAAAACGCCCGCATCATCTCTCTTGTCAGGCTGAATGAATCGTCCATATCCTTAAGCTGCGCGCGGCTTTTCCATTCCGCCGCCGCAAGCTCCTGAGCATCCATGCGGATCTTTTCGCTTCCGTCCAGTTCCGCAAAATACCCCAACAGCAGGTTCCCGTCTATGCCCCAGGGCTGGGACTTATAATACCGGATATTTTTCACGCAGACGCCTGTCTCCTCCATTACTTCCCTGCGCACCGTCTCTTCCGCTGTCTCTCCGATTTCTGTAAACCCCGCGATCAGCGCATAACGCTGATATTCCCGGTTCGCGTACCTCGTCAGCAGGATTTTGTCTCCATTCGTTACCGCTACGATCACTGCGGGATTGATCCTCGGATAAATCTGGTTCCCACAGCTTGGGCAGGAGAGCATCCGTTCCTTTTGATCCGGTACGGTACGCGCCCCGCAACAGCCGCAGTATTGGTTATTCCGATACCATTGATACAAATGGTATGCAGTGTAAACCGCAAACGAAAGCTCATGCCTGCCGCTGCCGCGGATCTGTGCCAGGCTGATCCACTCCAGCACGCCTTCCCGGGTTTGCGGCCCATGTTCCGCCGGCTCTGATTCCGGCGCCGCTTTTTTTAATCGCGTATAAGAAAAATCTGGATATAAGAAATACTGATCCTGGTCGATACAGAATAAATACAGGCTTTCCGCAATCCTGTCGGCAGGCTCTCCCTTCGCTGTATTCATATCCCGCAATGGCGCAGCCCCGCCAAGCCGCAGTTCAGATATCCTCGGCAGGCAGATCTGCCCGTCTAACCGCTTTGCCAAAAGCTCCCTCCCGGAAAAAACGAAGATAAAATCCTCCTCGGAAGCGGCTTTTTTTCTATATTCGTTATATAATTTTTTCGGTGCAATGTCCTGAATCATACGCTTTTTCCTCTTATGGTAATAGCTGCAAAAACCGGTCCCATTCCTCGATATCGCGCTCTCCTTTGATCTGCAATACATAGGTATGCTCATCACTCGCGTCAATGACAAACGTATAGACATCCCCAGCCTTTTCCAGCGTATACAAGCAGCACTCTCCGTCTGTAAATGACTTTAGCTTGTCATTCCTGCTTTCCGGCGGTATTTCCAGGTCCTCATACTGGTTCGTAAGCCTGCCGTCCGCATTATATACTTTATATCCTTCTTCTGTCAGAGATAACAGCTCCGCGTGCTGGATGCGAAAGCAAAGCCCATTCGCCCGCATTTCGCGGATATCCCTGTTTTTTGAATTTTCAGGAGCGATCTTCACATTGTCAAGCACCAGCCGAAAGCAGTCCCCAACCTGCTCCAGATCCGAAATATACGCTTCCGAAAAACCAAAATGCTCCCATTCATTTGTCGTCATATACTTCATTGCATCACTCTTTCTTTGTCTGTAAACCGATCGCAGTCCCGCCTGCTGGCTGCCGCAGATATCCCTTTACCGTATCCCAGATATCCTGCGCCACTGCTTCCACGCTGCGGTTTCCGTCGATCACTGCCACCCGTTCTGTCGATTGTAGCCTGTCAAATGCTTCCAGATAGTTGCCGCGCACCTGCGCCAGCCTGTCACGCTCTTCAAACAGCTCCTTTGCGAAGCGGTTTTGTTCAATCCGCTCCATCGCCACATCCGGGCTGACATCGATAAACAGATTGACCGCCGGGCGCAGGATACCGCTGCTTAGCGTATTTGCCTGGATCAGCCAGTCTAACGGCACATCCACGCTCTGATAGGCATAGGAAGAAAAATAATATCGATCCATAATTACACAGGTTCCTTTTTCGGCCATGCCCACAATGCCATTGACTTCATTTAACAGATGATCCAGCCTGTCCGCCACAAACAAAGCGGCAATTACCCTTGGATCTGCCTGCATCCGCCCTGTAAGAACCTGGCGGATCATGGAACCGATCGGGGAATCGGTCGGCTCCATCGTCACATAAAAAGGAATCCCCTCTTCCCGCATCCTGTCCGCAAGCAGCCGCGCCTGCGTGCTTTTTCCGCTTCCATCAATTCCTTCCAATACAATCAGCTTTCCTTTTTGTACCTTGCCCATCGTTACTGCTCCTGCCCTCTTTTAACCATCTCATTGACGGAAATGCCAAGCCCCATCATAATCCAAAAAATCGGGGCAACTGCTACCGTAGAATCGTTTAAAAATGAAATGACCATATAAGTAAATGTCGCACACAAAAGCCCGGCGCCGATCACCTCTGTCCCGTTTTCATACGACGCTTTTTTGTACAGCCGCACGCTTTTGACAAAATACCAGACATAAAAAACAATTACCGCAATCATCGCCGGAATGCCGCTCTGTGTCGCTACCTGCAAATAAAAGCAGTGCGGCTTAACATCCAGCGCCGCTGTCGAATTGTCATATACCTTGTTGACATAGTCATCCTGCGGATACGTCACCGTATAGGTATCGGCACCTGTACCGAATAAAATGCAGTGCTTTAACATCGGGATCGTCTTAGACCAGATCGTACCGCGTTCCTCAAACTTTTTCTCCAAAAACTGCGGCGCTACCCGCGGCGCATTGTTGATCTTATCCCAGCGCCCGAACACATTGTAATAGTAAAACGTATCGTCCTCGCCCCGCTTAAAATACCAAAGCTTGTTATCCGCATTGACGCCCACAGCTACCTCATCATTCAAATTAACCGCCTGAACCGTAAATCCCGGAAACCGTTCGTCCTGTATCGTATACGTATACGTCGTCTCATCCAGCGTACTGTTTAACGGCTCTCCCGCGTCGTCGTAGATCTCTACATTGACATAGCCTTCCTCGGTAAACCGGTAGCTGACATGAAACACTTCCCCGTAATAAGTAATCGCAACATCCTCTTCCGTCACAATCTTAGAGATCGGATCTTCCGGCATATCTTCGGCACTGAACAGCCGAACGAATTTTTCAATAATATAATCGTTCTTTGACAAAAACACCGCAAAGACCACCGCCGCCACCGCAACACCAGGCACGACAAGCTTCCATGCCTTTAAAATCCTTTTTGCAAACAGCAGCACCACAAGCACAATCGTTACCGCAAACGCCACGATTCCGCTTCGGTTGCCGGATGCCAACAGGCAGATAAGCGACGCTACAAACATGACCGCATACAGCACACGGTACTGCCATTTTTTATTCTGGATAAACAACGCAACTTCCACAGGAATCATCAGTGCAAAATAAGACGCCACATAGTTTGGATTATAAACACTTAAAAATACCCTGCCTTTTTCAAACGTCAGGTCTATATCCCCAATTCCCCCGGTAATGATTTTCTGTCCAATCTTAGACGTATAAAAATCGTGCCCCGTAGCCTGCGCAATTCCCAGTACAAGCATAACAGCAAGCCCCACTGTCAGCCATTTCATAATACTGTCCAGCTCTTCAAACGTATCCACAAACTGATACGCATAAAACGCAATCACACAATAGCTAAGCAGCACCCAAAGCGACTCAAACACCTCCGACGCGCCATGAAAGCTGAAATACCGGTACTGCGAAAAGATCGAGGACAGAAAGGTAAAGCCCGCATATACAACAACCGGAATAAACTCATAGCAGAGCTTAAACTCTTTCTGCTTTGCCTTATAGCGGTATGCCAGAAACAGGCACATCACAACCGCGATCATAATTACTGCGATCGATTTGTAGTACATAAAAAAATCCCATTTTGTATCATATGACGCACTCCAGTCAAACTGCGTCAAACCGGAATCATATTCATAGATGTACACAATCTGCGGCACAACCGTCAGCAGCAAAATCAAAGGAACTAGAAACATCGTTGATTTTTTCTTCGTCATAATATGCATCCTCTCATCAATATTGTAAATACTCCAGATATTATATACCATTTGCATACAAAAATCCAGTAAAGATGGCGGATTTGCCAGAATAAACGCATGAATGAATATCAGAAGCTTTGAAGTGCAGAAATTGTGCAAAATGGCTAATTTTTTTCGGATACGCGGACGCCGGAGGAAGGGGAGCGGGGCTTCCTTGCTCCGGCTGGTTATCGCAAGCTCTATATGATTAATGATGCCATTCAAATGTTTCTCCATACCGTCAAAAATGAAGCCCTGTATAGCCTGAACGGTACCGTTCCCGCACAGAACCAAGGATCTGCCAGGAATATGCCCGGAACTATATTCCGTTACGTTACTTTGCAGAAATTGCGATAACCAGCCGGGAGAGGGGATTGGCACACCCTGGCGGTGCCTTGGAAGAAGGTTTAGAAGCCCTTAGCATCCTGCTCGAAAACGCAGGGGCGAAGCCAAGCGGCACCTTTAGCTGCTGGCGTTTAGCCAGGGCGAACTAGGTGCCGCGCCCGGACGGAGCCATAGCGTCCCCGCAGGATGCTTAGTGCTTCTTAACCTTCTGGAACGGACACCGCCAGGGTGTGCCAATCCCCTCTCCCAGCGTCAGATTCTGTCAAGCACGGACTAAAAATATTTTGTAAATAAATTATGAATTTTATCTAAGCTTGTTGTATTTTGTCTACATCTCACATCTTTTTTATAACGTATAAACCATAATATTATTAATCCATATCTTCGTAGAACCGCAGTATCTTGACTTTACCAACAATATTTCCAGCTAGATACCATAATCATTCCACACTCCTTTATTTGCAATTTAGTTATTTCTAACTGTTACCAGCATCTCATCTGCTGCTTGCATAAACCTTTCAACATATGTTACTGACAACATTTTATTGGTTGTGTGGCTACTAAAACTAATATTATTTAATTTGTCTTGTTCCGAATACTTTTCGCCTTCCTCTTCTTTTAGGGTTGTAGTAAATATAATTTGATTATTTAATTTTTTAAATAAATCTATCACTTTTGCTTCCCTATCTGACGACAGATCTTCGGCTCTAAATGAATCTACAATTATTGGATAATCATGTTGTAAGCTTTTTGCAAAAGCATACATTCTTGCCAAATGAAATTCTGTAGCTTCACTGCCAGAATAAGTCCTATCTCGTGTAGTAAATATATCCGTATACGGCCTGTCTTCCATTATATCAACTTGAGTATAAAAATCATTCATCTGGGCAACAATATTATCCAGCAATTTTCGGGATTTCTTTTCTACATCTTCAGAGATTGCAACTGTTATCTCCAGCTGGCTAGATAACCTTTCAATTTCCTGGTCAATCTCTTTTATTCGTTTATCTGCACCTCTTGCTCCCTCCATTTCTTGTTTCACCAGAAGCAATGCCTCTACTGGAACATCAGCTGTTTCCATACAAGAATCTAATTCCTTTTGACAAATAGTAATTTCATTGGTTAAACGTACTATTTCTTCATTATATATGTCAACCTTTTCCTGAACTGCGTCTAAAATCTGTTTCCTCATTTTTGTTGTTGAAATATCAAAAGAGAATTCAGAATCTGCGCTTTCATAAGCAATATGTGTAGAGCCACAATCCATACAGGAAATTTGTCCTGTTTTCATAGTTCTGTTTAAAGATCTTAATTCTTTCAACGCTATCTCATTTTTTGTTCTTCTGGAAATCGCATTGCTCCTTTCTTTTCTTAGTTTCAATAATTTATTTTTTATTACCTCTACTTCTTTTAACATATTTTCTAGAGCAGCCCTGTCATTTGTCGAACTTAGAAATTCAAAAACTGCATTACTTTTCTTTAATACTTTATTTTCCTTTAGCAAAACACTCCGTTCATCTTTCAATTCTTTAATTTGTTTTTTTACTTTCTCAATGTCATTAACCGATGTACTATCTCCAACAACTATCCCTCCCATAGAATATAGCAAGTTATAAAAATCTTCTTTTTTATACCAGCTTTTGTTTACAATATCATATGTGACTTTCTTATCCTGCCCCACAAAAAATACTTGAACTAGCAGTTCCGGATCGACTATTCTTAATACATTATCCTTGTTTATCACTGGCAGTTTTTGTATGTTTTTATTCCAATAACGCTTAAATTCTGAGGTATTATCAAATACAGCATATTCATCACCATTTCTTATGACAAAATTTTTTCCTTTCCTGCATATCTTAACTAATTTCTTATGATTCTCAATATGTAATATATAATAATAATTTTCATAATCAAAAGAAGCAGGAAATACAGGGATGTTTCCTAAACAATACATGATAGCCTGAATAACTATTGTTTTCCCTTTGTTATTATCGTCACTAGAAACTATGTTTAATCCATTTTGAAATTCCTCATTTATATAAGCTTCCTCAGAATTTCCTATAAATATAGCCTTTATGATTATAAGTCAATCCCATCCTTAATTACTGATATAAAATATTTCAGTGACAGGGTGTCAAAATCCATACAGCGCCCTACTATTGTTTTATCCAACTTCCTATACAAATTCCCAATATCATCAGAGGGGTTTTCTACTATTATTTTATATATATATTCTCAAACAGTTTCCAAAAATCGTCCTGGCAATTACAATTAAACAATGCCCTTGATAAATCCAACTGACAATCTTCTAACATATTTTTCCTTTTTTCTTCCGGAAATCGAATATACGTATCTATAAATGATTGCGGTACTTTAGACCCCACCACATTCTGATTTAAAATCCTATTTAAAACTAACAATCGTATTTCCGTTGTGGTCAAATGTCTCCCATAATTCAAGGCTTCATCTGGAGCTTCTAAAGTTATTCCTTCTACAACACTGACATTCTTTTTTCCTGCCTGTACATCCCTAATTTCATTGAATATAGCAATAAGTGTATCTTCTTCTGGAATAATTGCCGGGTTCAATTTTATTATTTTCTTGACATACTCACTTTTAGTCTGATTGTCTATAACAAAATAAACTTTTTTAAGAATTCCCATGCCTCGCGCACGCGGCACCACCATGAATGAAACCTGAATGATGGCATACTTTCTATTCCATTTACCACAAAATTGTTTTATACTGTCCTTAACGGCAAAGACCGGTTTGTGCTTGGGCCTTTTAGCCCGTTTAAGAATTTGGTTTCCAGCCCACTCATTTGCACCACCGCCTGTCCAGCCTGAAAAGGCACACAAGGACGTATAGTAAACTAATAACAGAAAGTGGGCTGTGCCGTAAATTTTTTGAAAGGGGCGTAAAATATGAAAAAAATTTACGACAACTGTTGTGGTATTGATGTACATAAAAAACTTATAGTTGCCTGCTTTATCCATGGCGGAAAGCAGGAAGTGCGTGAATTTGGGGCAACAACAAGGGAGATCCTTTCGCTCTGCGAATGGCTTTCCCTTGGCGGCTGCCAGATGGCGGCAATGGAAAGCACCGGCTCCTATTGGAAGCCATTATACAATATACTGGAAGCCTCCGGGCTTAATGCCATGGTTGTCAACGCACAGCACATGAAAGCGGTGCCGGGGAGGAAAACAGATGTGAAGGATTCCGAATGGATTGCCGATTTGCTCCAGCATGGCCTGCTAACTGCCAGCTTTATCCCAGGCCGTGCCCAGCGTGAGCTGCGGGAGCTTGTCAGCTACCGGAAAAGCCTTGTGCAAGAGAAGAACCGCGAGCTAAACCTCCTGCAAAAGATGCTGGAAGGCGCAAATATCAAGCTGTCTGGCACAATTTCAAACATGAATGGGAAAAGCGCCCGTGCAATCCTTGAAGTCCTGGCATCTGGCGAGAGCTTCAACGCAGCAAAATATGAGGAGCTGCTAGCTGAGAAAAAAATCACCAGCCGCCTCCATGCATCCAAGGAACAAATCCTGGAAGATGCCAATGGGGTGGTATCCCCGCTCCAGCAGCAGATGCTGCGTGTGCTCCTTTCCCATTTGGACGAGCTTGGCAGGCACATCAACGAACTTGACAGCCAAATTGGTGGCCATATGAAGCCAGAAGAAAAAAAGGCTGTCGAAGCTATCAAGGAGGTTCCCGGCCTGGGAGTGGACAGCGCAAGGATTATCATTTCCGTAATTGGCACAGACATGGGGCGTTTTCCAACAGGCGCCCACCTGGCATCCTGGGCAGGCATGTGCCCTGGGGACAATGAAAGCGCAAAAAAGCGAAAGCCAGGAAAAACCAGGAAAGGGAACAAGCTGCTACGCGCAACGCTTGTTACATGCGCCCATTGTGCGGTAAACAACAAAAAGTCTTTTTTCTATGCACAGTTTACCAGAATCCGGGCACACCGAGGGGGAAAGCGGGCATATGTAGCTGTGGCCCATTCTATACTGGTTGCTGTATACCATATGTTGAAAGACGGCACAAAGTATAAGGAGCTTGGGGCAGGGTTTTATAACCAGTTCCATAAAGAACGCAAAATCCAATCGTGCTTAAAAAAATTAAAAGCATTAGGCTGGTGCCCTGAACAACAGGCCATGGCAGCAGAGGCTACCTAGCCGGGCTGCAAACTACATAAAAGGTTTAAATGTGGTATAAGCAAGCCGCGGGGGAAGTTTGCGCTTTTTTCAGGATAATTCCCGCGAACCAGGGCTTGGTTTCATAGTAAACTCTACAATTTTTTCTTCACTAACTTTATCATCATCAACATATGTCTTTTTCTTACATTCATCCTTTAAACCCTCTTTTATCCTTTCCAATGCAGTATCTTTTACATTTGAAATTCTAAATCTTGTTAATTTATCGTCAACACGAAGCGAACTTGTAACACCGCCTAAAAAAATGATATAATATGCAAATTCAAACTCATTAATAAAATTTTTATATATTTTACCAGTTCTGTTCCTATCGTATAAGGAGATGGCTGCTTATCCCCTTTAGACTGTAAATCCCATAATTTATCGGACATCTTAGTCATTCCGGTCAAATCATTAAAGAAATCTACTACAAAATAATAAATTTCTTCACTGTCTTCCCTAAAATTCATAAGATATAATAATGCCTTTGTTTCAGTATCTGCCGCTGATGGCCGCAACCGTTCAGAGGACTTAACCGTATAAGCCATACTGAATTCCTCCTAATGTCTAATTGTCAAGTCAAAATACGGACCATTTCTCTGCTTGGAAATTAATAGAAATTCCAATATCGTTTTTTGTCTTTATCATCCTAATAATTTTACAAATTCATCCGGTTGGATAACTTTCACTCTTGATTTTGTAAAATCCTTTGGATTTCGTGTTATAATATAATCTGCCACTACTTCAACTGCACTTTCCTCCTGCAGACAATCCTCAAAATCTGTAAATCCGTAATTATCTAATGCTGCAACAATTTTCTTTTCATCCAAATTGGAAATATAAAAAATATTACACAAATCCTTAATAAAATTTCTGCGCTCATCTGGATTAAAATCTTTTCTCAAAATATAAAACAAATTAGAAATACTATGTGCAGCTAAAAAGCCAGTAACTTCCCTTCTGGCACATTTTTCTATTATTATATTTGCATATACTGCAAAAGGATGCCGCTCTGCGACCGCATCCACAATAATATTTGTATCAACCAGGATTACCATATTTTTCATTCCTCGCTTCTTCCAATTCTTTATCAGCATCAAAGTTTTCCGGCAGCCTGCCTCTAAACTTTTGCAAATTTTGAAATGCCGCCATAGCCTGTTTTTTTTCATTCTCTTTATCCGCTATTGATATTTTTAGGTTTTGAAGCATATCTATAACATAGAACATGTGATCTTCCGGCATTTGCCGAATCAAATCCACTGCTTTTTCCTTTATTTGCGTCATTAGCCATTCCTCTCTTTCCTCATGCCTTTACATTTATTTTATGCCAAAGTTTCTCAATTTTACTTTATACACATTCTTTACCCAAATTATATAAACTATATCTATATTACCATAATACACTACATGTCTCAACATCTGTTTTTATTGCACATTATTCTATACTTAAAAGTGATTTGAAAAAAGATTATTTTCTATCCTATATTTCAAATAATATCACTTTTCTACAACATATCCTATTTTTCGACCCGTTATCCCTTCGTCCGCATACACGCAAAACCCCACCTCTTGACCAAACAGTTCCCATTTCTCGCAGATTTGCGCAGAAAAAAGCTGCCGAAAAAATTGTACCGGCAGCCTTCCCCTATTTTCTTTTTCACCACAGCAAAGCACTTTCTAATCCTGTACCCAGCATAAGATCGGACAGTCATAACCGTCCAGATCCTCATCCAGCCATGCCTGCTCATAGTTATGAACCGTATGAAAACGCAGCTCCAACGCATCCTCCTGCACAAAAAGGTAAACCACACATTCCCTTCCCCCATAAGACTCAGACAGCCTGCGCCCCAATCCTTCCGCAAAGGCAAGATACTGCTCCGGCGGGATACTCTGCAACGGCAGGCACAGCTCATTGCACCCAGCCTCATAGCCTGTCCAGTCGCCGACTATCGCGAGAATACTGTCAAAATCAATCTGATCTTCTTCCAGATCACCTTCCTGGTCATAGATGATGCAGTTTCGGATCAGCTTTGTTTTTGCTGCGATCCCTTCTATCAGCTCCGTCGTCTGCGGGCTGCACTCCTGTTCTTGTTCCATTATTATTGCTTCCATTTTTTGATTCACTTTAAAATGCATGTGGTTCCCCCAAATAATCTAACGCACGATTGATTCCCCCTTGAAAATCTTCTTTACCCAAAAGT
This sequence comes from uncultured Eubacterium sp., assembly GCA_947090545.1. Taxonomy (GTDB): domain Bacteria; phylum Bacillota; class Clostridia; order Lachnospirales; family Lachnospiraceae; genus Eubacterium_J. The sequence goes on along the minus strand of CAMUPC010000032.1, from coordinate 7,886 downwards.
TCCTGTATTTTCTCTGGAGATGTTTTGCCCGTCTTTGCATCTTTAAAATATTTACCCTCTATATCATAATAATGCTTTGTGTTATCAGGCTCATGATAATGGATATTTCCGTCTCTTTTTCTTGGATTCGGATTTTCCACATCAATTCTTTCCGTTTTTCCATTTTCCCAGACTGTGTGGCTGTTTGTCTGTGTTCCCTTTTGCCCAATCACACGCCCTTTCTTCTGCCCGGCAGCGCTCCCTTTATACTTGCCTTTGCCATTATGCACATACACCTGGCACTTCGAGACAAAATAAGACTCCCAGCCTTCCACGCAGAAATTATATACCGGCACAGGCACCTCATACCTGAACTTCTCAATCTTCGTAATCCGCGCCGTACCATCCATCGTCTCCGCCAGGTCGCCTTCCTGCAAACGAATCGCATTGACCCAGCCTTTTTCTTTGATATAAAACGGATGGTATGCCGTCGCCTTGATTTTCTCAATGCCGTCCAGCCAGATCTGGCGGATCGTATGTGCCTGTGTACAGAAAACGTCCTCCACTTTCCTAAGCTCTGTCCTGCCTGTTTGGGCGTCTCTGGAATAGATATCGTCCCCTTTTCTGATTTCTGTAATAGGACGGTATCCCTGTCCGGTACAGATAAGCGTATCCGCGGTAAAGCACTTGCCCTGCAATTTGTCCTGCTTGCCCGCATCCTGCTGATTCTGTACCGAGGATGCGCCGCCTGTACCGCTTGCCCCGTCTTTTGCCTTGCCGGGGACCACTGCGGTCTGAGCTGCGGCTGGGATAGAAGCATATGCTGCTTTCCTCGCGGCTTCCTTTGCCTGCTTTTCCGCCTGCATCGCTTTCTTTAGCTTGTTTTGTGCTTTTCCCATATGCCCGCCTTTCTCGCCAAAGCCCTCTTTGCTGTTTCTTCTGTACTAATTTTCTTTGATCAGCGAAGCTTTCATGTTAATTGTCCCATTCATCTTTATCGAGCTTCCCTTGCACGATTCTTCCAGTGCGCTGGACGCGGACAGTGCCAGCTTCTTGCCTGCCTGTGCGGACAGGTCTTTTGCCGCTGACAGCTTCATGGCATTGCGGGAGCTTGCAATCAATTTGCCTTTGCTTGTGAGGTCCATGTTGTCTCCGCTCGTTACGAGGATCGCTTTTTCTGCTGCCAGGCTGGTGCCAACCATTGGCACCATGACCAGATTGCTGTCAGCATTTGTCATAGAAATCACATCCTGCGCCGTCAGAAGCATATTTTTTCCAGCCTGCATCATAAAGTTATTTTTACATGCCATGGAAATATCGTCGCCGCTTTCCACGGTCAGGCTGCCATCGCTGATCACCTTTACTTCCTTGTCGGTATAGATATCCACGCCTGTTTTTTCATTGATTCTAACGTAAGTAATCCCGTCCTTTGCCGTAATTAAGATCTCTTCCCCATCCAGCTTGATCTCTTTTCCATCCGGCGTCCGTAAATATTTTACCTTGGGGTCCGCTGTTTTTTCCGTATCCTCCTGGCGCGCCGACTGTACCGCATAGGCGTCGTTTTCATCTTCTGTTGGAAATACTATCTGCACCGTGTCTCCAGCCTCCGGCATCACATACCATCCGGTATGCCCTTCGGCAGAGTATCCGGTTGCATACGGAAACGGGTATGCTTTTCCTTCCTCCTGGGACAAGTCTATGGACAGATGGACTTTTACCGTATCGTCCTTCGCCCTTAGCACTTTGCCGTCCAAAGTCAGGCCGCTGATATAAGGATGGCAGATTTTTGCCGCACTGATGCCGGGCTTTGTCGTCGCCGTACAGGTGCAAAGAAAGACCGAGCCCTTCAGCTTAAGCCGCACTTCCCTGACATACAAGGAATTTCCCTGGATGCTGACCTGGTCGCCGATTTCCAGTGCCGCATGTTCGGTACAGACTGTATATTCCACTGCGTCCTCTTCCTGGTAGGAGATCTCCTGGCACTGTGACAGCTTCCGGTAACGCGCCACTTTTTTATGTACCGAAAAGTCCGCCTTGCTTGTCTCCTCTTCATAGGATCTGCCGCCTGCAAGCCCGAAGGAAAAAGACGGCGTTTCCGCGGCGGGGTCTGCTACAAGCACGCTGTTGCTGTGGGATGCCAGCCGTTTTAAAAATTCCCAGTTCGTTTCCCGGTATTGCAGCAGCAGGTTTCTGACCTTCCCATCTGGCGCGGTATAGGCTGCGCTTCCTCCGGCTTCCGCTGCAAGCTCGCCTACAATGCTCTGGTAGCTGCGCCCCCTTTCCTGGAACGACCGTTTCCTCTCCATCCGGTCCAGTTCTATCGTCCAGGAAACCGCTTCTGCTTCAAGATAGTAAATGCCGCTTTCACAGATCACGCCCAGATCCGTCACCACCCCACAGAACAGTGTTTTCCCGGCTTGTGTCAGCTTGACGGGCTGCGCGTCCCACTGCTGCCCGATCATGCCTGCCTGCTCGCCTTCCTTAAGCACGCCCCGGACATAAAGCCTTGCATGTTCATTTACCTTTTTTACCACTTCCAGCTCCAGGATTCTCTCCAGTGCAAACGGCTCCACATTGTATTTCCCCACTTCCTGTAGTTCCATATCGTACACTTCCTTTCTTTTTTATTCCATACGCATGGAAGCAAGCATCTGTACAAAAATCCCTTTCCAGTCGTCCATATCCTGCTCCAAACAGTGAAACGCCCCCAGCAGCAGCTTTCCCGCTGTATGCCCGGGATCATCCGCTTCTTCTTTTAACACCGCAAAAAACATCAATTCATACATCCGCGCATCCTCTGCTTCCACCGCAAATTCAAACCACGGCACCCACGCTGCCCCCGCCTGTACTACCGCACTCTCCTTAAGCACCGTGCATCCTGGACGCTGCCCCACATACCAGGCGATATCGTCCCGAAACGCAAACGCCATCTCCCGGTCGTATTCTATTGTGTCTGCCAGCAGCGTAAAGCAGATATTGACTGTCGTTTCCTGATTGGTATAGATCTGCTGCGGACGGCACGCATCGGGATACTGTTTCTTTGCTGCCTGCTCCGGCATCTTGATAAACACTTGCGGCAGCCACATCCAAAGCTTTCCTGTAACGATCTCACGCTCCGCAAATACAAGCTCCTGGCCGTCAACGAGCACGCTGCCCGTTTGAATCTTCCGGTTTCTTGACTTTTCCATTCTGTCCTGCAACAGACTGATCCATCCTTCGTCGCCATAGGTTTTCATCCTGTGCTGCTTTCCACCTCCATCGCTGTCATCTGCCTAAAGCAGATTACTGCCCGTCATTTTTAATCTGAATCACGCCTCCTCCAGCCGGGCAAATCGTAATCGAATTGTTTACCAGTGCCGGAAGCCCCTGGACAAGCACATTCATCTTGCCGTTCAGCCAGGGAGTACAGACAGGCACGCACGGGATATGCGTGATTTTGCATACCCCAAACGGCCCGATATTGATGATCGGCTTGCAGTCTCCGATATTTGCCCGGTCTTTGCCGCGCAGCTTGACGCGCCTGCCCGGTGTCGTGCGCAGCGGGGCGTCTACCGTCCCCATCGTACATTTCAGCTTCGCCCCGTTTACTACATAAGTCTGTCCCATATCATTGTTCCATGCGTCTGGCGCATGTCCTCCTCTCCCGCGAATTTGTCAGAAAACCGCCGGGCCTTCCGTGCGCTTTGCGTGCCGCATCCTGCGGTTTCCCGCTTCGGCAATGCGTATGAGCCTTTCGTAAATCTCACTGTGGGTAAGCTCCCGGTACGGTTCTCCTATGCGGCGGCTTAAATACCACAGCAGGCATTCCCTGGAAACCGGCGGATGGTTCAGGCACAAAAACGCAAACTGGACATCCATGTCCGCTGCATCCCCATGCTCCAATACCATCCGCGCAAACATGCGCAGCAGCACCGGGGACACCGTAACTCCGCCTGCGCCTGCGTAAGGCACCTGCGTAATATCGAGTGTATTGTAAGCTGTTCTACAGTCGCGCAAGTCTTTATAATCTTTGCGAAGGCGCGCTCCTCTCGATAAGCGGAACCTGCCAAGCTCCAGTTCCCCGTTTCCCGGCTCTCCGTTTTTTAACCGCAGCTCCAGCGGGCGGACAGAGAAATCTTCGCTGGAAACAACCGGATACAGCCTGAGGCAAACCGTAATCTGCTGCTCATACGCCCGAAACGGGATGCGCTGCGTATCGGCAAGCACCACCTGTCCCTGATACCATACCGCGCCCGCACAGGCCTCAAGCACTCCGCCTGCCGCTTCTTTTGCGGCTTCCTTCTCCTCCTGTGCATAAGAGATGTCAAATCCAAAAAGAATCCCGTCCCGCCAGTCTGAAAACGCCAGCTTTGCCAGCCTGCCCGGAAAATCCCTGAGCGCCTCCAGGCTTTCTTTTTTGAGCACCCTGCCTTTGCCAAACAGCGGTTCCGCAAAATTCTGCATGTCCTTTAATGCCTCCCGTCAAAAAAATCCGTCTCCCATGCGCCCGGCTCAAACGGCACAAAACCAGGCGCCTTAACGTACAGCCTGTTTGCTTCCCGCGCCGTCTCCAGCACACAAAAGCCCCAGTTTTCATCATCTCCAAACAAGAACAGGCGCAGCTCGCCGTTTCGCATACTGTCCAAGTCCTCCTGACGGATCAGCGGATACTCGTCCAGCAGCTCGCCGTACCCCGTTTCCGTGCGCCCTGTTTCCTGTATCGTATAAGGAATACACAAAACCTCTCTCTCCATTCCGTCCTTTAAATGAAACCAGATCTCCTCCGTGCCCGTAGGCCTGGACAAATACCCGTATCCCTCGCCCATCGGCGTGCCCTTTGCAAGCAGCGTTTTCTGGCTTCCTCCCGCCTCATAGTCCTCCGCTGTCACAGAGTAAGGCGCCCGCGCCGGTTCATAGCTGACTGTGGCACGGATTCTGCCCGTCCGCCGATCCCGCTGGTACGCTACCGCGCCGCCCATGCACAGCAGCTTGCGCTCACATCCGCTCTCTCCGCCTGCCTTTGCCTTTCTGCCTGCCACATATTCCTTCATAACCTCCCGAAACAGATCAATCTTGCTGCTTTGCCCGGATAAAATAATACGGTCAATATCCATGAGCCGCCCGCTCTCATACCAGGGTTCAATAAAATTTTTCAAAAACCCATAAATATCCGGCTTTAACAGCAGGTTCACCTCTTCCTTCTCAACAGCAAGCTCCGGGCAGAGCGTCCTTGTCTCCCATCCGCCTTTTTCCCTGCGCACAAATAAATGAAAATCTTCAAAACAGCCGGACGCCCGCACCTGTGAAAAAAGCGGGCGCAGCGCCACCCTGGTAATCCCCTGCCTGCCGTACAGCTTTTTTTTGACCGTTTCCGCCAGGTTCCAGAGAAAAAAATAATTGCCGCGCACTTTTAAATACGTATACTCCGGCTGGTTCCGGTAACTGGCAAAGCAGGTCGGTATCCATGCTTCCGCTTCCTGATATGCCTCTGCAAACGTCCGGTAAGCAGCTTCCACCCCTTGTTCGTCTACTTTATCATAAAGCTGCGCGAAAATCCCTGGAAACAACGCGTCCATCGCGGCTGGCTCCCGATGCCGCAGCACCTCGGCAAGCCGGATTTTCAAATACTGCATCACCCGCCACGTAAGCTGGTTGCCGCCAAAATTCGTATCTCCGTGCGCATAGGTCACATGCAGCTCCAGCCTGCTTGTAATGCCTTCGTTGGTAATCCTGTACTTGCAGCTTACCATGTCGCTCGTTCCGCCGCCGCAGTCTAAGATCAGCATTTTTTTCACGGCACCGTCCTCATAGCCCAGGCTGCGCACGCTCTGTTCCAAAAAATGATACGCTACCGCAACAGCCTCATCGGTCACATGCTCTGTCATAACCTCGTATTCCGGCAGCGCTTCCTGGTACATCCGCAGCGAAAGCGCCTTTTGCTTCACCGGGCAGGTAAAACAAAGCTTTGGATACCTGACCCTGTTCTGCTGCTGCGCCCGATCAATCACATAGAGCAAAAAACTGCGGACAAGAAACAACCGTTCCACCTCACAAGTATTTCCTTCCAGATCCGTCACCTGGATACGCTCTCTGTACCGCCCGACCCAGCGCTTCATATCATAAAAAATACTGCCGCGCGCCAAAAACCCCCTGTTTTTTTCCTCCTGCACAGCTTCTTCCCCATACAAAAACGTCATATGTTCCGCGATTCCGTCGCTGCAATCCAAAACCGCAAGCACACTCGGACAAAGCGCGCAGCTTTGGCACGCTCCGAGCCCTCTTACTTCACAGTCCGCGACTGCCGGAAACGAAATGTTCTCTCCCGACGCACCCGTTCCAGACACAAAGCACGTACCTGCGGTCGTATAAGAAGTCCCATAGTCAATCATCAACGGCTCCTCAGACTGCGGCACTTCCTTTACCCACACTTCCGGGACAGGGACGCGGATACAGGAGAGCACGCTTTTTCTCCGTTCCTTTCCCTGGTAGCAGCGCACCGCTTCCTCAGACTGTCCCTGCTCCAAAAACAGCAGCTCCCACTGATGAAAGCGCCCGGCAGGAATGTCCGGCGACATTCTTTCCCTGTCCAGCCGGAGCCGGTATCTTCCCATTCGTACCTCATCCAACAGCAGCACCGCCTGGATAGAATGCGCCTCATCTGCCAGAAACGCATAGCTTCCCAGCTCCTGCCGCGCCGTTACGAGGTACGGCGCTTCTTTTTCAGACGCAGCCAAAGACGCCTGTCCCTGATACAGCTCCATCCGTGCCGGCACATCAATCCCACCGCCCGCCTGTCCCCCATCCTTTTCAAACGCTTCCTCCAGGCGCCTGCATCCTTCCGCCGCATAAACCGCAATCCCAGGATTTTTGACTGCTCCCAGATAGCGGTACAGCAGGCGGACAAGCTCCTCTTTGCGGTGCAGGATCTCCGTCGTCGGCGGCTTGATATTTTCCATACGGCAGATCTCCCGCAGCCTTGGCAGCTCAAACGCTTCCAGCTCTTCGCGTGTATACAGGCGCCGGATTGGATTCTTTTTCAGTTTTCCCAGTTTATATGTCTCATACTGCATAAGATTCCCTTTCCCGTCTCAGCCGAACCAAAACCCGCCTGCGCTATGCCAGTACAAAGCCTTCCATCCGCATCGTATCCTCATATCCGATGACCCCATACGTCTTTGTCCAATGGATCGTACAGGAACAGGAAAGCGGCAGAAACAGCCAGATCAAAAACCGCAGCTTCTTTTCCTCTGGTTCAGCAAACGGCTGGCGCATATAAAATACAAACTCTTCCCCTTCCCGAATATAGATCTCACAGTCCGGCAGCACGGCATGTACCGCTCCCGCCAGGCTTGCCGAAGCGTCTGCCGTATGATAAAAGGAAAGCAGCCACTCCGCAGCCATCCGTCTTTCCATAATGGAAAATTCAGCAAGTTCTTTGTCTCCTCCAAACGTGCCCTGTTCAAGGTCACGCATCAGAAGCCGGATATAAAAATCATGCCTGCTCATCCCCATCTTGATATCCAGATCAGCCAGGCAATGCAGCATCACATCGGAAAGTGCCTGCTCGAACTGTTCGTAGCCCAGATTTTCTGATGTCAGCAGCGGGTCGAAGATGGGGAAAAAACGGACGTATGGATTTACCTCTAGTCTTGCCTGCCCGTTCTGGTAAGTGCCGTTTCCGTGCAGGCTGTCTGTCTGCATCTCCAGGTAGGGGGAGACTCTTGTATGCTTGACGGTATAGTGCAGGGCTGAGAGGCTGCCGCCTTGTTGGAGTATGGTTAGGTAGGGGGACCAGATTTGGTTGTTTTCTGTCATGGTTTTTGTGTGCTCCTTTGTGGGTGTATGGGGGACTTGCGTGGGGGCTTGTGAGGGGGGGACGCTGGGAGAGGGGATTGGCACGCCCTGGCTGCGTCCGTTCCAGAAGGTTA
>CAMUPC010000031.1 GCA_947090545.1 uncultured Eubacterium sp. | reverse complement strand
GCTTGCTTCCTGTGACTATGGAAAAATGTTAGGAGCCCTTAGCATCCTGCTGAATCAAAGCAGGGGCGAAGCCAAGCGGCACCTTTAGCTGCTGGCGGAACGCCAGGGCGAACTAGGTGCCGCGCCCGGACGGTGCCACAGCGCTGCGCAGGATGCTTAGGGCTCCTTACATTTTGGAATCGGAACAGGAAGCAAGCCCCGCTCCCCTTCCTCCAGCGTCCCTTTCTCAAAAAATGCAGCACTTAGCCGAAACAATATCCCCGCCATTCACTTTCCTGTGCTGCATGTATTATATGTTAAAATATGGACATTATTCTTGCAGTATCCTACGATGATATGATACAATCCTATCAACAACTGAATGCTGCCATTTTTTCAAACCAAATATGGAGGGAATTCCAGATGAATCTGTCAGACTACGAAAGCTACCAGGAAAAGAAAACCCATTTTGACGCATCCTTCCCATACAACACCTACCTTTGCTGTATCCCGCAGGATTTTTTATCTGTGCCGCTGCACTGGCATCAGGAAATGGAGATCATCTATATTAAAAAAGGCATCGGCACCGTATCAGTCGACCTGTCCACTGCCCTTGTCAAAGAAGGCGATATTATCCTGCTGGCGCCGGGGCAGCTCCACGGTATCTCACAGTATGAAAACGTGCGGCTGGAATACGAAAATATCCTGTTTGACTTAACGATGCTGCTCTCGAAAAGCAATGACAGCAGCAGCCTGGGGTTTCTTGCGCCTTTGCAGCATTCCAATATCCTTGCAAAAAATATCTATACGCCGCGGGATCAAAGATATTCTGCAATCGCGGGCTGCCTAGACCATGCTGATGAGATCTGCAAGACATTCCCGCACGCGTACCAGCTCGCGATTAAAAGCTGCCTGTACGCGCTGTTTTACGAAATCTTTGCAGGCCAGCAGGAAATGTCGGCTTCTAACGTGCAGCTTGCTTCCCTGGAAAAATTAAAAATGATCCTGAAATATGTAGAAACCCATTTTCAGGAAAAAATCACGATTGAACAAATCGCGGGCTTTTGCGACTACAGCCCGTCGCATTTTATGAAGTATTTTAAAAACGCCATGGGAATGTCTTTTATTACCTATCTAAATGACTACCGGCTGACGATGGCGGCAAGGCTTTTGCTTGCTTCGGATTCTACTATCCTGTCCGTCTCGCAGGAAGTCGGTTTTGAAAACCTGTCCCACTTTAACCGGAGCTTTAAGAAAAAATTTGCGCAGACACCGGGCGCTTACCGTGCCGCGGCGGAAAACATACAGCCTCGCCTTACGCACGATGTCCCTGCGCATCCTGCCCTTTGAGCAATTCTTCTATTTCCGCCCTGCTTAACGGCCTACAGCAAGAAAGCTTTTGATCCTGCAAGCATTGTGTTAGCTGCTCCTGCGCCGGGAAACAGAAATGTGACAGCAGCCATTCCATCGTTGTATCTGGGGAGCGCATTGTCTGGATGCAGTAAACCCCGTCGATGATGAGCAGGCTTTCCATTAAGTCGACCTCGTTGGCAAATGCCGTATTTAACAAGATCGATTCAATATCCCGCGGTTCCATTCCGTTTCTTGCCAATTGCAGCCCTTTCCAAAGCATTGGAAATTCTGCCGTTTCTTGTTCGCTGTTTTCAATGATAGACAATCCCTGTCTCGTAACGTCCTGGTTGACCTTAAGGATTGTTTGAAGCAGGCGTATTTGTTTTTGCTGCTGTTTTTGTGAATGATCTTTTTTTAAATTATCGTATATGGCAAGCATTGTTTCTGTACGCATAAAATCTTCCCTCCCTCAGCAATTCCCTACAAATACATGCTCCACATATTTCCCCGCCACATTTGCCATCCGGTACACCGTCTGCACGTCCGCAGCCTGTACCTCCTGCATCTGATACCGCGGAAAAAAGCGTGTCACATGCAGCGGAATCTTTGCTCCGATCCACTTTGCTTCCTCTTCCATCTGCGCGGCGTCATCATTCAGCCCCGGCACAATCAGCGTCGTCAGCTCCACATGGCAGCCCATAGCCGCCCTTTTGATAAACGCCTTTACCGTCTCCAAATCACCGCCAAGCCTGCGGTAGCCATCCTCCCGAAAGCATTTCAAATCAATATTCATCGCATCGATGAAAGGCAGCAATTTTTCCAGCACTTCCAGCGAAGCAGACCCATTCGTGACCAATACCGTTTTCATGCCTGCCTGCTTCACCAGCTTTGCCGTATCCAGCACATATTCCCATCCGACAAGAGGCTCGTTATACGTAAACGCCACCCCGATATTTCCAGCGCTTTTATACTCCAGCGCTTTTTGTACAAGCTGCTCTTTAGGCAAATAGACAGCTTTTTGCGCCTGTGCCTGATACTCCATTGAAATCTCATAATTTTGGCAAAACGGGCACTTGAAATTGCACCCATAACTGCCAACCGATAAAATCCTGCTGCCTGGGCAAAACATTTTCAGCGGCTTTTTTTCTATCGGGTCAAGCGCCAGCGCCGTAACCATGCCATAATTTTCGCACACAACCTTCCCGCCTTCTGCTTTGCGCACCCCGCACCTGCCGCGCTGCCCTTCCTTAAGCCTGCAATGATGCATACATGTCTGGCAAACCACTTCCATGTTGTTTCCTTCCTTTCCGGTTTTTATAGCATAAAAAACACCTTATACATGGCGCACCACTTCAAACCGTTCCAGCATCACGCCTTCTTCCGTTTCCCCGATGCCAGCCTTCTGCTTTGCAATCGCAACCTGCTCTTTTACCGTATCCACGCCTTCCAGGTTCGGCAGCAGCAGCCCGCGCCGGTATCCTTTTGTCACAACAACGCCATACCGTTTGACATCCAGCTCTTTTATAGAAGCAATCCGCTCCATGCCGCCCAGCACATCCACACTGATAACAAGCCTGTCCAGCTCGCCCGGCGTCACCGGCGAAAACCTCGGGTCTTTTACCGCAGCGCTGACCGCATTATGGATAATCTCTTGTGCAATCGACGGCTGCACAGCCTGGATCGTCCCGATACAGCCGCGCAGCAGCAGTGCGCTTTCGCTTTCGCCTTTGATTTTAATGGAAACAAAAACTCCTGCCCTGTCCTGATACATTTCGTTAGGCAGGTTTTCAGGCACCTTGATCTGTCTGCCTGTCTGCACATATTCCTCAATTGTCCTGCGTGCAAGCTGCACATAGGCGTCCTCTTGGTTATTTTGTATTGTCATAGGAAAATCCTTTCTAATATGAGATTTGATAAAATTCTTTATCATGCTTTATAGAGGCATAAATTGCTCTCTGCAATCCTTTCAGCATACATGAATCGAAAATATTTTTTGGTGTGTCCAGCTTGGCGGCGCCATACTGTAAATCTGTCCGTCGATCAGCTCGGCACGTTCTCCAACCGGCAATGCATAAATATCTTCTATTGTATAGACTTTTTTTCTAAACCCTTCTGCCGTCTGTTTTTCCATCACCGTCCACCTCATATGTGCAAACTCCATAACCTACCCCAAACGGCCCTTCATAGGAAAGGCGCTTTGCCTTTACCTTTCGCCCGTCCAGTGCCCCAGCCATCATCGTAAAAGAGCGGTGCCCACACTCGCCTGCTTTTCCGCAAAAATCGTCTGAAAAATGAAGCAGCTCCAAAAAATCCGCTGCCTCCATCACATCCATCACACGCCTGTCATACTCCGGCCCTTCTTTCTGATAGCCATACGGCCCGTCCGCCTTAAGCCTGTGCGACAGATCACCGCTTGCAATCACCGCCGTCTTTCGGCACAGCTCCTCCGCTGCCGCCTGGATACACCGTCCAAGCTCGTAATGGGTGCGCAGCGGCATTCCTGACAGCCCGATACGGACAAGCTGGTACTCCCGCCAATACTGATTTACAAAATATAACGGCACCATCGTTCCATGGTCAAGCCGTGCTTCCTGCTGTCCCTGCGTCCCGGCAGGAATGTTTTTTTCGTGTGAAAGGCTGCACAGCTTTGCTGCAAATTGTGTATCGTAGGCAGCTTCGATGGTGATCTCCCCTGCACGAAACTGTCCAAAATCCCCTCTCGCAGTTTTTCCCGGTGAAATATGAAAATAGTCTGCATACATCACCTGATGCGGTGAAATCACCACAACCGTCTGCGGCTGGTGCTGCGCGATCAATTGTGCTGCCTGACGGCAGGCTTCTATTGTTTTTTGTATCTTTTTCTCCTCGCCCCTGCCGACCTGTGGGATGATAAGCGGCGGGTGCGGGAGCATACATGCTGCTGAAACTGGCATTGGTGTCCCCCTTATTTACATTATGAATGCTTTGTTAACGCCTTGAAATTCGTTAATTTATCATAACATTTTTTGTTTCTTTTGTCACTACTGTTGGTTCCAGTCCTGGGATTTTTTCGATATGTGCCGGATAAAATGAAATACAGGCTCGAATACTGTTTTTGATGTGGTATAAAAAAACAAGGGAAACCGCAAAAGCAGCTCTCCCTCTCAAACAACAAACCTAATACCTCATAAGAGGCCAGTCGCCGCTATTGGCGTAGCGGCGGCTATTTTTCCCTTGAACATCTGATAGCACCCTCCTTCCTTTCGCACCCATAGGGCACATAACACTTAAGTTTCTAATTTTTTACGATATCCGCATTTTGCACAAATCTCCCCTTCCATCCGTTGCCCGCACTTGCAAACCCACCCTACCTGCTTTGCCGGGTTTCCAACAACAAGCGCATATGCGGGCACGTCTTTTACCACCACGCTGCCAGAGCCTACCATTGCGTATTCTCCAATCGTATTCCCGCATACGATTGTCGCATTCGCCCCGATCGATGCCCCTTTTTTTACATATGTTTTTGTAACCTTCCAATCTTTTTGAAACGCCCTTGGGTACAGGTCATTTGTAAACGTCATGCCAGGCCCCAGAAAGACATCGTCCCCAACTTCGACCCCATGGTAAATATTCACATTATTCTGCACTTTTACACGGTCGCCAATGGCTACTTTTATATCAATATAAGCATTTTTACTGATGACGCAGTCCCTGCCGACCGTACTGTATTCCCTTACCTGCGCCTGGTTCCAGACCTTTGTCCCTTCGCCCAGCTTCGCTTTTTCAGACACTTCTGCTGTTGGGTGAATAAAAACTGGCATAGCTTCCTCCCCTCCTATCCTTTAAAAAAAGCTTTTACATTTTCCGCAACATACTGTGCCTCGTTTGCCGTTAGCTCTGGAAATACGGGCAGGCACACGGTCTGCCCTGCAAGCATCTCCGCCACAGGCAAGTCCCCTTTTTGGTACCCAAGGCAGGAAAATGCTTTTTGTAAATGCAGCGGCACAGGATAAAACGCTGCGCTTGCAATGCCTTTTGATGCCAAAAACTTGCCCAGCGCGTCTTTTTGGCTGCACCGGAGCGCATACTGGTGCCACACGGGAACTGCCCCATCTGCCACCTTCGGCGTTTGTATGCCGCCGCAGCCCTCAAGCTGCTGGCTGTAATATGCGGCGATCCCGCTCCTTTTGGCATTAAAGCCATCCAAGTAGCCCAGCTTGATATCCAATACCCTTGCCTGGACCGCATCCAGCCTGGAATTATACCCAACCAGGTAATTATAGTATTTGTAAGGGTTATACAGCCCATCGCCTGATACTGCGCCCGCTGCTTCCTCCTCGGCGCCTTCTAAGAAAAGCCTTGCCTTTGCGCCGTTTTCTGCCATCCCATGCTCTTTTAGCGCCCTGCATATGGTCGCCGTCTCATCATTGTTTGTAGTAACCATGCCGCCATCGCCAAACGCCCCCAGGTTTTTCGTCGGAAAAAAGGAAAAGCACCCTGCATCCCCAAGGGAGCCTGCCTTCTTTCCAAAAAAAGAAGCGCCGACTGACTGGCAGGCGTCTTCTACCACGGCAAGATGGTATTTCTCAGCAAGCTCCTTGACCCTTCCCATCTCTGCCATCTGCCCAAACAAGTGTACCGGCAGGATTGCTTTTGTTTTTTCAGAAATTTTCTCTTCTATGGCGTCAGGGTCGATATTATACGTATCTTCTTTTACGTCAGCAAATACTGGCACTGCCCCTACCGCAGCGACTGCTTCTGCCGTTGCAAAAAAAGTAAACGGCGTAGTGACTACCTCGTCGCCTCGCTTTATGCCCAGCGCCCGCAGCGCAATCACAAGCGCGTCCGTCCCGCTGTTTACGCTGACTGCATGTTTTACGCCTATATATTGTGCAAACCTTTGCTCAAACCTGGCAACCGCACCCCCGCCGATATAGCTGCCGCTTTGCATCTGTTCGCAGACAGCCTGCTCGATTTCATGCTGTATTATGCCATACTGCCTTTTCAAATCTAAAACCTTTACCTCCATGCCCTCTTACCTCCTTTACGCCCCAAGGCTGAACAAGACTACTCCTGCTACGATTATAAAATTCCCTGCCGCTTTTTTTCTTGTAATTTCCTCATTTAAAAACACCCTGCTTAACACCATAATGTACAAATATGCCAGGGATTCCAGCACAGCGCCGTATTTAAACGGCACCCCTTTATAAGCAATGACTGTTAAAACCATGCAAGCCGCCATTATCCCATAGCCTGTGATTACGTATGGGTTCACATATTCCTTCCATAGCGGCTGCTTCTTGCAGCCAGCGCTCTTTTTTAATAATACTTGTGAAAAACAGGACAAGATTCCCGAAAAGATTGCTATTAAAAAATATCGGCACATCGCTTACACATCCATTTCCCGCAGCCGGCAAAACCGGTACCCTTTTTCTTTCGCCAGGCATACCAATTCTTCAAATAAATCCCTGACCCCATAACGCTCTTTATTAATAAATTGTTTCAGCAGCGTATAGTTGTCTGTATATTTTTTTGCTTTTTCATAACGTTCCATTGTGTCTGTATTTAAAAAAATATGGATTGGATGAAAATTGAATACCCTGGCTGGCTGAAACCCGCTTTCCAAATACTGCGCGGCATGGTGCCACGCCTTCATTTGCAGGCATACATCATCTTCAAAAATAATCGGCACCTGCACAATGCCCCAAATATCCTTGTAACACTTTATATTTTCACCCCCCCCCGGAAAATACAGCAGGTTAGACTCATATTTCAGCTTGTTTTCTGCAAAGCACCTGCTGACTGGGCTTCCGCTTACGAGTGAATGCGACCTTACACAAACAGCCTCCGGCACGATTTCCAACAGCTCACGCACTTTTTGGCGAAAGTCCGTGCCACGGCACTCCGTATTATCCAGCAGCTTATTAAAGTTCGGGTGTATCCCCAATTCCAGCCGCCCTTCCTTCCTGATTTCAGCAAGGGCAGGTGTCTGGTGCGTAACATGCAGTGTGCCGTATATGCCCAATTCGCAGATAAGGCTATGAAAATACTTTAAAACGCCATCATCTGCCCAGTCCATATCAAATGTTAAAAATACGTCTTTATTCTCACGCTTCACCTGTAGCACCGCTATCCTTTCCCTGCCGCCTTTTTCATATTTTCTATAAACAGCTTATGGCTGACAGCAAAATTCCCAGTAACGGTTTCCCCGTCTCCCACATTTTTTGTAACAACTGAGCCTAGGGAAACCCTTGCATGTTTGCCAATCCTTATCCCGTCCCGGACCACAGCATTGACCCCAAGCCACGCCCCATCCCCAATGCATACGCTTCCTGCAACAGACACCCCTGCTGTAATGCGGCAGCCTCGCCCGACCTTGTCTGCATGTGCAATATGGACGAGCGCATCCAGCTTCGTATCATCCCCAATCACAGTATCATCCCATGGAAAAACAGCCCTCGCAACATTGCATAGCTGCTGGACCTCCACATTTTTGCCAATTACAACCCCGCCGTAATGCCGGACGGCAAGAATCCCTGTGGAAGTAACCGGAAACTGGAACCCTTCCCCTCCAATGACGCTGCCCGCCCGTATAACCGAATAGTCTCCAATGCAGGAGCCTTCCTTAATAGAAGCAAATTCTTCTATCCTGACATGGCACCCAATCTGTACATTCAACGGCGCAATATATGCCAGAGGGCTGATTTCACAATTTGTGCCAATCCTGCTTTGGAAGCTTTCCCTGCGCCTGCCATATTCATTATGTATCCGGTAAAAAGTCCCTGCGGGGTCCTTTGATACAAGGATTCCTTTGATATGCCCAGGCAGTTTTCCCAACAGCCCCTCTGTGCATACCAAACAGGAAATGCGCTCATTCAACGCTCCTGCCAAAAACTTTTCTCCAGTTAAATAAGATAATATGCTATTTCCCTCTGCATTTAGCGTTCCCATCCTGTCAAAAGTATAATCCGCTAATATTTTCTCACTGCCTTCCAGCCTCAGCTCTGTTAACTTCATACCTTTACAAGCCCACTCCTTTCATCCACTTTCCGGTATCATTTTCACTACAGCATAGCCTTCCACCACTTTTTCCTGGCTGCCCACAAAGGCTTCTGTAGATAATTTCCATATTTTTTTCTCTTGGTTGATGATTTCTACCAGTTTCACAACGGCTGTAACCGTATCGCCAATAAATACCGGTTTTAGAAACCTCGCGTCCTGCTCCAAATAGGCAAATACCCCCCCCCGCTCTGGAAGCTTCGTCCCAATTGCTGCCGAAAACAAGCCGGTTACCAAAATCCCATGCACAACCCTTTTCCCAAAAAAACCTTTTTTTGCCGCTTCCGCATCTACATGCAACGGGTTAAAATCCCCCGTTATGCCTGCGAATAAATAGACGTCGCTTTCTGAAATTGTTTTCGTCATTTGCGCTTTCATCCCTACTGTATATTTTTCCATAATTCCCCCTTACTGTTATGTAACGTCAGCCATCCGAAGAGACAACACAAATCCCCCCAATGATAACCGCTGCGCCTGCGACATTGTACACCGTAATTGTTTCCTGAAAAAGCAGCACGGACCATGCCAGGTTAAAGATTACCACAACGCCCTTATGCGCCATTGCCGTTACTAAAGAAAACCTCTTTAATGCCTGCTGCCATAAAACCGCATAAAAGCCCAGGCACACAATTTCCAGCCCCAGAAACAGCAATGCCGTTTCAAGCACAGGCTGCTGGGCAGCAATTTTTGCGCAGACAGCCGATAAAGAATAAATCAAAAATGCAGCGTATAAAGCCATAAACCGGTTGCGATTTTCCATCATCCGTTACTTCTTTCTAATTGTTTTACTACTTTCGTCTCTGAAACAAGAAAAACCGGCCTTTTTCTTGCGGCATCATAAGTCCTCCATAAATATTCAGCAATAACCCCAAGTGCAATATTTGTAATTCCAAAGCCTAGCGCCAGGATGCAGACGACCGTAGAATAGCCAACTGGAACCTGCGGGTTTTGGATTTTATTAATAGCTGTAAGCAGCCCAAACGCCATCCCTAAAAAAAACATGCTAATCCCAGCTATGCTTACAGCCCGCAGAGGCATAAATGAAAATGACACAAAAGAATCAATAAATAGCTTGACCTTTTTTGCAAGCGTCCATTTTGACTTGCCTGCCGCACGTGCAGAAAACCTCATCGGGATCGTTATCCCCCGAAAGCCCGCGTCCATAATTTGAAGGTTGACCGCAGAATTGCCCTCTACATTTTCATTCAGCATTTGTTTGACCTTTGCGTTGAACACAATATTGCTGATGCCGCCAGAACCAAAATTGTTGACGGCATACTTTCTGATAAGCATAGAATACAGTTTTGAAAACAAACGGCTGCATTTGGATATATCGATACTTTCCTTTTCAATATATACCGCATCATACCCCTGTTCCATTTTAGCCATTGAAATTTCCAAAAATTTAACCGGCTCCTGTAAGTCGCTGCCCATCCATGTGCATATATCATACCCGGCATATTGCAGCCCAGCCCTTACCGCCGCGTGGGAGCCAAAATTTTTAGACAGCCTGATGATTTTTACACTGGCTATATTTTGAAAAGAAAACCGCCCGATGATCTCTGCCGTATTGTCGCTGGAACCATCGTCCACGAATACCAGCTCTATAAAAAAGCTGGCTCCTGCCGCATACTGGTCTATCTCCCTACAGAACAGCCCAATCCCTTCGCTTTCATTTAAGAAGGGAACCACTACTGAAATTCCTTGATACATCATTTGTTTTCCATCCTGCCTATAATCTGATATTTAGTGAATGAAGTAGTTCCTTTGCACACAGCTCTTTCCCGCCATACTCTGCCTCTGTCAGCAGGATTCCTTTAGAATCCCCGCATATAACCAAAACGCCATCCTCAAAAATCTGCCCTACCTGCCCTGGCATCCCGTAATACGTCCCCTTTTGCTCCTGCGCTTTTTTAATATACAGCCTGCTTCCCTTGTATATGGTAAAAGCGCCTGGATATGGCGGCGCCTGCGCCCGGATAAAATTATAAACATCGCTGGCAGGCTTTTTCCAATCGATTTTCCCATCTTCTGGAATCCTTTTTGCACAATATACCGGTGTCCCGCTCTGCTTTTTTGGCTTAATTTTTCCATGCACAATGCCATCATATGTTTGCGAAAGAAGCTCCAAAACAGAAGCATTCACTTTTTTTATAACATCTGAAATGTAATCCCCGTGTAAGATTTCAACTGTCCCAGACGCCCATATGTCCCCTTCATCCATGTCCTCACAAATACGAAAAATGGAAAACCCTGCCTCTTTTTCCCCATTGATCATTGCCCACACAAGCGGCGCAAACCCCCGGTAGGCAGGCAATAAAGAATAATGGATGCCAGCCATTCCCATTGGGATGCTGTCAATTGTCTTTTTATCAATTAAAAAGTACCATCCCGATACAAAGCACAGGTCCGGCTTCCATACGCCAAGTACGCGGGCAAGCTCTGCTGCTTTTGACAATACCTCCATTTTAATTGCATTTTGTGCGCAATATGCCCGAAACTTGCCGAGACAGCTTCTCGTATCGCCGCTATCATCCATGGTAATGCATCCTGCCAAAGAACCTTTGTCCAATTGGTACAGTTTCTTTAACACGGCAAGCCCCGGCTCCTTGCTCCCAATAAACACCACACGCTTCATCTACACTTTACTCCCGTAACATCGTCCCTTAAAAATATTCAAAGCGCACATCATTCCCATCCAGGACTACCCTTCCTATCACCTTTGCAGGCACCCCTGCGGCAATGCTGTAATCCGGCACGTCCTGATTTACAAAACTGTGCGCCCCAATGACACAATGCCCTCCGATTGTCACATTACACCCAACCATGCTCATCGTGCCAATTACAGTATGTCCTTTAATCACCACATCGCCCTGCTCAAAAGGGCTTTTCCCGCCAGATACATGATATTTGGTAGAATCATGTGTATAAACCATCACCCCGGCGTCAATGCTCACAAAATCATTGACCACAAGCCTGCCATGGCTCCCATCTAAAATGGTGTAAGGGCCCACCCATACATGGCTGCCAATCTCTACCCCCCCCCAAGAACTACGCTCGTATCATAGATAGAAGAGCCTTCCCCGCAGCTTAAATACGCAGCTTTCTCAAAACGGTTAAAAACCAGCTCCCCAGTTGGAAGGACCCTGTCATATTTTTTCCGCATATCTTCCCGCTTCTGCCTCATATAAGCCTCAAACGCTTCTCCAAAATCCCATCCCTGGCTCAAACCCAATCCCTCCTAATCCCTGCCCTATGTCTAGCATGTCCCATCCTTCCGGTACATCTTCCCTAAAAACCCTTCAGGCATATAATCAATCCTCCAGTGCTCGCACTCCCTGCAAATCAGCCCTTCCCTGAAGCTGCCTTCCTGCTGCATCTTGCGGATGCTTTCATACGGCCCGCTATGCCATGCTTCATACAGGGACATCCCATTGACATCCAGCCCAAGCCCGCCATCCCAATCGTAATTGCACAGCGCAAGCCTCCCGTCCCAGTAGACCAGCATATCCGTAAACACCTTGCGGCATGGCTTTCTCCCATCCATTGCCGGAAGTTTTGCGGCGACCGCTGTATCTTTGAACTTCCCCTTTTCATCATGCTCATAATAGACCCTTACGATATCCACATGCTGTTTCCAAAAATCGATAAATTCCTGCTGGTGCTGCCTGTACTCTTCCAGCTCGATTGTGGAAACCTGAAGCACAGGCGCCGGCAGCCCCCTGCTTTTTCGCTCCCTGCACATCTCACCCAGCCGGATGACATGTTCCATGCTTGCCTTTAGGTCCCCGTGCTTCCTCGTAGCCTGGTACACCTCGGGGCTTAATGTATCCAGGCTAAAGGAAACAAAGTCAATGCCTGCATCCAGCATCTGCCCTGCCGCCTGCCCGTCCAGCGCAAGCCCGTTGGATGCAAACTGCACCGGCCCAAGCCCCTTTTCCTTCGCATACCTTAAGCATTCTCCAAACTGCGGGTGCAGCAGGGACTCTCCCCGGAAAAAAAGCACTGCCTTCACCGGAAGGTGCATAGCCGCTTCATCTATGATCTTTTTATACAATGCCATATCCATATGCCCAATGCCCATCTGCGTTTTCTGCCGCGGGCAGAAGGAGCATGACACGTTGCATTGGTTTGTTAGCTCTATTGTAATCCTGTCTGGGAATTCTAATTTTTTCATTTTCCTACCATTGCCCTTTTTCTGTATTTCACTGGTTTTCGTCAGATCAATGTCTTGACGACTTCATTCTTTCCTGCTGATAAAAAAGCCGCTTCAACTACCTGTAGCTGGCGCAAGAGCTGCCCGGTTGTAACAATAGGCGTGCCCGCGCCTTCTGCCGCCTGCACCAAATTTTCCCAAAATGCCAGCTCCATGTTTTCCTGCTGCGGCAGCGCTACCTGCTCCACCTGTTCCGGGCGCAAAGGCGCCATCGTCCTGCTTGGGCCAAGGCACTTTTGCCCTACAACGCTGTCAAACCCTTCGACCTCCCCTCGTATACGCGAGACGCCGCCCACGGTGCCTGAAAAACCATCCAGGCGCATGGAGCCCCTGTCGCCAAACACATACCACCGCGGCAGCTTTTGCAGCGCAAAAGTCCCAACAGACACTCTTGCACAAACGCCGTTGTCAAAAAACATCATAACCTCAAAAAAATCATCCACAGCCGGAGTCAGCACGCTCAGCGTGCGCGCATACACGCTGGTAACCTTGTGCCCTGCAAACAGCACCAGCATCTGGTCAACCAAGTGCACGCCCCAGTCATACAGCATCCCGCCGCCGGCAGCCGGGTCCGCGCGCCAGCCAAAGCACACGCCCCTCTCCCCCATCACACGGGACTCAATCGTAGTCACCCTGCCGATGCTGCCGTTCCTTACCACTTCGCATACTGCCCTAAAGTCCGGGTCCCACCGCCTCTGCTGGTGGGCTGTAAAAAACTTCCCAGTTTCTTTTGTACATGCGGCTACCTGTTCCATCTCCTTGACGGACAGCGCAGCAGGCTTCTCACACACTACGTGGATGCCTGCCCGCATTGCAGCCTGCGCATATGCACAGTGCCACTGGTTCGGGGTCGCAACCACCGCAAGGTCAATGCCGGACGATAAAAACTCTTCCAGTGTCCGGCAGGCAACAAGCCCTTGTGCCTGTGCCTCTTTTCGCTTTTCTTCCGCCGTATCATATACGCTTACCACCTTTACATTCGGGAAGCAGCGCGCTTTTTCCAGATGGAAATGGCCCATATAGCCAAACCCGATAATCCCTGCCCTAACCATGTCTCTCCTTTCATTCCTGCCCTATCTGACGCAGGCGCTTATTTTGCAAATCAATTGGGCTACACGCTCCTGCTCCTGCCCTTCCATCTGCGCGAATAAAGGCAGCGCGACTGACAGACGGTCACATGCATACGCGTTTGGGAAATCTTTTGGCGCATACCCAAACCGTTTTTTATAATAACCCAGCAGGTGCACCGCATGTGTGCCCTGGCGCGTCGCAACGCCTTCCCGCTCCAGCCCTGCAAGCAGCGCGTTGCGCCACCTGCCTCCCTCCTCTACGGAAGAAGCCCCAAGCTGTGCCAAATCCAGCATACAGACATAAGACTGGTACGTATGGAAATACCCCTCTGGCGCAGCAGGCGGCTTTAGCCACGGCAGCCTTTCTTTGAGCAGCATGTCATAAACTGCCGCCTTTGCGCGCTTTTTTTCCAGGATAGCGTCCAGCTTTTTTACCTGTGCGTTCCCAACCGCAGCCTGGATATCCGTCATCCGGTAATTGTACCCAGCCTCAAGGTATTCCGGCAGCAAAAACCCCGCTGCCTTGTGCCGCTCTTCCGAAGGCGCCTTGCACCCATGGGAGCGCAGCTCCCTCATCCGCACAGCCGCTGCCTCACAATCCGTCAGCACCATCCCTCCTTCCCCGGTCGTAATGGACTTTCTTGGATGGAAGCTGACACAGGCTGTATTGCCAAAGCCGCCCGGGTGGGCGCCGCTTATTTGGGAGCCAAGCGCACACGCGGCGTCTTCGATTACCTTAAGCCCATACTCCTTTGCAAGCGCATTGATGCGCCCTATCTCACAGCACAGCCCAAACTGGTGCACAGGCACAATCCCCCATAAAACATTCCCAGACGCCCGGCTCACCATCCTGCCGCCTTGCTGTACATAGCCTTCACGGACCAGCCCATACAGCCTGTCCACGTCAATGTTGTATGTCTCCTGGCTGACATCTGCAAGGACCGGCACTGCCCCTGCCTGTATTACCGCGTTTGCCGTTGCCACAAAGGTAAACGCCGGGACAACCACGTCCATTCCTTCTTTTACCCCCTCGGCGACCAGCGCCAGGTGCAGCGCCGCTGTGCAGGACGATACCGCCACGCCAAAGCCGACATGCTCATGTTTTGCGACCGCCTGCTCAAACCTGGCGGTTTCCGCGCCCTGTGCCACCCACCCGGAGCGTAAGACACGTTCTACCCCCTTGTATTCATCCTCTGTAAAATATGGCTTTGTTACTGGAACCTGTACCATACTGCCACCTCCCATTAGGAAACCATTTCCTTTTGTGCCCGTTCTAAAACCCTCATCACGCGCAAAGAAGGCCCCGGGCCGGACAAGGACTGCCTCCCTGCCTGCACGCACCCTGCGAAAGCCTCCAGGCTGTTTTGCAGGGAGTCTTCAAATTCAATATTCGGGATATAAATATCCCCGCGCCTGCTTAAAAACGCATAGTCCGCATATTCCTTTGCAGGGACCACATCGATCCCGCAGTCATAGACCTTTACTTTTTCATGGCTCATATCGTCAAAAACCACCATTTTTTTCGTGCCTGCGACCACCGTCTGGCGCACTTTTAACGGGGATACCCAGCTTGACTTTAAATGCGCCAAAAACCCTTCGTACTTTAAAGTCAGGTAGGTAAGCGTCTCCTGCCTGCCAAACGGCGTTTCCCCAAATGCAGACACCTGCGACGGCTCTTTCCCGCCTGTGACCCAGTCAATGACTGCAATGTCATGTACCGCAAGGTCCATCAGCGCGTTGACGTCCTTGCGGACCGGGCCTAAGTTCAGCTTTTCTACATCAAAATAAATCAGCTCGCCTAGCTCCCCCGCATCATAGAGCCCCTTAATAAAACGGTAATACGGGTTGTACAGCATGATATGGTCACAGTGCAGGACCACCTGCTTCTTTTTCGCCTGCTCCCCCAGCTTTAGGGAGCGCTCTACCGTTGTCGCAAGCGGTTTTTCCATAAACACGTGCTTGCCCGCCTGCATCGCCCTCATGCCTATTTCAAACGTGTATTCCGTCTGTGTCGCAATAATAAACGCGTCAATCCCGGCATCAAACAAATATTCTTCATAGCGGCTGCTTACCATGACTGCCTCCGGCAATGCCTCCCTCGCCATTTTTGCCCTTTCGGGCAGGATCTCGCAGACCGCCTTTAAATCAAACTCGGGCGAGCGGATTAGTTTTTTTGTAATATTTGCTCCCCAATACCCATATCCGACCTGTATCACTCTTAACATTGTTCCTTATGTACAGCTTTGTACTTTCCTCCCACTATTTGTCTTATTAACCCTAAAAATCTGTTATTTTATATTCCAAAAATAAATTGTTCCATCCGCACTTTTCAACTGTTCGTTTCCAAGCTCTCTTACAAGATCTTTCAAAAAATCGTCTGCCTGTTCTTGCCCATATATATTTCTATACAGCGCAAAATCCAGATAAATTCCATGATATCCAGCTCCTTTCAACTGTGCAATCATGGACGGTACCTGAGAAGAAGCAACCAACTGCTGCCAGTTTCCCTCCTCTCTTCCCTGCATAGCCCCATAGCTCCACCGCAGATTATCAGACTCTATATAACCGATATGATTTTTGTATGTAACACCGCTTGGCCAATTACTGTATGGCAACTGAAAAATCAGATCGCCGCTTTCCATATTTTCTTCAATCTGTGCAATCAATTCGCTTGTTGATTCAAATTCCGAATAATCCGGCGTAAGAAACGGAGCTGTCTGGTCAAA
The DNA here is from genome assembly GCA_947090545.1 of uncultured Eubacterium sp. Lineage (GTDB taxonomy): Bacteria > Bacillota > Clostridia > Lachnospirales > Lachnospiraceae > Eubacterium_J. Next base: position 10,856 of record CAMUPC010000031.1, on the reverse strand, counting down.
TAATCCTATGGCTGCCACAAGCAGTAAAGCAACTTTAAACTTCCTCAAAGACAATCTCTTTTTCAGCTCGTCCAACAGCCTGCCCACAATCACCAGACTCAAAAACATGATAATAAGCGACATCCTGTTATAGCAGCGCATTGGAGTTTTTACTATCACGGAAAGCAAGCTTCCAATTCCTCCAATTGTGGCAATGAAAAATACCGCAGCATTCAAATACGAAATTTCTTTGTATTTTGCCCTGTCATAAAAAAGCATAAGGATCGAAACCAACAGCCCCACCGATGCAATAATGCCTAGTGAAGCCGTCAGGTTTTCATTCACTAAAGGATACGTAGAACAATAACGATCCGTAACAGAAGCAAGCTGTGATATCCTGTGTCCGCTTCTCGGTAAAATCAATTGTACAAATTTCATCCCGTACACTTCTGCATCAGAACTGTTCCTTATACTAAGCTCTCCGACAGAATTTTCCCCATAAAGCATACGATAGCAAAGATTCGGCAATACATTTGTCACTACTCCTGACAACACTGCCAAAATATAAGCAAGCGGATAGCATTGTCGTTTCAGGCTTTTCTTATTTAAGATACGAATCACAAATGCAGCCGCAAATAAAGCGCAGGAAAAATATGCATAATACAAACCCGTAAATCCACAAAAATAAGATATTAAAATTGCCTGATAAAACTCCGTGTTCTTTTTAAAAGCCTCCTGTTTCTTGTATCCATCATCCTGAATTACATGGATTGCAACCATACATGCAAGCGGAAGCATATAGTACCCTACCAGCCACATATGCGCATACCTAAGCTGGATATACGGCGAAAAACCATACAGCACAGACAGTACGATTGCTGTCTGCCTGCCGATGCCAAGTTTTTTGAATACATACGCACTGCTGTACGCATTTAAAAAATAACAGGCAAAATAATACAAATTTGTAATGAAATATATGCGGTCCGTAAATATCCCTATAAACTTTACAAGTATAAATGAAAGGCTGTCCGAAAACGGATAATCAAACACATCCGCTCCCGATTTTCCTCCTGCCATTGTATTTACTAGAGAAATCCCAAAATTTTTTATTGTCTTAACAAAGTAATATACACCCATTTCATCCCCGTTCACATAAACGAGCGGGTAATTCATGTCTGCTTCATGATAAAGGATCACCAGTACAGCAAATACGATAAGCGTAATCCACAGATACAATCCGTAATCGCATAACAGCACCTGGCCCTTCCATCTTTTTTTTACAACGGAACCATATTTTATAAACCAAAAAACAGTCCAAAAACCAGATAAGACAAGTATCATCATCAAGATCCATAAAAAAATCCTCACAATGGTATATCCTCTGCCTGAAACAATCTGGCGCTCTATTGAAAGATTTTTGATTGCAACGTCCGCTTCGTCAAGCGTAAAAATACGCAATAGGCATTGATTCGGATGGCTGCTGCGGTAATAAGGCAGTATCCCTTTATAAACTGCTGCCCCTGGCTCTATCGTGCAAATAAATTCTTGTCCGTTATAATCATAATCTGGCGTAAACAAATCTACATGAAATACAGGCGCATGATCTGATCCATTGTCTGCCTCAAAGCTGATGTTGAACAAATCTCCTTCCTCAAGCGAAACTTCTGATGCAAATAGTTTCGTTCCTTCTCCCGGCATCACAACCAATGCATCTTCCCTGACAATCGTTAACTCCGTTTCCTCTGCATCTGTAAAATCCATATATCCTGCTACAGACGCGTCGATCGTTTCGTAACGCGGCATTTGATTCACTTTTGAAAGATTACCCAGCAATAAGAAACAGGCAAAAAACAATAACGTACTAAAAACAATACTTCCATATGGAACTTTACCCTTTCTGATATCCATATTCATAGATCCCAACCTTCTTTATACTCAAACACACTCTCTATGATTCTTAACATATGAAACGCTTTTCCCCATTCCCACCATCCGTACCGCATCCAAACACCCCCGTAACTGCTCCCTGTTCCTCTTCACAACTGCCAGCAGCATCTGCCGCACCAAATAATAGCCGAACTTCCATTTTGAAATGTTTTTCCATACAAACAGCAGCTTATTCCGGCTCACCTGGTAACAGAAAAACGGCGACCATTCCCCGCTGCTGCCCGTATGGAAATGCCGGACAACGGCTGTGGGGCAGAACATAATCGTCTTTCCAAGCTTCTTTAGCCGAAACGACAAGTCCATATCTTCATAATACATAAAAAACCGCTCATCGAATCTGCCGCACGCTTCAAAATCCTCTTTGCGCATCATAATACAGGCGCCGCATCCGCCCACAAGCTCATACGGCTTTTCATATTTCCTACAGTCCCGCTCGCCAAACCCTATGTCATAGCCATCATATCTGCTGTTTAACGCATTGCCGGCATTTTGCACCAGGCTGTATCGCAGCTTTCCCGCCTCGCTGCCCGTAACCTGCACCACAGCATGGCTTCCGCGGCAAAGCGTCTCCTTTTTGCCGCAGCAAACAAGCGTATTTTCCTGTCCAAATGCATCTATGCAAAAGCATTCGATCACGGTATCACAGCAGCCGTCAAGCAAAGGAACCGCAATTTCTGAATGCCCAAAGCATACAAGGCGGCCTTGTTCATACAGCAGATTTTTGCAGAACTTCGCCTGTACGATGTATTCTTTTCCATTGATCCTGAATTTTTTGGACAAAAAGACCTTGTCCGTTGTCGTAAACCGTATCGAAAGAAAATCATAATAAAACAAAAGCTTCGCATTTGCCATCCCGCACGCCGGACGCTTCTTCATAAACTGATACAAATTGACCAGCCAGTCAGCATCTACTGCCGTATCATTGTTTAAAAAGACCAGATATTCGCCCTTTGCGTGCCGCACTCCCAGGTTATTGCCGCCCGCATATCCGAGATTGCCGCCCGCCTCGACGACCTTTAGCTGCTCCATCGAACCATAGGTTTCTTTTAGATAAGCAATCGATTGATCCTCGTCCCCATTGTTTACCACAATAATCTCATAACGAAGCCCTCCGGTATGCATCTTTTGAAGCGACTGAAACAGCGGGTCAATAAAGCGTTTTCCATTATAATTGATGATAATTATCGATATCTCATACTTTGAGCCCATGAAGCACCTCTTTGTTTTGCCTGTCAAATTCCTCAATCGAATAGTATCCGGCGCGTTTTACGGATTCCTGCGCCATCTTCTTTCGCAGGAGGTCATCCTGAATCAGCCTGCACGTTTTTTCCACACATTCCTGTTTGGTATCCCATCGAAAGCCGTTGATGCCTTCTTCCACCGTCTCTTTTTGTCCCCCTTTGTTTATAACAACCGGAACTGCGCCAAAGCTCATTGCCTCCACGGTCGTAATGCCAAAGTGTTCCATTTTTTCGGGCTCTTTATTTTCATCAATCCCGTATCCGGTCGCGTGCCAGAAGATTTTTGCCTGCTGGTACAGTTCCATCAGCGTATCAGATTTGCAGTTTACATGCACAGATACGTTGCCCGCCTTCCTTGCCAGCGCTTCCACCTGCTCCAGATAAGCAAGGTCATCTTTCCGCTCAGATACCGAACCGACAAGATGGTATTCATAACCGGAAAGCCTGTCTGCATATTCTATAAAAAACTGCACCATATCCAACTGCTTTTTACTGTGCGTGCCTACAAAAAACCTTCCGACGCTTAAAATCATATTTTTCTTTTTCGATTCCATGTAGCGCCCTTCCATTTCTTGTTCAGAAAATACCGGCGGATAGATCACCCTGTTCCTTCTTTTGAGCTTCCAAAACTGTGCCAGCCAGTGGTTCGTATACTGAGAATTGCTGATATACAAATCGTACTTTAAGAAAAACATCAGGTCATACAGCATCCCCAGCACTCTGCCGCGTCCCCGAAGCTCCGCTCCATACCGCTTCGGCGGAAAAAAGCAGTGGTAGAGGTTCTTTTTTGCATGTCCGATATGTTTGCTTAAAAACATAAAATTGACAAACAAATCGTATCCTCTTGATATTTGCTCAATCAGATATTTGTTTTTCACGGTTTCCTTCCAGTTGGTTGAAATCGGAAGATCTATCTTTTTCAAATGCGTATGTTTGAGCTGAATTGCAAAACGCCTGTTTAAATCTTTTATCTCAATATAATCTTTTGCAAAGACGTCTACTCCATATGTATTAAACACAAGAATATCGATATGAACATCATCATGAAAATATTCCTCCAGGCTCCTGCAAAAATAACCCATTGCCTTCTCCCCTCCGCCAAGTGTGGAGACATATGGATTTAAGATTAAAATGCTTTTCATTTTGTTTCTCCTGACGAGCTGTCGTTTTTTATTTTTGTATAACTCTTTTTTGACATCGTTTTTTGTAAAAATGATATAACTGCCTGATGCCAAATCGATTGATAAAAGTATTATATTCTTTTAATTTTTCCTGATTTTGGTGTAATTCTATTTCTTTTTCTTCTATCATTTTTCTTTGCTCGCAAATATAATTTTCCTTTTGTTCAATTGTTCCATGCTGCTCACGGATTTTTTTATCCTTATAATTTAAGATTTTACGCTGTTCACAAATGTAATTTTCCTTTTGTTCGATGATTCCATTTCTCTCACAAAGCTTCTGCTCACAGATTTCGATATATTTGCGCTGCTGTCCAATATAATCTTCCTTCTGCTCGATCCGGTCACTCTGTTCCTTCATACTTTGACAGATCCACTGATAGATTTCCTTTTGATGATAAATCAAAAATCGAATCTTAACTTTTACTGTTTTTATGCCCTCTGAAACATCATAGATGATCTGCGGATCTTTATGGTCAAAGCAAAATACATTCCCGACCCACATGCCGTTCGCATCTTTTGCCTGTAATTTGGCACCGGACTGATCTGTTACAACTACTTTTGCAACACATTCTGCATTCAGCGGGTCCAGCCGGAATCTGTCTGCCTGGCGTGAAATCTTTGTTTGAAAACAAATCTCTTTCGTAAGGTCTACAGGAATGGAATGCTCTTCATAATCCTCCCAGTCATTCCCTCTTCCTGTAAATGTCTGTATAAAATAATATCCTGTAGATGGAATGAGCTTTTGCACCGTCTCCGTCTGCCTGCCCTTTGCAAGCAGAAAGACCAGTTGATAAGCTTCTCCGTAAGCCCTGCTTTTTACCGCATCCGCAACTACGCATGGCAGCGTATCGTATTGCAGGGAAAATTCTGAATTTTTCAGCGGCTGATAAACAGCATCCACAAGCTTTGCGCCATATCCGCAGCGTTCAAACATCGAAACGGCTTCTTGAGACGTCCAAAAATGCAGATGTGTCTGGTCTAAAATACCTGTCTCCCGGTATTGGAATACATTATGATACAGGCTGGCCAGCACTCCGTTATATGCAATATTCGGCAGGGAGACGAGTACTTTTCCATGATCCTTTAATAATTCTTTCGCATATCGGAGCACCTCCTCTGGACGCTGCAAATGTTCCAGTACATCCGCAAAAAGAATATAGTCAAAACACTGCCCGGAAAATTTCTCCAGCCACTCATATTCCATAATGTCCCCGATCACAAAATCTTTCGCATATGGAATCGCCGCCCTTGCCGCTTCTTCATCTATTTCTACAATCCACATTTCACATGACTTTGTTTCTTTCAAATACTTTGTCAGCCTTCCGCTTGCCGGTCCAAATTCCAGTATTTTTGAGTGGTTTTCAATCAGATCAATCAGCAGTGTCATAACATTTCTGCTGTCAAAATCAATTTCTGTTTCATATTTCATCATGTTTTTTCTCTGCTTCCATCCTCTCCCGCTGTCTGTCATGCATACAGCAAAGGTAATGCTGATGCACCGTTTCCGGCTTTCCGCTCTCCTTAACAATCCCGCTGTCAATCCAGATGCTCCGGTCGCAGATCTGTTCGATCTGGCCAAGCGAATGAGACACAATCACAATCGTAATGCCCGCCGCTTTCAAAGCTTTGAGCTTTTCAAAACACTTTTTCTGAAAATTGGCATCCCCTACAGCCAGGATTTCATCAATTAAAAGAATCTCTGCTTCTACATGGATCGCCACCGCAAAGGCAAGGCGCATATACATCCCAGAAGAATACGTCCGCACCGGATTGTCAATAAATTCCTCCAGCTCAGAAAAAGAAATGATCGCTTTTTCCCGCTTTGCAATCTCCTTTTTGGTCAGTCCGAAAATCGCCGCATTGATATAGATATTTTCCCTGCCGCTCATGTCTGGATGAAAGCCCGCACCAAGCTCCAGCAGGCTGGAAACACGCCCATTCATCTCAACCGTGCCGCTGTCAGGATACATAATCTTGGTCAGCAGCTTTAGCGTCGTGCTTTTGCCGCATCCATTATGGCCGATCAGCCCGACTGCCTCCCCCTTTTCCACACAGAAGCTGATCCCATGCAGCACACTGCGCAGCTCATAGCTCCTTCTTTTTTGAAAGAGTGTCCTTTCCTTTAGCGTATGCCCTTTATCCTGATAAACTTTGAATCTTTTCGTAACGTCTGTTACTTGAATGGCATATTCTTTCAAGCCTGTTTCCTTCCTTTCCGCTTCGCTATTTCCTACATTTCTTCTGCAAAATGTCTCTGCAAACGGCAAAATGCCATCCATCCGCCAGCCAATACCAGCACGCCCAAAACCAGTGCAAAAATCAATGTCTCAAGCCGCGGCAGCTTTCCAAAGTACAGGATATCCCGATACGCTACAATCACATAGGTCATAGGATTCATAGAAAAAATCCACCGTACTTCCTGCGGAACCTGTTCCAAAGAATACATCACCGGCGTCAAAAACTGCCATGCCATCGAAAGAATCCCCAATATATATTCCATATCCCTGAAATAAACGGTCACCGCGCTTGCGGCAAATGTAAAACCAAGCGCCAGCACAAACTCCACAGCCATAATTATCGGCAGGCACAGCAGCGCCATCGGATGGAGTGTATAGCCCGCCAGCAGCAGCACCAAAAAGATCACAAGAAAACTAAGCAGCATATTTACAAACTGGCTTACAACAAAAGAAACCGGCAGCACTTCCCGCGGAAAATAAATTTTCTTTACCATATCCTGCTGCGCCAGGATACAGCCCGCGCCGCCCGTCAGCGACGTACCAAAAAAGATCCACGGAATTAACGCCACAAACAAAAATAAATAATAATCCTTAATTCCTGATTTCATAATAACGGAAAATACCATTGTATATACTGCAAGCTGAAATAACGGATTTAAAAACGTCCATAAAAAGCCGAGCGCAGACCCTTTGTACCTGCCTTTTAAATCCCGTTTTACAAGTGCGGCAATCATTTCGCGGTAATCATAGATTTCCTTGATCCGTGCCCGCACCTTCGTTCTTCTTTTTTCAATCACTTTCTGCACACCTGTTTCACCTTTTTCAACATCCGGCACTTTTGATAGACATCCATCAAAAGCGCCGCAGACTTTGCCCACGTATACTCGGATGCCCTTTGTATCCCTGCTTTTCTTAACGTTTCCCTGTATCCGCCGTCATCCAGTATTTTCTCCATTGCCCTGCTGATCTCATCCATACACAGCGGGTCTACTGCGGCGCAAGCGTTCCCAGCCACTTCTGCCAGTGCTGTCGTATTGGAGGTAATCACCGGCGTCCCACACGCCATCGCTTCCAGCGGCGGCATTCCAAACCCTTCATATAAAGACGGAAATACAAACGCCTTCGCGCCGCACATCAAAAGAGGGCTGTCCTCCTGGCTGACATATCCTGTAAACAAGACCTTCTGCTCCAATCCATACCGAATCACGCAGCGATAAATCGGCTCGCAAAGCCATCCTTTTTTACCCGCCAGAACAAGCATCGGCACCTGCTTTCTGCGCCTGCACAGCTTTGCATAGGCTCCAATCAGCCGCTCCAGATTTTTTCGCGGTTCTATTGTTCCAAGATACAAAAAATATTCCCGCGCAATGCCATACCTGCGTAACGCCTTTTGTATCTGGCAATCGCTGTATCTGGTATGATACGCCGTATGGTCTACCGCGTTTGGCACGACAAAAACACGGCTCTTCGGCACGGAAAGATAACGTATGATTTCCTGCCTGCTAAATTCGGACACCGTCAAAATACAGTCCGCGCGCCTGCACGTTTGCTTCATCTGGAACTCCAGCCAGAGCCGCGTCTTTTTGCGTACCGTACCCGGACAGGATTTGTACGCCATATCATGGATAAACACCGCCCTCTTCCCTTTCACTCCGGGCGGTATCGTAAAATTAAAAAATTGTACGATATCCGCGTCACTTTTGAAATACAAGCGGTACGGAACCGGAAAGACTGTCCAGAGCAGCTTGGAAAGAAAGCTGCTCATCCAACGGCAGTACTCGATCCGGCATCCTGCCTTTTCGTATTCTTCTAACAGACTTTTCCCGCGGCTGCGAAAACACCGGATCGTACATTCATTTTGCGGATATTTCAGCAGTTCCAAAATCAAGTTGTGGGCGCTCCACGCAATCCCTGCTTTCTCCTTCCTTAGCAGCAATCCGCCGTCAAATGCCAGTTTCACTTTTTCTCCCTTTTCTCTCCTTTGTTTTTCTTTGTCTGTCGCCTGCTTCTCCAGTATGAGCCTGCGTTTGGCTGTAAAAAAGCTGTCTGTATTTCTCTGCCATTGCCTGTTTTGTAAAATACCGCTGCACCCTTCGCTGTGCCTGGCTTCCATATTTTGACCTCAGCGCCTGGTCTCCCGCAAGCTGGTCCATCGCCTTCGCAAGCTGCCCGGCACTTCCGGGCTTTACCGTGATTCCCGTCTGCCCATGGATACTGACATACGGCACGCCGCTTTGCAGTGCCGTGTTAATCACAGGCTTGCCAAACGCCATCGCTTCCAATTGTACAATTGCAAATGCCTCTGCCTTTGATATGGACGGCAGCACAAGAAAATCACACCGTTCAAGCTGCTTTCTTTTTTCTTTCTCAGATACCCTCCCCATAAATTCCACCTGGCTAAGCCGCAGCGAATCCGCCAGGCATTTCAGCTCCCGCTCCAGCGGCCCGCTTCCAACCAGGATCAGACGGCATTTTTTATGCTTCATAGTTGCAAATGCCCGCAGCAGGACATCACACCCTTTGTACCAAACCAGCCTTCCAATAAACAGAATGCGAATCCTTTCCTCTGTACTACCCTGGCTGCCGCCGTTTTTCTCAGGCGACACCTCCCTTTTCTTTGCTGCCGCTACAAGCTCTTGCCCCCTTCGCAAATACTCATCACTCACGCAAAACGGAACAATCCTGCATTTTTTCCGATACTTCCAAAGCAGCTCTGAGCCAGCCAGGTTCCCCTTTGATGATACAAGAATCTGGTCTGCCTTCTTAAGCGTATGCTTTGCAAGCACACGGTAAAACGGCGCCAGCCAGGTATACTGATCGAATCCGCAATGCCACCACACGACCAGCCTGCCGGAATAAAAACCGAGCAAAACAGCCAGGTCTGCCATCGGGTACGGAAAATGACAGATCACAAAATCCGCGTCTTTCGTTTTTTCCTTTACATCACGCAAAAACTGTAACGAAACAGGCGTTGACGCAATCTCAAACATCTGCCTGCTTCTGCGCACGGCAATCCCCCGATACCTGTCATCCGCACCCTTTTTCTTCCTGGAACTTTGACATACAACCACCTGATGCTCACACTCAGGCAGGACGTCCACAATGCTTTCCATGACGTTTGCAATTCCTCCGCCGTTATCCGGCAGGAAAATCTTAAATAATTGTATAATTTTCATGATATGTTACTTTCTCATCATAAACAGCTTGTTTGATAGTTAAAAACAATGCCTGCTTTTCATAATATCAGCTACAGATTTCATAATCCGAATATACATTGCATAGCTGTCATGGTCTTGCGGTTCTAACTGTCCCCACATTCCCTGGATCGCCAGATCAGAAGGCTGCGTAACACCCCACAGCAGCGCGTCAGCATCTGTCTCAAGCTCTTTGCAGAGATTCACAAACGTATCCATACTCATTTTGCGCGTACCACGTTCAATATGGCCCATAAAATTTAAGCTGATCCCACACTTTTTTGCCGTCTTTTCCTGCGACCAGCCTTTCGCCTTCCGCAACTGCCGGATTCTTGCGCCCATTTTTACATAATCCAGTTCATGCATACCCTTCCCTTCTTTCTTTTGGGATTTTGCAGGTTCATCGCTTGATAAACATGCCTGCTATACTATTTGCCGTCTTTCTTCTGTGTATATTAAATGACAGATGAAAAGCATAACATTCTATAATGAATTGTTATGCTTTTCACCTGTCGTCTGATACTTCAAATCCGCTGTTTTCAAGGCATTGATCCATTTTTCCTCTAAAAATATCGTATAAAATAATTTCATCTGCGTTTGAAAGGCTTATTTTCCGAAAAAAAGCGCTTTTTATTGTTTGTTTTGAATATTTACCAAGAAATTTTTCCTTAAAAATTGTGCAGTTATCATAAAAATGTGGAATAGGGTTGCAAAATAGCAGAAACTCGAATAGAATACTTATAGGCTATATTTTAAGATCTAATAAGTACTAATAGAACCATCTTGACATAACAATTCATTATAGAATGTAATGTCTATTCTAAATAATTTCAATAACTGTTACATTTGCGCATACGAGGACGCCGGGAGAGGGGATTGGCACTTCCTGGCGGCGTCCGTTCCAGAAGGTTAAGAATCCCTAAGCACCCTGCGGTTACGCTGAGGCACCGGACGGGCGCGGCACCTAGTTCGCCCTGGCGTTCCGCCAGCAGCTAAAGGTGCCGCTTGGCTTCGCCCCTGTTTAATCCAGCAGGATGCTAAGGGCTTCTAAACCTTCTTCCAAAGCCGCCGCCAGGA
>CAMUPC010000030.1 GCA_947090545.1 uncultured Eubacterium sp. | reverse complement strand
AGCAGGATACTAAGGGCTTCTAAACCTTCTTCCAAAGCCGCCGCCAGGACGTGCCAATCCCCTCTCCCGGCTGGTTCTCGCAAGAAATCTACTTGATGAATAATGCTTTTCTCCGGTACAGCAGTTCGTGAACGTCCATATAGCAAGTGCTTGATCTTTGTGTCAGTGCATGTCGGAGCAAACCATATGCTATTCCTACAACTCAACAGGTCAACTGAACACCACTGAACACCGCTGAACATGCCCTTACACCAAGCACAATCCGCTATCACGGCATTTTACTTAGAGCATGGAAAAACCAGCCGGAGGAAGGGGAGCGGGGCTGGCTTCCTGTGACTATGGAGAAATGTTAGGAGCCCTTAGCATCCTGCTCGACAACTCAGGGGCGAAGCCCAGCGGCACCTTTAGCTGCTGGCGAAAGCCAGGGCGAACTAGGTGCCGCGACCGGACACAGCCACAACGTTCCAGCAGGACGCTTAGGGCTCCTTACATTTTGGAATCGGAACAGGAAGCCAGCCCCGCTCCCCTTCCTCCAGCGTCCCTCCCGCAACAACTCCCCGCAGCCCCAATCCATCACGCCCCCATCCGGTCAGCCATCCTCTTCGTCACACTCCCATCACACGCCGACATATACTCCCGATAAAACGCCTCAGTCATGGCATCCTCCGTCTCTCCATCCGCAGCCGCAAGCACACGCACCACCTCGCCCGCAAGCTCCTCCTGCATCGTCACAATCCTGCCCGGAAGCTTCCGATAATCCAGGTAAAACCCTCGTTCTACCCCATATTCCTCCATATCCGGCGCATAAAACAGCATCGGCTTTTGGTAAATGCTGTACTCAAAAATAATCGACGAATAGTCCGTAATCAGAAGATCCGTCACCGGAAGAAGCTCATCTGTCGTTAAGCTGCTGTTGTCATACGGGTACTTTTTGGTCAGATGCGGATGCACTTTGATAATCACAAAAATATTATCAGGAAGCTGTTCCCTCATTTTTAAAATATCCGCATACTGCTCCAGCTTCGGATCGGACGGATAGCCGCGGAAGGTCGGTGCCCAGAGTACGACCTTTTTCCCTTTTGCATCGGGATGCATCTGGAAAAAACGTTTTCTGCACGCCTGCTGATAAGATTTTTTGAAATATTTGTCCGTCCGGCATACCCCGAGCGGCAAAAAGACACCCTTCGGCAGACGCATCGCACTTTGGAAATGCGGCGCGCATCCGGGTGCGCTGACTGTTACGATATCGTAGTTGCGATACACGTTGCCTTTGTAAAAGGACGGAATATCCCCTTGTGTATCATATCCGAATTTTTTAAATGCGCCGCATCCGTGCCAGAGCTGGATTACGGTCGTTTCGCTGCGTTTTTTGCAGGAAGCTACCGGCAGGAAGTTATCGCAGATGACGACATATTCTGCGCGTGCATAATAGTTCATAAAATGGATCATCCGAAAAAAAAGCCGCACGAAGGAAATATGCTGGTAATCGTCGTAGATCTCCACGATTTTTTTCGTTCCTCTGCGTTTTAGCTCCCTTACAAGCGGCTCCATGCTTGGCGGCACGCTGTCATGGTGCGCGTCCGCAAATACGACCAGCCCCTGCTCGATCTGTTTTGGCCTGCGCACCCTGTACACGAGCGGAAGCAGAAGATTTTGTATTGCCATCTTTACATACTGTCTAGCTAAGATCTTAACATCCATTTTACATTTCATCCTTAAAATTTGATTGCATGTTTTATTACTTGGTATTTCAATGCTTTGATTCGCGTTTCGCTGCGTTGTATCCCGCTGCTTTCTACCCTGCTAAATCTTAGCGGATTACAATCGTATATCCAGGCTCATACCAGCCTTCCAGCTCCTTTACGGTCAAATACGAAGTCGCCACCCAGTCCACGCCCATTGCAAGCGCCATCTGAATATCCGTATAGCGGTTATAAGAAAACAGGCAGGACTTTAGCTTGTGCTTTTTTAAAGCTGCCATGACTTCCTCGTCCAGTGCTTCTTTCGGCATGGATACCCAGGTAATCCCGCGTTTTTTGCAGAATTTCCCGATTGCATCCAGGGCAAGGTTTTTTTCTTCGCGTACCTGCCTGGGCGGTATATAGTACATGGGCTGCATCGGAAGCGCGGCTTCCTGCACGGCCTCCACATCGTATTTGCTTTGCAGCCGCAGCAGCAGATGCCCGTTCCAGTCAAAGCCTTCCTCACAGAGTGCCTGTAGCTGCACGATCATCTGTGCCAGCGTTTCTTTCTTGGGCTTTCCGATATCTAAGATCAGTTTCCAGTCGCCCTGCACCTCGCGCATCCGTGCAAACAACTGTGCCGCGTCCATCGTCGCATAGCTGCCGTACAGCCTGCATTTCATAAAGGTATCGTAATCCATGCCCTTAGGATACTGCTGCGGGTCGGCTCCCAGCTTTTCCAGCGTTCCCTTTGACCATCCGTTGACGCAGACGAGCTTTGGCTCCTGTTCTTCATTTGTCAGCCTAAGATCCGCTTCAAACAGTAAAAAGCCGCCTTCCAGCGCACCAAACAGCCCTTCCGGGGTATTCATATTGGAGTAGCGCATACTGATGCCGCCCAAAGCTGCCGCTACAAGGCGCCCTGACCAGCCTGAAGGTTTTTTTAAGTGCTGGCTGCGGTTTTTCTTCCACGCCGCGGCTCCATATTGGCGGATAAACTTTTTCAGCGGCTTTTGCACACTGTTTTTCAATGCTCTCGGGCATGGGGCGACGCCTTGTGCCATACTGTCTGTCAGGCACTGTATGATCAGGGACGGTTTGAACTGACCGCTTGTTAAAAAGCGTTCCGGGGTGCCGATGCGCTCGCCCCAGAACACCATTTTTTCATTCCATACAAGCCCCACGCTTGCAATGCCAAGCGCATAGGCAATGATATTTGCGTGCATCCGGCAGGCAATGATTCCCTGATAGGACGCAATCGTACGCACGAGCTGGCTGCTTTGGACGGGCCTTGGCGCAAGCAGGGTATCTGCATGTGCTTCTCTGCCCATAAAATGCAGCACTTCCAGTGCAAAATCATAATCAGACCGCAGCCCATTGACAAAAAACTGCCAGGCATACCCAAGCTCTTCCAGCTTCTTTGCAATGCCCTGCCACAGCTCCAACTGAAATTCTCGGGTAACCTCCGGGATGCCGTAATCTTCAAAAATTCGGCAGCGCACGATTCCTAATCCAATTACCTTCGCGTCCTTGTCCTTTTCGATCCCATACGTCTGCGGTGTAAATACCGCCGGGTCGATGGCGGGTACTGCTTTGCCAGGGCAGGACGGCAGATAGTCCCTGCGCAGCGTTTCGATATCGTCGCGGACAGAAATGCCTTTGACGCAGTCGTAATTGAGCGCCTGGGCAAGCCTGACGCAGCGTGCGTCGCCGCCGTCATAGCCTTCGACGCCGACACTGTTGAAAAAGACCGGAATGCTGCATTGCTGCGCAAGCTCCAGCAAATCCGGGACAAACCGGTGAAACTCCTCCTGTCGGTATTTCACCAGCCCGCCGCCGTCAAAAATCATCAGGTCAGCCTGCTTTGCCAATTCAAAATCTTCGCTTGCGATATCATAATGCTGTATGACATAGTGCTGGCTCGACAGGCGCGAAAGCGCCTGCCTGACCAGATATTCGGTGTTGTCCGCGATGACCTGGTCGCCCAGGTTGCGGTTTATAATCTGTACAAATAAAATCGTTGCTTTCTTTCGGTAAATTCGTTTCCGATATGGCCTTTTAAACATGCAATGTCCTCTGCACCGTTACAGAGCCGCTCGATACCCCGCTTGCGTTAATCAGATGGATCGTGATCGTCTGCTCCGCATATGCCTGCGGCAACTGTATCGTGTAAATATACCCGTTGTATGCCTGATTAAAGACACCGGTCTGCGACGTATAATCTACCCCGTCAATGTTGACAACGAGCGTCCCTGCCTCTTTGGTAAGCACATCCATCGTCTGTGTCGCGGTCGTAATCTCGCTTGTCAGTACGGACGGCGTTTCCGGTGCTACGACTACCGGCACATATTCTGTGACGGTATGCTCGGTCACTTCCATAATCTTGCCGCCGCTTCTTGCTACGGTATAGACTTTCTCGCCAGCCATCAAAGGCTCTGTCAGCGGAAGGCTGAACTGTCCAAGGCTGTCTAAGGTAACGCGGGTACTCCTGCCGCGTACAACGACATTGACCTCATAGGTCGGCAGTGTATCGCCCTTGATCTCGGTGCTGTTGGTGTAAACCGTCTGCACACGCGTATCAGCCATCGTTACATAGTTTTCATACGGCTGTACGGTTACGAGCGCTGGCGCGCTTGTACGTGCTTCCCCGTCCTTGACGTCGTTTGCCATAACCCAGATCACCTGCCCTGCCGGGGCATTGCTTGTCTGGACTGCAAACGTGCCGTCCGCCTGGATCTCGCCGTTAAACTCGCGGTCGCCGATTCTGACGGTCACCGTTCCTGACTGGTTGACGTTTGTCACCTGCCCGTACAGGAAATCCTCCGCGTCGCATACTTCCTGGATAACAGGAACATTTGGCGCTGCGTCCTCTGTTTCGACCGCTACGGTTCCGCTTCTTCTTCCTGCCTTATCTAATGTTACAAATTTTACAGATACGCCTGCGTTCTGCACTGGCAGCGCCATCTCAAAATTATTTCTGGACAGTGTGCATTCAACGGTATTGACCACCCTGGACTTGCTGTACAGCTCGGATTTTTCATACAATGCCTTGTCTGACGCGGACAAATATACATTTGATCCGATCACTGCAACGACTGCTGCCGAAGAGCCTGTATAGTAACCGTTGACTTTTTCGGATTTATTGGTAAACGTATTGACGACCGGAGCATCCGGGCCGTTTTTAAATACCGTTGTGGTAACCGTCTCGCTCTGCTTGCCGTTTTCATCCGTACAGTATACGGATACGGTGCTGCCAGCCGGCATACGCTCTACCGTACATGTGTAGGTTCCGTCCTCGAGTACCTGCGTTTCATACGGATTGCCGTTTGCATCGACATGCACGACCAGCCCAGGCTTTGCCGTACCTGTCACTGCGGATACTTTATTGCTGATCTTGTTTACCGTCGGCGCGTCGACCGCATCCGGGTTAATATTCGTGATGTGGATATATTTTACAATCCGGTTGCCGGACGGGTCTTGTGCCAGTACGGAATACACTCCGTTTTCCTGTGCGGTAAAAAATCCGCGCGTCACATTTTCGGCTGTTTCCCATACCGCGCTGTCGGCTGGCTCCTGCCCTGCCGTCCATTTCAGCTGCGCAATCCCAAAACGGTCGTTTGCCTGTACCTTGACCTCTACCGGCTGCCTTGTCTCCTCTGTCGCTGTCGCGGATACGACAAGCATCGGCTTTAAGGTATCCGCCTGCTCCATTTCTCCTGCTTCGATAAACTGCGCCAGGTAATAGGCAAACGTCTCGTTGGTGCTTAACAGCCCCTGGAACCACTGGCGCATCGCTGCATCCGTCTGGGATAAGACGCTCGAACGCACGATATATGGGCGTTCGGTATCAAACTGCACCTTCCAGTTGTGGTCGGTATCGACCGATAAATTGCCAAACTCCTGCTGCTGTTTGATAAATTTTACCAGGTGCACATAGGCAAGGTCTGATTTTCCAAGCAGCTTCTGCGTAGAAATCACGCCGGTCGCATCCGTATTGCCCGGAATCGTATGGCTGACTAAAATCAGCCTCTGGTCGTCCGTAATCGGCTGCCCGTTGTAGGTCATGCTGATAATCCGGTTTGCGTAGGCGTCCTTTTGTTCCCCGGACTTGGTATAACGTGCCGGCATCGTTGCGTCGATCGTATATTCGATGCCGTCAAATACCGCAAACGAGCTCCAGTCCTCCAGCCAGTCGGACGCCGCGATCGAGGATGCGCCGCGCTCTTCCAATAACTGCTGTAAAACCGTGTCTGAGGTAATCGTGCCGCTTGCCGGCGCATAGACGCTCGCCGACCATTCCAACAGCTCCCGAAGCTGCGCGCCGCTGACCCAGTAAACGATATTGTTGTTGTGGTTATCCTGCTGCATATTCAGGATATCTTTCATTGTAATGGTGCCGTTTAAGCTGATATTGTCCTCCGCCGACTGGCTGCCGCTGAGCGTATACTTGGTCATCGCAACGACTGGACAGTCTGCGTACAGGCTTTTTCCGGCGCCGCCTGTATAAGCAAGCCCGTACTGGATCTTGGATTCATTCACAAGCTGGATCGCATAGTTGTCCTCCAGCAGTGCAAAATAGCTGTTGATGCGCTCATCGGAGCCAAACGTCCCGATCACATCGGTTAAGGACTGGTTGACCGCATCGATCTCCGGCTCCTGCGAATCTAAAATCACATTGCTGGACGGCGTATCCTTTGTGACCATCCGAAGGCTTGCCGCAGAGTCTGCGACTTTGATCTGCCCGTCGTCTGCGATCTCCAGGTTCAGGTCAATAATGCCGATGCCCGCGCCGTGGTCTTTGATCATCGTAACTGCTTTGCCGTTCATTAACCCCGTCTTTTTATCCACGTTTGGCAGGCGGTAATAAACCGCGGACGCGCTGTCTGTGGACGGATAATTTTTGTGCCCGTGCCCTGCGACGACGGCGTCTACATTTGCAAGCTTCGTTAAAGCATAGACGGCATTATCGGTGTCCTTCGCCGGATTCGCACTGCCAAACGAAGAATGCGCAATCGCAACGACCAGGTCAGCGCCCTGTGCCTTTAAATATGCCGCCTGTTTTTGTACGGTTTCCACAATCGGCAGTGCGATCAAATCTTCCTTGCAGTTGGAATACGACGACATCGACGGAACCGTCACGCCGATCAAGCCGATTTCTACGTTTACCGACTTGTTTTTGCTCGTCTTAAGCTGCTTGGAGATCATCTTCGTCTCTTCCCATGCCGTCTCACCGGTATCGGCAAGGACAATATTGGACAGCACGCATTTTTTCTTAAGCCCGGACAGCTCTAGCTGCTTGTCAATATATTTGTATCCATAGTCAAAGTCATGGTTGCCGAGCGTAATCGCGTCATAGTTGACCATCGACATCGCCTTATAAATCGGCTGTACCGTTTCTTCGGACTGTTCTTTGATATAATCGGCTGCATAACCGTATACAGAGTCCCCGGTATCTACGGTCATCGTATTGCGTGTGCCGACTTCCTGGCGCGCTTCTTTAATCAGTGTATAGACTTGCGCCAGGCTTCCCGGCTTTTCACTGGCTGTGTCATAGTGCATCTTGGACACCTGCCCGTGCATATCCGTCGTAGAGATAATCCGAAGCGCCGCGGTATGCGGCTGCGGCTGTTTTTCCGGTTTTTTCTTGGCGGCAGCCTGTACCGCAATCTGCGGGCAGCTCATCCATACGAGCGCGATGACTAACAGCATGGATAATAACCTGCTCCGCTTCTTTGTTCCTGTTCTGCTCATAATACGTCCTAACTCCTATTCTAAGTACAGAAATTGTATTGCAAACTGCGTTACTATTTTTTCTTATGTCTGTTCCGGTATGCCCTCGCCCAGTCTTTGAGCGTCACATCCTCCAACTGCTGCTCCAGCTTGCGGATTTTTGCCACTTCCTCAGGAAGCGCCCCGCCGTTTTCTTTTTTCAGGCGTTTTTCCAGCGTCGCAGCTTTCTTTTTGTATTTGTTGCGCTCTTCCAGCAGCCCGCGGTTTTGATGCAGCCATTTTTCCAGCGTCCAGTGCATCAGCTCGTTCTGCCAGCGGCGCGCCTCTTCTTCTGTATATGCCGTCTTTTTCACCTGCTCAATCGGCAGCGTACTGTCCTTTGTCTCATCGATAAACTGCTGGATGCTCTTGATCAGCGCTTCCCTCGTCGGCAGGTGCTCCTGCTTGTTCGCAGGCGGGCTGTTGTAGTCAAAATCGATATTTCCGGCAATAAAATCCTTGTCCGAGACGTTGTGCACCCAATGATAGTACGGCGCCCATCTGGTCGTATTTCCGGTATCGTTCATATTGACAATCGACAGCACCGGAGTCTCCATCGCAAGGCACGGCAGCGATACGTGCAGCCTTCTTGTCACAACAAACCTGGCGTTTTGGTACTGTGTTAAAAGATCCTCCACCGCCGCAAAGCGCTCTTCCATCGTGGCATTGGACTTGCGGTAGTCGCAGTGATGCGTCAGCACGCGGATTTCCAGCCCGCTGTCCTTTAGCCACTCCCTTGCGGCAGCCTCCAGCTCGGGCTTTAAGTCTACGAGGCAGACATACGTGCCCGCGTCCTTCGTCTGTTTCTGCTTCGGCAGCGTCAGCGTAATGCAGCCGCTGAAATAGCAGTCAAAGCCCCGTTCCGTAAAAAAGTCCAGCGTCGTCTGGTCGCGGCATCCGACCGGCCCGTTTGCACGGAAAAAATCACCGCCCACGCCCTGGAGCCATTCGTCCTGGATCGGAGAAGCCTTGCGGTAGATCGTATAATTATTCATATGCATACTGACCAGCTTCGGCACGATGCATTCTGCCGGCGGCCAGTTCCACTTCTGCCACATCCACCAGGCGCTCATAATCACGCCGACCGGCTCGTTGCCCTCTGACTGGAAGGAATCGATATTTTCCCGTTCCACCAGGTAATCCACATGCGGCAAAAACTGTGCCGATGCATAAGCCTGGATATCATCTCCTAAGTTCATCGTCGTCTTATGCATCAAAACTCCATATTTCATCACTGCCTCCATTCCGCCGTGCTGCTGATTTCCATGCTTGCAGCCAGCCTTGTAAACATCTCTTTTAGCCCTGTGGCCGGCTTCCAGCCAAGCGCTTGCAGCCTGCCGCTGTCCAGCGCAATGACCATTTCCGGGTTATATCCAAACGCCGCCACATTATCCGGCATATCAAACGTCACCCGGATGCCCGCCTGCGGAAACGTATCGCATACAAGCTGCGCCATATCCGCAATCGATATTTTCGTATCCATATTCGTCACATTGTAGGCGGTACCCGGCTCCCCGTTTAATAAAATCAAAAGCATCGCCGCCACCGCGTCCTTTGTATAGCAATAGCTGCGCACCGTCTCGCCTTTTGTATGCAGTACAATATCCTTTTTCTCCAGCGCGCATCTTACAAATTCCGCAAAGACCCTGCCGTCGTCATACGCTACCCCAGCACCAAACGTCTGGGACAGCCTTGCGATCTTGACCGGCACGTGATATTCCGCCGTATAGGACGCACAGAGACATTCGACCATGCGCTTGCCCTCCGAATAGCTGCTTCGCACCTTAAGCGGGTCAAGATACCCGCTGTAGGACTCTCCGATCAGCCCGGCATCCTCAGACGGCGTCCCGTATACCTCCAAAGAGGACAGGTACAAAAATCCCTGCACCTGCTTTTCCTTTGCAAACGCAAGCATATTTGCCGTACCGTTCACCGCCGTCAGGATCGTCTCTACCGGATTGGATACAAAATACTTGGAGCTGGTCGCGCTTGCCCCATGGATCACATAATCGACCTGCCGCCCGCATTCCGGCACCTTAGACACATCTCCCAGTACAAGCTCCAGGTCACCGCGCGCAAGCAGCCCGCCAAAGACACGCTCCGCTTTCTGCTGGCTGCGCACAAGCGCCAAAACCCTCGTATTTGTCCCAAGCACACGGTTGCTGCACAGCAGCGCCTTGATCACCTGCGATCCCAACAGCCCGGTTGCCCCAGTGACAAATACCGTCTTGTCCTGAAAACGCTCAAACGGCACTGTCCCGCCCTGTATAAGCTGCTCCAGATCCTCCTGTAGCACCGCATCCTGCGGGCTTTCCAAAATCGGAGCGGCTGTGTTTGGTTTGTTTTCCACGTTTCTATCCTCCATTTATCCTGATTTCTCTGCTGATTGTGTACATACTCCCATTCTTCCCTGTTTCTTCGCTTTTATGCCGTACCTTCCTCTACTGGCATTTTTTACTGCATTTGGGAAAGATGTTACCCTTTTGTGCGCTTATGCTTGTTCATGCGCGTCTCAATCCGGTTCGTAATCCCAAGCCCGAACGCCTGCTCATTTTCCTTATACTGAAGCAGCGCACGGAACATATAGACATCCTCCGGCGTTGTAACCTTGATATTGCCGCGGTTGCCCGGCACCATATGGGCTTCCCCTCCCTGGCTTCTGATAATCGTACAGGCGTCTACCATATTTTCATACCGCTGCGGCGTATTGCGGATCGCATCATGCGCCGCGATAATATCCTTTAAATAGAAGCTCTGCGGCGCCTGCGCAGCAAACGTATCCTTACGGTACGGCACAGACTCGACGCACTGCCCGTCATGGCTTAACAGGATCGTCTCATAGCACGCGGTACACGTAATCGCATTGCCGTTTTCCTTTACTCCCGCGATATTATCGGAAATCACCTCATACGATACAAACGGGCGCACACCGTCATGCAGCAGCACAATGGAATCGTCAGGATTTTCCGCTTCCGCCCGTTTTAACGCATTGTAAATCGAATCCTGCGCAGTCGCCCCGCCCGGGATAATCGCCGCTGTCTTGTTCAGGCGGTATTCATCCACCAGCTCCTGCATATATCCGATATAATCTTCCAGTACCGACAGATAGATCTTGTCGATCTCATCATGATACTGAAATAACTGCAAGGTGTGGACAATCACCGGTTTCCCATTGATCTCCAAAAACTGCTTCGGGATACCGGAGCCCATACGGACTCCGCTGCCGCCCGCAAAGATAATTGCAATATTCATTCGTTTTCCTCCATCTGTTTTCCATCAGCCCTCATTTTAAGGCGCTGGCTTAAAATCAAGCGTTTCCAGCTCCTTATTGACCGCCGCGTCTGCCGCAAGCCCTTTTTTTACCGAATCTGGAAGCTGCCCCAGGATAATCCAGTCAATGACCCGGTCGGATGCATGGCTGTCAATATAATCAAAATGCTTTTCTACATATTCTTCTACTTTTGGATATTCAAAATCCTGTTCCTCAATCGCTTTTAACACTTCGTCAAACGTAGCGCACACCTTTCCCGGCGCGGATTCCTCATACGGCCTGTGGAATCCTCTGGAAAATGAATACTGGATTTTATCAAACGCAAAAAACAGCATCGGCTTTTTCATCAGCGAATATTCAAAAATATTCGAGGAATAATCAGTAATCAAAAGCTCCGTAATGTAAAACAGATCGTTGATATTCGGATATCTGCCCACATCCGCAAACCTGTCCTTATATTTCTCCTCAATCGGCACCTCCGAAGCCACCCACGGATGCATCTTAAACAGCACGATATATTCGTCGCCGCAAAGCTCATAAAGCCGCCCAAAATCGATCAGTTCATACGGATAATGCGCATTTGCCTTATTCGTCCCGCGGTAAGTCGGCGCAAATAAAATCACCTTTTTGTCCCTGCACATCGGATATTTGTCATACAGCTCTTTTGTCTTTTTCGCGCGGTAGCCTTCGTCCAGATACTCGTCTATCCTAGGCATTCCCGTCGGAAGCACCTGTGAATCATTGATGCCCCATACCTCTGAGAAGAAATGCGCAATATTTTTTGATCCTGAAATCCCATACTTGTACTGCCTGTGGCAGCTATACGGCGCCGGGCACCCGATATGCCCCCACCTGCTGTAGCCGGACGACTTAAAGCCCGCCCCCGCGTGCCATAGCTGGATCAGCGTCGTATCCTTGTCCAAAATCAGCCAGTCTAAAACCGGCGCATGGTCATCCAGGAAAATAAAATCACTCATCGCCATCTTTTTGAGCATATCCATCCAGCTTTTGATCCCCTGGCGCGGATTGGTCACCGACGACCGGTACGACTCCACAATGATATAATCCTTATCCATGCCGCGCGCAAGCATCCGATCTTTGACCGCTTTTAAATTCGTACTGATGCTCGTACTCTGCTCTGACATAAACATAACGACGGGCTTACCGCTCTTATGCTTATATTTTTTCCGGTATTTCCAGTACATATCCACCTTGAGCGGCTTGTTGATCTTGGAATACTTCTTTTTGAGCTGCTCCTTCGGATGGAAGCCTTTTTTCGCCGCGTGCGCGACCGGCGCGCTGATGCCTGTCCGCCCGCCGGCGAGCACATACATAATAAACGGAAGCCCTTCATCCCCTTCGGTTACATAAAACGTCACAGAATATACCTTGGCACGGCCGCCGTATAAAAAGTTGCGGGAAGCGCTGCTCATCTCCTTTACGAGCGATTCCGCAATCTCCGCCTTCGCCATCTGGCGTTTTTTCTGGCAGACAATCATAGAATAAGTACCCTGCGGGAGACATAACCCGTTGCCAGGATTTGTAATATTGATCTTTAACTTATACGTATCTCCATCGATACCTTCCACCTTAAGCTTTGCTTTTGGCTCAAACAAGCCGTTAATCAGATAAAACGACAGCTTGCTGTCCTTATCCGCTCCCTCGGCAAACGCAACCTTTACTTCCAGATGGAGCCAGATGCGCTCCCATGTCAGCTTCGTAACTTTGGCAGTGATCTGCCGCTTGCTTATCAGATTCTCCATGTTAGTCTATTCTCCTTATGTTAATACTGAATTAAAGATGCCGCTGGCATTTTCCATATCCTTGTTCTATACCACTTTTCAGCATCAAATCTGCATCCTGCCTGTCCTGCTTGTTATAGTTTTTTACATAATTGGATTTATTATAACAGAAAATACGAAGATTAGCAATCGGGGAACTTTTTACATTTTTTGGGGGATATTGTGTGGATATTTGTTAGAGTTTACATTGTGGTTTTGGGGCATCAAAATAAGCATAAAAAGCCCCTGCTATGTGTGATGACAGCAGGGACTTTTTCAGCCGCTTGTGCCGTATATACCTACGGCGATACACTATTCGCTATAAAATTAAAACACCCGCATCAGAATCATTATAGGATCATGATTCGTCACTTTTAGGTAAAGTCATTGAAAATATACATCTTCAAAAATAATAATTCCACTCAAATTCAGGGCTTAAAGCCGATTTTTCCATAATTATGCCTGCTTTCCAGCAGCATTAACCATCCTTGCCCGAAGCCGTTCGATCTGTTCCTCTGCATTTGTCCTTGGCGTATTATAATAAAGCAGTTTTTCCTCTGTTGTCATATGCTTTGTTACTTCATAATTATGTTCACGAATTTTGTGTATATCCTCAATTGTAAAATCCGGGCTGATTTCCAATGTACCTGTCATGATTCCCTACCTCCCAATAATACCGACGGATTCATAATATCAATATCTTTATAGCTTTCCAAATGTGTGATTGCCCGCACACCCTTAATTGTTTTTATATTTACAATGTGCTTAAAATTCCATGATAAAATACAGTCACATCCATGCACAACAGCCGTTGCTATATGCTGACAATCATCTATGCTTTTAGGTGTCAGTATGCCCATGTCAATAATCTGGTTTGCAATCCTTAAGACTTCGCCTGTAATTTCCAGCTTTGTATAATAAGTGCCAGAGTATCTTTCATACGCTCTGGAGCATCTTCCTGCTGCAAATAGCTTATGACAGACGTATCTAAATATACTTTGAACTTTCTGCCCATTATATTTCACTTCCTTTCTTGCTATATTAGCATAAATTTCTCTCCTTAACAATCTGAATGTGTACATTTTTATTGGATATTCAGATTTATGTTATACACTGTGCCGTTTATAGAAACATCCCATCTTAAAGAAAATAACATAGAAACTATGATTACTTTGGGACTATCTGTGGGTATACCAGTACAAGGCTGTCATCCGAAGATAATTGGAAGAGCTTCTCCACCCGTTGGATATCGCAAAATTCCGTCTCCCCGATATATTCTGCATATTCAAATTGCTTTGGCTCAATATGGTAAATTCCCAAATATCCACAATCGTTTTTCATATGTTTCTGCACTTTCCCACCTCGCCGAATAACTTGTTTTTTATTTTATCACGAATACTTTTCTCTTACAATATCATTTTATTTTACATACTGGCATTTTAAATTCTACAAAAAAATCACTGCTATTAGTTCCAGCATATTACAGGTTATTTTATATTTAACTCCCTTTTGCACGTTGGCATGTGGTCTATGATAAAAGCATAAACTGCTTCTACGTGATAGCCATATTCTGCTGAATAATACACCGGTTTGGGATTTCCACCCCTGTCGCCTCCCATACACGTTTCTGGACAGAAAGAGGCTGGTCGTCCAAAAATTGCACCAGGCACTGCTCTGGCATATTGGCGTCATAATTCCAGTGGTGTCCTTTCATTTAACAACGTATAGGCTGTCCCCATATCCCTGTTACACCCTTCAATAACTACTGCAACAAGGTCAATAAAACCATACAGTTTCCCGTCGTTTTCATATGTCTTATATAACAGGTCAATCAGTTTTTTCTTATGGGCATAGTCAGCTTCTACGCCATCCCCAAGCCCTGGCGTATCCCAAACCCGGAAATAATCATTCAATTCATAAGCGTCAATCCCCATTGTTTCCGGGTCTGTGCCTGTGCCAACTTTTGCAACAGATTTTTGGAAAAGTGCATCCAATGTCGTTGATTTCCCTGCTCCCGTCGCCCCTGTTACCATTTGTCCTGCTCCCTAAAAAGATACTCCATCATTTGCATATAGGTTTCCTTACATTTTATGATATCTATTGTCATGAATGAAAAAGGTGCATGATATTGATTTTCTCTTTATCATACACCTAAAGTTACTGTTACTGTGAAATTTTTCAGCTAAAGCAGTCTTAGCATCTGCATAATTTTTACCAAGCTGTGCGATTAAATAAGCTGCCATTGTATGTTTCCGCCATTTGCTTTCTACCTTTTCTGCATAAACTCTATCATTTCCTCTTCGTCCTTTACAAACCTTGCAGCCACAGGAACACGAAGAGGACGGTCATTGGCAGACGCTTCTATCGCATCAGCAAACATCTCCACCTGTTTCTCACCGGAAATAACAAAGTTTCGAGATATAATACAGTCACAACCATTTACCACAGCCGTTCCTATATGCTGGCAGTCATCAAAGCTTTTCTTTGCAAGTATACCACAGCTAGTAGATAAACTGGAAGTTATTAAATAACAATCATTGCCCCAACTGCATTATAAATTAAATGAAGTAAGACAGAACCCCATAAACAATTTGTTCTTTTATACACAGCATCGCAAAAGAAATGCAAAGCAAGGAGCGATATTACATATATTGCCGGCAGCACATTAAAAGATACTGATCCAGAAACTACCCACCTTACCGGATAATGTATGAATACGAAAAGAACAGAATTTATAATGCCAACTACCAATTGCCTATTGATCAAACCAGATAATCTCGTTTGTATATATCCTCTAAATAAAATTTCTTCTTCAAGCGCAGCAAATAAAAATATAATCCAATTCATTAATAAAGGGCTATTAAAAGACACCGTCTTTCCCTGCGCCATGAATAGTGCTGTTTGTATGGCAAGCAGTAAAAAACCTCCGGCAATGCCGAGAATCATACTGTTCCTTATATTAGCTGCATTGATTCCTACACTGCTTATTTGCTCCTTATTGTAATATAGAAAACACAAGAATAATAAAACCAGAATCAAAGGAATCCATATATGAGAAGCATTTAACAATAATACACTTGTATTTGTTGTATAAAGCCATCCCTGAAAAAATGTACTGCCCATTATCAGGCAATATATGATAATAGCTTTTAATCCATCCTTTTTATCATACTTTCTTATGCTATTCTTATACTCATTATTTATCCAACTCATCAAGTTATCCTCATAAATTCCAGTTTTTCCTTTGTTGCCATATGCTTTTACTTCATAATTTCGCTCACGAATTTTGTGTATATCCTCAATTATAAAATCCGGGCTGATTTCCAATGTGCTTAAAATTCCATGATAAAATACAGTCACATCCATGCACAACAGCCGTTGCTATATGCTGACAGTCATCTATGCTTTTTGGTGTCAGTATGCCCATGTCAATCATCTGGTTTGCAACCCTTAAGACTTCGCCTGTAATCTCCAGCTTTGTATAATAAATCCTATAATAAATCCTGCTCAAATATTCAAAAAGCGCCGTTCATTTTGGTTCACAGCACATACCGACCTCATCCAACGTAACTTGTGACAGATACACTTCATACTTTCCAGCCTCAAACTCCGCCCAAAGTGCCAGCGTATCTTTCATACGCTCTGGAGCATCTTCCTGCTGCAAATAGCTTATGACAGACGTATCTAAATATACTTTGAACTTTCTGCCCATTATATTTCACTTCCTTTCTTGCTATATTAGCATAAATTTCTCTCCTTAACAATCTGAATCTGTACATTTTTATCGGATATCAAAACATTTGTAAACATTCATTTTTTTATTATAGCCATCTCTATGTCCATAGTCAAGCATAGGGCTGAATTTTATGCTTACACTATAAAAAAGGGGGCTATCAAATGATACAATATCACCATCCCTTTGATCCGCATTATGAATCAAAAAAATCCCTACCATCAGCAAGATGATAGGGATTTTATTATTTCATTACTTATTCCAAAAATGTATTTTTACGAACTGCGTTACATCACTTTTGCGCTATAGCTGCCTGCGCCGCTGCCAAACGAGCAATTGGCACACGGAACGGTGAACAAGACACATAGTCCAGTCCGATCTTATGGCAGAACTCAACTGAAGAAGGATCTCCGCCGTGCTCGCCGCAGATACCTACATGCAGCTTATTATTAACCGGTTTTCCAAGCTTGATCGCTGTTTCCATCAGCTTGCCGACGCCTGTCTGATCCAGTTTTGCGAACGGATCGTTCTCGAAGATCTTCGCATCGTAGTAAGCATCCAGGAACTTGCCGGAGTCGTCACGGGAGAAGCCGAAGGTCATCTGTGTCAGGTCGTTGGTACCGAAGCAGAAGAAGTCAGCTTCAGTTGCGATCTCGTCAGCGGTAAGGGCTGCTCTTGGGATCTCGATCATCGTACCTACTTCATATTCTAACTTCACGCCTGCTGCTGCGATCTCTGCGTCTGCTGTTTCTACAACGACTTTCTTTACGTTCTTTAACTCTTTGATATCGCAGATTAACGGAATCATGATTTCCGGTTTTACGTTCCAGTCAGCGTGTGCTTTCTGTACGTTGATCGCTGCGCGGATCACTGCTTTTGTCTGCATCTTTGCGATTTCTGGATACGTTACCGCAAGACGGCATCCGCGGTGGCCCATCATCGGGTTGAACTCGTGCAGAGAATCGATCAGGGTCTTGATGTCCTCTACGGACTTGTTCTGAGCCTTTGCAAGTTTCTCGATATCTTCTTCGTCTGTTGGAACGAACTCATGAAGCGGCGGATCTAAGAAACGGATCGTTACCGGACAGCCTTCCAAAGCTTCGTATAATTTCTCAAAGTCGCCCTGCTGGTATGGAAGGATCTTGTCAAGCGCTGCTTCTCTTTCTTCTACGGTGTCTGCACAGATCATCTCGCGGAATGCTGCGATTCTGTCCTCTTCAAAGAACATATGCTCTGTACGGCAAAGCCCGATGCCTTCTGCGCCGAGCTCGCGTGCCTTCTTAGCATCTGCCGGCGTATCAGCGTTTGTACGAACTTTTAATCTTCTGTATTTGTCAGCCCAATCCATAATTCTGCCGAATTCGCCTGCGATCGTAGCGTCTACGGTCTGGATTTCGCCGTCGTAAATATTGCCTGTGGAGCCGTCGATGGAGATGTAGTCTCCTTCATGGTATTCCTTGCCGGCAAGTGTGAATTTCTTGTTTTCTTCATCCATTGCGATGTCGCCGCAGCCGGATACACAGCAGGTACCCATACCACGAGCAACAACGGCTGCGTGAGAGGTCATGCCGCCGCGGACGGTTAAGATACCCTGAGCGGCTTTCATACCTGTAATATCTTCTGGAGATGTCTCAAGACGTACGAGTACGACTTTTTCACCTCTGTCATGCCATGCTTCCGCATCTTCTGCGGAGAATACGATCTTGCCGCACGCTGCGCCAGGAGATGCGCCAAGTCCCTTGCCTACCGGTGTAGCGGACTTTAATGCAGCAGCGTCAAACTGCGGATGCAGCAATGTATCCAGGTTACGAGGATCGATCATTGCAACTGCTTCTTCTTCGGTGCGCATTCCTTCGTCTACGAGGTCACAAGCGATCTTTAAAGCAGCCTGGGCAGTTCTCTTGCCGTTTCTTGTCTGAAGCATATAGAGCTTTTTGTTTTCTACGGTAAACTCCATATCCTGCATATCTCTGTAGTGGTCTTCGAGCTTTTTGCATACTTCTGTAAACTCTTTGAACGCTTCTGGGAATTTCTGTTCCATCTCTGCGATCGGCATTGGTGTACGCACGCCTGCAACTACGTCCTCGCCCTGTGCGTTTACAAGGAACTCGCCCATCAGCTTTCTTTCGCCGGTAGCCGGGTCACGGGTAAATGCAACGCCGGTGCCGCAGTCGTCGCCCATGTTGCCAAATGCCATAGACTGTACGTTTACGGCTGTACCCCAGGAATATGGGATATCGTTGTCGCGGCGGTATACATTTGCACGAGGGTTGTCCCAGGAACGGAATACTGCCTTGATTGCGCCCATCAGCTGTTCCTTCGGATCATCCGGGAAATCAGAGCCGATCTTGCCCTTGTATTCAGCCTTGAACTGGCCAGCCAGCTCTTTTAAGTCATCGGCTGTCAGGTCTACGTCATAAGTAACGCCTTTTTTCTCTTTCATCTCATCGATCAGTTGTTCAAAGTATTTCTTGCCTACTTCCATAACAACGTCGGAGTACATCTGGATAAATCTGCGGTAGCAGTCCCATGCCCAGCGCGCATTGCCGGATTTTTCTGCAATGACTTCCACAACCGTCTCATTTAAGCCCAGGTTCAAGATCGTGTCCATCATACCAGGCATCGAAGCTCTTGCACCGGAACGTACGGATACAAGCAAAGGATTTTCCTTATCGCCGAATTTCTTGCCGGTGATCTCTTCCATCTTTACAATGTACTCATTAATCTGGCCCTGGATCTCTGCGTTGATCTCGCGGCCGTCCTCATAATACTGCGTACATGCTTCTGTTGTGATTGTAAAGCCCTGTGGAACCGGAAGCCCTAAGTTTGTCATCTCGGCAAGGTTCGCGCCTTTGCCGCCGAGCAGCTCACGCATGTCTGCTTTACCTTCGCTGAACAAATATACCCATTTGTTTGCCATTTGCTAATTCCTCCTAAATAATACTTTGGTTTGTTTATTTTTTTGTGAATTTTTCACAGACAGGCTCGTCCGAAATCCATCCACATCGTCAACATTGATTGTGCGACACGATACACACATATTTATTTTAACATATTTTCCCACAATCGCAACCACTTTTTCCAAGATATTAAAAAAAATACAAAAAAATACAATTTAAAAATCAAATTTATCTGAAAAATAGGCTTCCAGCTCATCGATTGCCACGCGTTCCTGTTCCATCGAATCACGGAAGCGTACGGTAACCGCATGATCCTGTTCGGAATCAAAATCGTACGTAACGCAGAACGGCGTGCCGATCTCGTCCTGGCGGCGGTATCTTTTGCCGATATTGCCGCGGTCGTCAAATTCGCAGTTATATTTTTTGGACAACTGCGCAAATACCTGCTCTGCGCCTTCGTTCAGCTTTTTAGACAGCGGCAGCACGCCGATTTTGACCGGGGCAAGCGCCGGATGGAAATGCAGGACGGTACGCATATCCGGCTTTTCCTGCGTGCCGATATTTTCTTCATCGTATGCCGCGCATAAAAAGGCAAGCACGACACGGTCGGCGCCGAGCGACGGCTCGATCACGTACGGGATATATTTTTCATTTTTGGTATCGTCAAAATAAGACAAATCCTGCCCGGACGTATTCTGATGCTGGGTTAAGTCATAGTCGGTGCGGTCTGCGATGCCCCACAGCTCGCCCCAGCCGAACGGGAACAGGAACTCAAAGTCCGTTGTCGCCTTGCTGTAAAATGCAAGCTCCGCCGGGTCATGGTCTCTTAAGCGAAGCTCTTCTTCTTTCATGCCAAGGCTTAGCAGCCAGTCGCGGCAGAAGCTTCTCCAGTATTGAAACCATTCCAGGTCTGTGCCAGGCTCGCAGAAAAATTCCAGCTCCATCTGCTCGAATTCCCTTGTACGGAACGTAAAGTTGCCCGGCGTAATCTCGTTACGGAACGATTTTCCGATTTGCGCGATGCCGAACGGGATTTTTTTGCGGGACGTACGCTGTACGTTTTTGAAATTGACAAAAATGCCCTGTGCCGTCTCCGGGCGCAGATAAACCGTATTTTTCGCATCCTCGGTCACGCCCTGGAACGTCTTGAACATCAGGTTAAACTGGCGGATATCCGTAAAGCTGTGCTTGCCGCAGCTTGGGCATGGCACCTGGTGTTCTTCGATAAAATGCACCATAGCTTCATTGGACCAGCCGTCTACGCTTTCCTCCAGCGTAATGCCGTGCTCGCCCGCATAATCTTCAATGATCTTGTCTGCACGGAACCGCTCGTGGCATTCCTTACAGTCCATCAGCGGATCAGAAAAACCGCCGAGATGCCCGGACGCTACCCAGGTCTGCGGATTCATTAAAATCGCACAGTCCACGCCGACATTGTACGGATTTTCCTGCACAAATTTCTGCCACCATGCTTTTTTTACGTTATTTTTCAGCTCCACGCCAAGATTGCCGTAGTCCCATGTATTTGCCAGGCCGCCGTAGATCTCCGAGCCCGGATATACAAACCCTCTTGCCTTTGCCAAGGCGACAATCTTTTCCATCGATTTTTCCATGTTCTAGTCCTCCCTTATATCAAAGCTGCGGCATTTCAAGGAACACACCGCGGTTTCTCTTTACTTATACAAAATATACGCCGGCTGCGCCTGTTCGTCCTCTACGTCGTAGTGCACGCGCGCCGTATTTTTCCCGGACACTTCCGCGTTGCCGCTGGAAACAGCCATGATTTCTCCGTCAACCCTTACGACTGTCTCATCGCCAATCACGACTACTTTCATCTCCTCATCTTCCAAAAGCTCTTCTGCACTGGCACTTTCTGCCGCCTCGCCTTCCTCTGCCTTTTGCAGCTCCTGGTCAAACGCATAGCCCTCCTGCCGCGCCTGTGCTACCGTCCCGGCAAACATTGTGACATCGTTAAATAATGCATAATCAATATAGGTCGCATAATTTAAGTATAGCTGTGCCGTCACGCCGTCTTCCTCTGATGATTCGATCTCGAAGCGGTCAAGCTCCAGGCTCCCGTCTCCGTTCGATGCTACATATGATTCTATGGATTCCGTAATATACGCCTTTAGTTCTTCCTCGTCATAATACTCCTCGTTAAAATCCTCGATATCCGCGCCGATCACGTTACCCTCTTTTGTAATGTAAACCGTACTCTCATCAGCTTCAAATGAAGTCCCACAGGCTGTGGTCATGCCGGCTGCCGCAAAAATGAGCAGCACTGCATACAGCTTCCGTCTCATAGCTATTGCCTCCTCTGTTGTTTTTGCAGATCCTCTTTGTCTTTTGCCTCCGCGGACATTATACTATTCCTTTTTTGCTATTTCAATCATTTTTCACCTTTTTTCACGGTTTTTTGCAGTGTGCCGAAACCGTCCAGCATTTGTTCTGACTGAAACACATGATTCTGGTACTGGCGTATGTAGCCCGCCGCAATCTCGTCCAGGCGCCCGAAAACCGGAGCGCTCAGCGTAAACGTGTAGAGCTTTTGCAGCGGCGCTGTAAGAATATATTGCAGCGCGTACAGCGTGGATTTATCCAGCGGCACCGCGTATTCGCCCTTAAGACAGGCTGGGCACAGGGCGCCGTGGCGCCTGACGCTGAAATAGCAAAGCGCTTCCTTCCTGCCGCATTTCGTACAGGAAAATACCTCCGGGTATTCCCCGGACAGGACAAGCACACGCAGCTCGTAGATCCTGCGTACCAGGCGGTTGTCCACTGAAGGCTTCAGCAATGCTTTCAGCGTCAGATACAGCAGATTTAAAAAATCCGTCCCGTCCATATTTTCCTGCGTATAATAAGCCGCCATTTCCAGAAAATAAAAGCCATAAGATACCGCATCCAGGTCTTGCGCCAGTTCCCTGAAATAATGTGTAATCGACGCCTTTACCACGTTGTAGGCGCTTCTTCCCTCGTATACTTCAAATTCACCGAAGGAAAAAGGATTGGACGAGGCAAGAAACGCGCTGTTGGGGCGCCTGGCACCGCGTACGAACGCTGCGATCTTTCCTCGTTCCCTTGTCAGTAGCTGTATTCTTTTGTCATAATCACCGACAGGCATTGCCGAGAGCACCATGCCTGTCAGGACGATCGTCTGTCCCATGCCCTTTTCCACCCATCCATGCCGCCGTGCAGGACTGCCACCCGTCTTGTTCTTTTTGTTTCCGGTATTTCAAATAATCACTGACTCTGCCGCTTAACGCAAAATCCTCCCAGCAATCCCTTGTCATATGCATCCCCTCGATTCTTTCTTCTCTTTCTTCCTGTAATTGTCTATGATAGGTTTTGCATATTTATGAATCCTGATACGAGATAAAATCTGGCATTTATCCAAAATCTGCCAGCGCCGTCTTACGTAAGCTCTTTGTAGCCAAAATTTTTCAGCATCGTATCGCTGTCACGCCAGTTTTTCCTGACCTTGACCCACAGCCGCAGATTCACTTTTTCCTCCAGCAGCTTTTCGATCTCAAATCTGGCGTTTGACCCGATTTTTTTCAGCATCGCGCCGCCTTTGCCGATAATAATGCCTTTGTGCGACTCCCGCTCACAGACGATTGTCGCCTCGATGTCCGTGATTTCTTTTCCCCTGCGCTGCTTCATGCGGTCGATCGTGACCGCGATTCCATGCGGCACCTCTTCCTCTAACGCATGAAGCGCCTTCTCCCGTATGATCTCCGCGACGATCTGGCGCTGCGGCTGGTCTGTCACCGTATCCTCATCGTAAAACATCGGGCCGTACGGCAGATACTGGAAAATCATATCCACAACATCAGACACATTTTCTCCGCGCAGCGCCGATGCCGGTATGATTTCGTCAAAATCGCAGATCTTACGGTACGTATCGATAAAACGCAGCAGGTCCTCTTTTTTTGCTACCGTGTCGATTTTATTAATCACAAGCAGTACCGGCACCTGCGCGTTCTGCAAAATCTGTGCGATATGCCGCTCGCCTGCGCCGATAAAATCGGTCGGTTCCACGAGCCATAAAATCACGTCAACATCCTGCAACGTATGCTCCGCCACATGAACCATGTATTCGCCCAGCTTGTTTTTCGCCTTATGAATGCCCGGCGTATCCAAAAACACAATCTGCCCGCGCTCCGCATCCGTATAGACGGTCTGGATACGGCTGCGCGTCGTCTGCGGCTTCTTTGACGTGATCGCGATTTTCTGTCCGATGATCCGGTTCATCAGCGTGGACTTCCCTACATTCGGCCTGCCGATAATGGTTACAAATCCTGATTTAAAGCTTGTGCTGTTATCCATCGTATTCCTTTCCTAAAACAAGTCTTTCAGTTCCATAAACATGTCTGCTTCCTTCTCCAGCACCGTCTCATTGCCGATCACACAAATATTTTCTTCTTCCAAAACAGACGCGATTAACGGCTCCAACGCACGGATCTCCTGCTGGCTGGCGCCTAATACCTCGTCCCGTTCTTTTTGGATATCGTCATAGGTTAAATGCGTCAGGTAAGCCATCATCGATCGCATTCCCTTTGCAGACGGATTTAACGGCGTGTCCATGCCGCTGATCGTGCCGATCATATATTTGGTCATATCGCGCTCATCCGCGGAGAAATCGTGCAGGTATTTTGGTATCCCGTTAAATACGGCATTCGAGCCGCGCAGGTTCGGGTCACGGTAAGTAGAAAAATACGTATCCCCATTTCTGCCAAATCCGCTCATGCAGCCATAGGCTCCGCCTTTCACCCGGATATTCAGCCACAGATAATCATAATTTAAGATCACCTTTAACATCCTAAGCGCGCCCGTATACGCAAAACCATGATCCCTGAAATTGCCCGCCCTGGATACATACTGAACCTGCGCCGCGTTTTTAAAGCCTTCGTTTTTCTTCGTACAGGCAAGCGGCGCGCCGCCTTTTTCACACGCCTCTGTAAACAAATCCGCCTTGAGCTGCGCCAAATGCGGTTCTAACGCCAAAAGCCCTTCTGCATCGCTCGTCAAGCTGACAATCATATTTTCCGGGCGGAAAATCGTCTGGAACAACTGTTTTAAAACAGCCTTCACCGTTTCTTTTTTATTTTCAAAGTCGCTTTCCGCTTCGGCAAGGACGCGGTACAGCCCAATGCCGCCTGCAAGGTCGCTGAATTTGCCCGTTTGGGAAAAATAAGACATTGCGCGCAGCGCCGATACCGAATGCCCCGCCTGCATAAACTGCATTTCCACCCGTGATTTTGCCTGTGCAATCACTTCGTACAGCCGCTTGTCATCGTCCAGCTTTGTACGGCAGATCATGCTCCGAAGCAGCTTCATCGCCGTGCCCGTCTCCTCATACAGTGCCTTGATGCCGACCTCGTATTTTAAGACTGCCTGATGCTTCGCGGCATTGTCTGACGCCGCGATAATATTGACCGAAAAACCGCCGGTATGCAGGTTAATTTCATTTGCCAGGTCTTCATACGTATACTCACTCGTATCCATATCGCCCAAGACCGCCTTTAACACGCCCAGGTACGGCAGCCATTCCTCCCTGATCCCGTCAAGCCCAAACATCAGGTGAATATAGTTGATGCCGTTGGAATACAGATTGTGATGGACGAGTGGAATGCCCGAAACCGTCTTTTCTTCATTATAAAACGGCGCCGCCTCTTTTTTGATATCGTCCCTTGCCAGCATTGGTATTTTTTCCATATCCTCTTTTGCCGACGGCTCCTGCTGGTACTCCTTTAAATGCGCGGTATCTGCTACGAGCGCTGCAAGCTCTTCCCTGCCCAGCGAATTTTTATATGCCGCAAGCTTGTGCGAAAGCGCCTGCTCCGTCTTTTCATTTAACCCTTTTTCCGGTTCTACAACGACAACCGCCTTGTGGCTGTTGCCGAGGAAATACGTTTGCAGCAGCCCTTCAAAATAGCCCTGCCCAGCCTGCTCCTTCAGCACGCGGAACAGTTCCAGCGCTTCCAGATAGACAAACGGCTGCTTCTCATCGTACAGCCAGCTATCGAGACATTGCAGCCCGTAAATCAGCCCTTTCGGATAATTGCCAAAATCCGCTTCACGGAACTTAAATTCGCTGCTGTTGATCCCGGCAAGCAGCGCTTTTTGGTTCAGCCCTTCCGTTGCAAGCTTTCTAAGCGTCGACTCGATCACATTGACAAACGCCTGCTTCTGCCCGGGATTCGCGTTTTTCGCTGTTACCGTAAAAACTGGTTGGTACGTAGAGCTGTCAAAGCCGCCGATCACATCCTTGCCGATCTTCGCATCCAAAAGCGCCTGCTTTAACGGCGCGCCCGGCGCGTTCAAAAGCGCATAATCAAGAATCTCAAACGCCAGTGCCAGCTTCGGCTCCAGCGTCGTGCCAATAACCGCGCTATACGACAAATACGTATGGTCCTGTTCGCTCTCAGAGCTTGCAATCGGATACTTCTTTACCATCTCGCCAGGCTTTTCAAACGGTTTTTGCAGTTGGATACTGGAATCCAGTTCTATTTGGTCATAATGCGACAAATAATTTTTGTCCATCCAGTCCAGCTTCTGCGCCGCATCCATATCCCCATACAGATAAATATACGAATTGCACGGATGATAATACCTGCGGTGAAAATCCAAAAACGCCTCATACGTCAAGTCAGGAATACACGCCGGGTCACCGCCCGATTCGTTCGCATACGTCGTATCCGGGAACAGCGCGCTCAGCGTCACTCGCTCCAATACATCCTCCGGCGAAGAAAACGCACCTTTCATCTCATTATATACAACGCCGTTTAACGTAAGCTCAGCATCCTCAGACTCCAGCTCATAATGCCAGCCTTCCTGCTTGAAAATCTCGCTATACTTGTAAATATTCGGATGCAGCACCGCATCCAGGTAGACGTGCATCAGGTTCTGGAAATCTTTGTCGTTGCAGCTTGCAACCGGATAAACGGTCTTGTCCGGGTAGGTCATTGCGTTTAAAAATGTGTTTAAAGAACCTTTGACGAGTTCCACAAACGGGTCTTTGACCGGAAATTCATCCGATCCGCAGAGTACGGAATGCTCGATAATGTGCGGCACGCCGGTGCTGTCCTCTGCTGGGGTGCGGAATCCGATGTAGAATACTTTGTTTTCGTCGTCGTTGGAAATGACTGTGATTTTGGCGCCGCTTTTTTTATGGCGGAGCAGGTATCCGTTGGAATGGATGTCGGGCAGTTCTTTTTGTTGTATCATCTCGTATGCGGTCAGATCTGATAATTTCAAATTTGTTACCTCCTGTTATTGTGATTATTTGCAGTTCTACTTTTAAGTATCGCTTATTTTTCTTTTTTTATTACTGTGGATTAAGTGGGGGTGCAAGGGGGCGAGGGGGGGACGCTGGAGGAAGGGGAAAGGGGCTGGCTTTCTGCTCCTTTTCCAGAATGTAAGGAGCCCTAAGCATTCTGTTGTTACGCTGTGGCACCGTCCGGGCGCGGCACCTAGTTCGCCCTGGCGTTCCGCCAGCAGCTAAAGGTGCCGCTTGGCTTCGCCCCTGGGTTGTTGTGCAGAATGCTAAGGGCTCCTAACATTCCTTCCAACGGAGCAGAAAGCCAGCCCCTTTCCCCTTCCTCCGGCTGGTTTTCGCGAGCTCTGCGTAAGGTTTCTTGTTGCACGTGGTGCCTGGTAGGATACTTTTGCTGGAGGGCGGTTATGGTTTGTTTTTTTTGATGTTTGTGCTAATCATTCGGTGGGAAGAGTTTGCTATTGTTTGTACGGCAGTTCGTAAATGTTCATATATTATGTGCTTGATATTTTTGTCAGTGCTTATGTTCCTTCCTGACAGAATTTAGAATGTTTTACAGGCTGATTGGTGACATTGCTGCGTTCAAATTTCTAGTCGGTGGCGCTCATCGCCGTCTAACTTTTGCCTAGCTTTGACACCGGTCAGACTGCGCATGGCTCTAATTTCTGTCTGAATGGAGTACTAAGCGGTAAAAAAAGAGATGGACGGCATCAGGCAGCATCGTTGACTGTTGGCAACATCGTTGACTGATCGCAGCATCGTTGACTGATCGCAGCATCGTTGACTGTTGGCAGTATGCCCCTTGGGGATACAATGCAGCAATGGCACACATAACGAGTACTTAGTAAATAAACATTTGCGAATTGCTGCACTAGAACGTGTCTGAAAAATCAAAAATACACATTCTTTTATATATATAGTTTATTAAAACCATGCTATAAAAATAAGATTTTTCGTCTTATTAAGCATATTTTAACTTGAACAGA
>CAMUPC010000029.1 GCA_947090545.1 uncultured Eubacterium sp. | reverse complement strand
CATTGCTGAACCCATGGCGGCGGCCGCTTTTGATAATTCCTTCCGTCCTGCCTTCTGCCCTGCCTTCCGCTCTGCCTTCCATTCTGCCTTCCGCTCTGCCCGCTGCACGCTCATGCTGCATTTCATTTAGGTGTGCTACCATATCTCCAACCTCCTTTTCCGCCTCGGCATCCCAAAATTTGATATATTTTGTCCTCATCCGCTCGCTGTCCAGCGCCTTTGCAAACATTAAGGAGACAAACTCTACCGCCTCGTCTATCCCGTCTTTCACAATCCTTGTCTCTAACACGGTTTTATCGATGTATAAAAACGCTGCCCGTATCAGGTCCATATTCGCCTCAGCGTCCGCGACTGCCTGCTTCTGCCTGCCTGTAAATCCCCGCGCGTCGCTGGTGCATTTTATCCCAAAGCTGACGCGCTGATTTACTAATGCATAGGTCATTCTTCATTGGCTAACGATTACATGTCCCTTAAAGTACAACGCAGCAAAGGTACAAATAACGAGTAATTCGTATTATAAGCATTTGCGGACTACTGTACTAGTAGACATCATAACCTACTTTGCATTATTGTATCATAAAAACACCTGTTTGAATATAAAAATTTAACAGGTATTTATAAATGAAATTTATAAATACCTGCACATACAAATACGCCTTAAAAACCTCTTTACTCTCCTAAAAAATATCCTCGCTCTGCCGCAAGACTCCGCTTCTATTCCGCACAGATCCGTCCACCGTTTGACAAGCAGGCTCACATCCGCTTTTTTACGCCGCACATCCTCCATTAAGACCCCGATCTGTGACGCATAGAAAACTCCCTTGCAATACCTCATAGACTTAAAACATATCGCATTCTTTCGGCATACAGACGCCTGGCAGCTTTCCGCCGGAAGTGCCTGCCCGCCCCATCTTTTCTTATATTGGATGCAAAATGCATATTCCAGGCATACACGGTTCAGCAAACATAAATGCCTGCGGTCATAAACCGGAAACGGAACCAAGGCAAGATGAAAATGCCCCACAAGCTCCTTCGGATGCCAGACCTGCTCATAAGACGCAGATACTCCAAAGCATACATCCGCTGCCTTTGTAACAAGCAGGTGGATTTCATATTCACTGCCATATTTCCTGCAAAAATCCTCATACACCTGCCGCGCATACTTCCACCTGCGCCTGTGGCTCACCGATAACTCATAAAGGCTGAATAAAACCTTCTTTTTCTGATAAACGCCATCCGCGATCACATCTGCAAAATGCTCTACCGGATGCATCTGCTTATACAAATAGTTCTGGACCAATGCATCATAAGACGGATACCTGCCAAGCAGGATTTTATGATGCGCCTTTGCTATGGCGTCCCGTTTTTTTCCAAACGAGCGGGATTCCTCATGAAAAACATACGCCCGGTTTGCCATAACTGATTGGTATCCATGGCAGCGGATACGCATACAAAAGTCGTTTTCTTCTCCGTAACCAGGGCTGTAGATTTCGTCAAACAGCCCATACGCATCCACCAGGCTTCGCCGGATCAGAAACGCAAAGCCCACGCCTGTTGGAATTACGGTATAACGCGGAAGTATCTGCTTCATCTGCAAAAACACCTTGTAGCTTACTGCTTCGTCTAACGGCTGATCCATACTGTACCAAAAAGGAGTCGTAAGTATCGTTGCGTGATTGCTTCTTGGA
Organism: uncultured Eubacterium sp.; assembly: GCA_947090545.1. Lineage (GTDB taxonomy): Bacteria > Bacillota > Clostridia > Lachnospirales > Lachnospiraceae > Eubacterium_J. Next base: position 25,939 of record CAMUPC010000029.1, on the reverse strand, counting down.
CATACCACGCCGTGGTTTTTGCCGGCATCCAGCACCTGCTGTAGCTCCTGCAAAAAACCCTCTGTAACCCTGGTATCTGAATTTAACAGCATAATATCATTGCCTGTAACATCCAGTTCAAACACTGCACGATTGCAGGTTTGCACAAATCCCAGGTTTTTTGGATTTAAAAAATAGTGAAAGTTCGGGTATCCCTGTACAGTTTTTAAAATTTTCCGCTCCATGTTTTCCCAATCAGGCGCCTTATCGTTAACAATCAGAATCTGGTGCCTTGGTTCCACATACTTTATTAAGGAATTTAAACAAACGTTCAGGCTGTCCCAGTCTTGATAGACAGGAACAATAATGGTTACATTTTTCATACGGCTTCTCCCGTTTTCCACTTTGTTTAAAAACTGCCGGCAAACCCTTATCGTGTCTTTGAAATCTTCTCATCGATACTGCACATCCGTGCAACCACCTGACGGAAATTCTCCTCACACGTCACTAAATGCGTCCGGTACACTTCTTCCCTCGCATGGCATCCGATTGTCTGCCTGAACGTTTGATCCGCAGCCAGTTTATGCAGATTTTCCTGCCATTGCGCCTGGTTTCTGCTGAAAACAACGTCGTACCCATCCCGCAGCACCCCATCAAGCTCAGGATTATAGCTTGCGGCTGTCGGTACTCCGACAAGGCCCGCCTCCATCCATTTATTTTCTGATTTGCACCACTGGAAAAACTCGTCCTCTAACGGCATCAGGTTGATATCCACGCTGGCAATCAGTCCTGGCAGCTTCTTCCAGTCCATAAATGGCTCCTGCCTGACCCTGTTCCCAAACGCCAAAATCTGCTTTGACACATGGATGGTTCCTGCCAAAAGAAGCTCCACCTTCGGATTTTGTTCCATCAGCGCAAGAACGCAGCCCTCTACAAGCTTCCAATCACGGTCATGCGTCTTAGAACCGCTAAAATAACCAAGCACTACTGTTTCGCCCACGGCATTTTCCTGGTCACGCTTTTCGGCTGCCGATTCAGACAAGCGCTGCATGGCAAGGCTCGCTGCATTCCTGCATAAGAGCACCTCTTTGCCTGGAAATCTCTTTCGCATAGCATCTGCTAAATGATTCGTCGAAGCCGTCAGCACATCACATAATTCCATGCAGCGGCGAATATTTTTCACATACAAATCAAAATCACGATAATCCTCACCTTTTAAAAATTCCAAATGACGGATCTTTTCATAATCAAAAATAAAATCATCCAGATCATAAAACATCTGAACGCCATATTTTTTTGCTTGTTTTGAAACACTGGCAAGCTTTTTCGTATCAGAACAGCGGTAAAAAGAAACCACATCATACTCTTTTATTTTCGATGGACGAAGCTTTTTCAACGTAAGTATGTCCGACTGAATTCCCAGGATCGACAGATGCTCCCTGAAATGGCTGACCCGATAGCGCGAAGAAAACGATTCGTATTCTGTCACAAACAGGATGTTTCTTTTTATTGGATTGCGCCGCAGCCCGTTTTGCTTCACCCATGCCAGCATCTTCCTCAATGCTTTCTCTGCGTTGATTTGAGGTATCACCAACCCCTTTTCGTATTGTTTCACCCGCTCCGCCGGCGCCCCCAGATGAAAAACCGCTGTCGGCATCTGCATATTCATCGCCTCCTGTGCTGTATAAGAAAACGTCTCCGGCCATACTGAAGGCACAAATACTATATCAATATCATGTAAGTACATCAGCCCGGGCAGCTCCTCTTTTTGATACTTTCCTGTAATCAGCAGCCTGCGGCTCTTTATGTTTTCCTCCACAGTGCCAATGGCGACGATCCTGGCCGCAAGCTTTTCCTTTTCGATCAGCGCAAGCATCTCCCGCACAATGGGCAGCCCCTTATGTCTGCCAAGCACTCCCAAAACCGCAATATTGACCGTATCTGTATGCTTGTACTTACGCTCTACCTTGTACATGCGTTCTGTCTGGTGCCCTTTTACACAAATTTCCGGCAAGCGGCCATACACTGCCTTCATTCTGGCTGCCGTATCCTCTGAAAATGCCCTGATGCTGTCACATTGCCTTAAAAAACTTCCCCAATGCTTTCTCCAGTCATTGATATCCGTATACAGCGAGCTGCATAAAAACGGATGTTTCCTCAAATCACAGCCTGCGCATTCCAAGCCGCAGTAAACCCCTTTCTCTGATAGCAGGTTAATCGTCGGGCAGACGCAAAAATAATCATGCAGCAGCATCGTAAGTTTTGCGCCGGTATGCCGCTTTAACTCCAGTATCTGTTTCAGCACGTCATAAAGATTGGGATAAGACACAAGCTCGTTGATCATAATTTCATCCAGATGCATTTGCCTAAGCCCGCTAAATGCCGTTTCAAAATGTTCCGCATAAAGCTTAAGCACATATCCGTGGTACTCTATTTTAAGCCTGTATAAATCCTCGTATGCGTCATAACAAAATTCAATAGCCATCGCATCGGTTTTTGCCAGTGCTTCCTTCTGCCTGCACAGATAATCATGTGCGCCGCCGCCAAGCGTATGATTGAAATATAAGATTGTGCGGGTATCTGTCCGTATCAGGCACCGCCACAATGCATACGTGCGGTAAATGCTGTTAACATCCTGTTCCAGATAACGCGCTGCATCCTCCATATAATGTGGATACCTGCGCTTTAACGTTTCTATGTTTTCCTCTGCCAGACGTTTCTTTTCTTCAGACAAAAAACTCCCGCCGTGCTTATGATACACAAACAGGTTTTCCACCTGCACATTTTTATAGCCAGCCTGGATTGCCCGCTGGCACCAGTCATTCTCTTCCCCATAGCCTTTTCCAAAGCTTTCTTCATCAAACAGCCCGATTTCATCCAGTACCTTTTTACGAATACCCATGCAAAATCCGACGCCTGTAGGCAGTATGGTATAAGCAGGCTTTAGGCCGCGAAATATATCATCCACAAACCCAACCGTCTGATGGTCAAAGACCGGATTGTCCATACTGATTTTAGGAAAGCTGCAAAGCGTTCCACAATTTGTATAAGGCGTCGCGCTGGCTACCTTCGGATCTATAAATACCGGAAGCATCAGCCGCTCCAGCCAGTACGCCGGCAGCTCGATATCTGAATTAATCAGTGCTACATCTCGGTTTGCCATCCGAAATCCCCTGTTTACACTTTTTACAAATCCTTCATTTTGTTTATTTACCACATATGCCACGCGGTCGTTTTTCCTGCAAAGCTCCGTAAAAAACTCATGCACCCTGCGGTCTGTACTGCAATCGTTCACGACAATCAGGCGCATAAGAAGCCCTGTCTGAAACACTGTTGCAATCAGGCGCTCTAAATATAAATATCCGTTATATACCGGCAGAATAACATCCACGCCCCTGACATCATCCTTGCGGATCAGCGCGTATTGTTTTCTAAGAAGGCTAAAATTATCCATACATTCATATGCCCCAAGCCTTGGAAACACAACCCGGATATCCGTATCCGCAGCATCTTTCATCGTGTCGCCTGTTTCTTCCCATGTATCCTGTGATGCACCGCTTATTTCCTGCATACCGCCTTCTGTTTCATACAGAAAAATCTGTTTTCGCTGCCAGTTTTTGCTGTAAGACAAGTAAACACGGATTCGTCCCCGCACTTTTAACTGCTCCTGAAAAGAAAAGCCCACATTGTCATAGGAAAGCCCATATACCTGCGCCACGTCCTGTCTGGGTAAAAGCTTCAGCCTGCATCTGGCTGCACGCCTGTCTGAAGAAACAAACAACAGGCTGGGCTGCCAGACAGCATTTTGACTGTCCTTCCTGTTTGAAAAGATCCAGCCTTGTATGGAAAAGATTTGTTTGTCATATTGTATTTTTTCGATATGATAGCATTCGTTTGTCATCGTATTGTCCTTATCTGTTGCGGCGGATAAATTGGATGAACAGGCGGAGTGGTTTTGTGATTTTCCAGCTTGTAGAATTTTGGATTTCATAGTACATCGACTGCCAAAATTCTTTTTCCTGCGCGAAAGAGCGGCAGAGCTGAACCAGATGGAAATTCATCTCATAGGCGCAGTTGAGGTCGGATTCGCGGATTGCAGAGAGCTGATCCATTTTCTGCATATTCTTCTGCAAAGCCTTATCTGTATGTTCATCTGTTTTATAGGCAGTATTCATGTTCCCCTCCTCTTTCACAACGGCTCAAACAACATTATCGTTCCTCAAAGTTAATCCTCTCCTCCTCAATCACTAACGGCCTGTTCATAATCCGCGCATTCATGCTGAGGATATACTCCCCAACCAGCCCCAGGAAAATAAGCTGTATTGCCCCCAGCAGGAACATCCCTACCAGGATCGGCGCCGTCCCCATCAAAAAGGTATCCCAGTACCTTATTTTTAGTATAAAATATACAATTGCTACCCCAATGCTCCCAGCCGCTATCAGAAACCCCAAAAACGTGGCCAGCCGCAGCCCGATTTTTGTATAGGACGTAAAGCTCAGCATTGCGATGTCATACAGCGTATACAGGTTGTTTTTTGTGCTGCCCGCCCGCCTGCGCTGCTGCTCATAAGGTATTTCCTTCCTTTTAAACCCAAGCTCCGCAACGATGCCCCTTAAAAAAGGCGTTGGGTCTTTCAATTCCCTAAGCACCTGTATAAATGACCTGTCATACAGCCCAAACCCGGTAAAGTGCTCGATCTGCTCCACCTGCGAAAACTTCTTGATCAGCTTATAGTAGCAAGTCCGAAGCAGGCGCATCGCCTTGTTTTCCCTGCTTGACGTTTTGATCGCGCTTACAATCTTATATCCAGCCTCCCATTCCTGCACCAGCCTTGGAATCAGCTCCACTGGGTCCTGGAAGTCCGCGCACATCAGGATCGCGCAGTCCCCGCCTGTCTGTGTCAGGCCGTAATAAGGCGAATTGTTCTGCCCGAAATTTTTGGCGTTGAAAATGGCTTTAACCTTTTTGCAGCCTGCGCACAGCTCCCTGACCTGCTCCCTTGTCCCGTCTTTGGAGTCGTTGTCAATAAATATAATTTCATAATCGTACCCTGCAAGCTTTTCCATCTCGCTGATAATCGCCGCGCTTAGCGCTTTTACATTCTCTGCCTCATTGTATGTCGGCACCAGTATGCTGATGGTCTGCATAAGCACCCCCTCTTTCGTCCTCGTCCTCTTCCTTTTCCTGCCCGGCTGCCTCTATTACCCGCCGGAACCCTTCGCGCACGCCGTATTTTGTTTCCCACCCCAGCCGCTTTAGCTTGCTGTTGTCATACGGGGCGCTGCCTGCCACGCTGCTTTCCACATATGCGTCCCCTTTATCCCTGTCCCTGCGCACCACGCCCAGGCGCAAGCTGGGATACAAGCCTGCCAGCACCTGTGCAAGGCCAGCGATGCTGTAAAACTCATCCGTGTTGCAGACATTGTATGCTTCCCCTTCGGCCCCGCAAAACAAGACCAGGAAAAATGCCGCCAATGCGTCCGCGATATAGCAAAATGTCCGTTTGGACGCCCCGCTGCTTTTCATGACAATGTCTTTTTTCTTTAGGATGTCATTGACAAACGATGCAAAAACCCGCGTGTCGTGCCCCGCATCCATCGTCGGCGCATAAGTATGGCAGATCCGCACGATTTTAGCAGGGACCCCCTTCTGCTGCTGCCAGGCGCGGCACATTGCCTCGCCCATGCGCTTGCTCTCGCCGTAGCAGCTATGGATGTCCAGCGTGTCCATGGCACCGTAATCGCCCTCACTTATGGAGGCTTTTCCTTCCACTGCGCCATATATGTCCCCGGAGCTGAAAAAAAGGTAGCCCTCCACGTTTTTTTGGGCGGCAAGCTCCAGCAGGTAATAGCTCCCGACCGTGTTCGGCTTTAGCACTTCCACCGGGCATACTTTGTAATACTGCGGCGACGCCAGGCTTGCGGCATGGATAATATAGTGAATGTCCTCTTTGATGGCAAAGGGGGCGTCCATCTCGCTTTTATACACCTTAAAATAGCTGCGCCGCGTAAACTCCAAAAACCGCTCCCTCAGCTTCTCTTCCGACCTGACAGCCGCTATGACCTGGATGTGCATCCCTGCCTTTTCAATTAAGTAAAGCAGCATGTACACAACATAAGAAGCCAGCATCCCGTATGCGCCTGTTACCAGCACGGTCTTTCCTTCCAGCCTTTCCCACGGGATATCCCTCTGGTAGACTTCTTCCAGGTCTTTTTCCACGATGCGCCGCCTCATGCCGCCACCCGCTTTCCACCGGGCAGGCAGCGCCTAATGCCGCGCTTTACCCCCCCCCCTTGCGCTTTTTCTCCTGTCATCAACCATTTTCTTGACCCCTTCCTTAAAATCCACCGCCGGCTGGAACGGGATGTCGCGGAACAGGCTGCTGGCGTCTGCCCTAAGCCCGTCCGGGGGTCTGCTGCCTTCCGCTGCAAATACACACTCCGCCCCCTTGCCAAAAGCCTCCTGCAGCTCCAAAATAAATTCCTTTAGCGGCCTGGGCTGCCCGCTTGCGATACAATAGGCGCTTTCTTTTTCCACGCATTCCCCAAGGAGGTAAAAGGCCCTCCCGGCATCGTCCTCATGCAGGTAATCCCAAGCCTGGGAAGCAGAAGAAAACTTTGCCGCCTTCCCCTCCATAAACTGGCTTATTGCATATGACAGCATGGACTCTTCCCTGTCGTTGCTGCCGTAAACGCTGAAAACCCGCCCCCAGACATGCGCCATCCCGTGCTTCCTGCACAAGTTCCTGCTAAGCAGCCCTGCGGCATATTTCGCAATCCCATAGGACACCTGCGGATTTACGCCTGTATCCGGCGCAATGGCACATTGCTGTGGGCCGTATTCCGCCTGGGAGCCCGCGCCAACAAACTTCCTGCACCCAAACCGTGCCGCCATCTCTACGGCATCCAGCGTATGCTTGATATTTTCCTGCTGGAGCAGCGGGTCGTCCCGCAGCCCCTTAGCTGTATGCGCCCACGCAAAATGGTAGCATACATCGTATGGCTCCCCTCCACAGGCAGGCATAAGGCTGCCTAAACTGCCCAAGTCACACTCTACGGCTTCTACCAGGCTGGACTTGGGGAGCTTTCCCAGCCTGGCGCTGCCTTCCCTTACGACGGCGAGCACCCCTACCTGGTGCTTGACGCATTCCCTTACAAGCGCTCCCCCAACCATGCTGGTCGCCCCTGTTACAATAACGCGCCGCATCCCTTGCCTCACCTTCCTTCCCCTTCCTGCAAGGCATTCCCTGCCGCCATGTTGCTGTAAAACTCATCCCTTGGCAGGAAAGGGTACATATCTTCAATCGGCGCTGAGACAAGCGCCCCTGCCGCATTTTTCTTTGAGCTTACCACAGGCGCCACCTCCTGGTCGCGTATGGCCTTAACCTCGCACAGCACCGGGCCGTTTTCTGCCATAACCTGCGGCATGTGCTTATGGATATCTTGTACCCGCTCCATACGGACATACGCAATCCCATACGCTTCTGCGATTTTGCGGGTATCCGGGAAGGAGACGCCCGACGTGCTGTCCGTGCCGAGCAGCCTGCCGCCAAAAAATTTCCTCTGTGTCGCCCGGATAGATAAATAGCCGTCATTATTCCACACAAAGAGCTTTACCGGGTACTTATGGAATGCCAGCGTCTGGAGCTCCTGGATGTTCATCTGCAAGCTGCCGTCCCCCGTAATCCCGACCACTTCTTTTCCCTGCCGCGCCGTGCAGACGCCAATGCACGCCGGCAGCGCAAAGCCCATTTCCGCCTGTGCCCCGCTTGTAATATACCGCTGCCTGCTGCTATACGTCCAAAGCCCTTGTGCCGGCACATACACGGCTGACCCGGCATCTGTCACTACGGCGGCGTCCTCTTTCAAGTAGCCGGACAGCTCCTCCACAAACACGTACATATTGATCCCGCCTTCATCGCACTCGTAATACTCCGGCAGGCAGACAGGGTATTTTTTCTTCCACGACAGGCACTGGCGCGCCCATGCGCTGTAATCTGTGTCAGGAAACGCCTGTAGCAGCCCTGCAAGCGCTTTTTTCGCGTCCGCCTGGATAAACTGGTCGACATGCACTGTGTTTTTTAAGTGCTCATGCCTGTCAATGTCTATGGCAGCCACTTTCGCTCCCCTTGCAAAATAGCCGTATTCCTGCCCTGTGCTGCTTACGCTCAGCCTGCTGCCTACCGCTACTACCAGGTCTGCGTTCTGGACTGCAAAATTCGCCGCCCTCGTGCCCTTGTTGCCAATCCTGCCGATATTCAGGTCATCCATCGTAGGCATCACATCCAAGCCAAGCCGCGAGCATACGACCGGGACCTGGTGCCTGTGCGCCAGCTCGCCCAGCTCTGCCACAGCGCCTGCAAGCCGGACCCCATGCCCTGCAATGATAACCGGGCGCTTGGCAAGCGCAAAGTCCCTTGCAAGCCCTTCCAGCTCCTTCCCATGCGGCTCTGTCTTTTCCTCTTTTAGCTCTGCTTTGCAAAAATGCCGCAGCTTTATGCCGCCTATTTCTGCGGATTGGACATCCATCGGGATATCCAGCCATACCGGCCCCGGCCTCCCGCTTTTTGCAAGGAAAAAGGCTTTTTCCAAATGGTATAAGATATCCTGCGGGCTTTCCACCATCACAGCGTATTTTGTGATGGGGCTGGCAATCGAGACAATGTCTGCCTCCTGCACGCCTACCTGCCGCAGCGGCAGCCCGACATACCCGATGGTCTCCTTCCTTTTGCACTGGCCGGATATAAAAATACACGGCACATTGTCCTGCCATGCGTGCAAAACCCCGGTTAAAGCGTTCGTCCCGCCACAGCCAGTCGTAACATACGCGCACCCCATGCCGCTGTACTTTGCATATGCCACAGCCGCCATTGCCGCCGCCTGCTCATGGTGGCAGCAGACTTTATGGAGCTTCCCCTCGCAAGCAAGCCCGTCCGTAAGGAACATCAGCCCGCCTCCTGAAACCATAAAAACATCCTTTACCCCGCTTTGGTAAATATACCCTGCAACCAGGTCGCATACCCTCATCCAATCTTCCTCCTATCCTTCTAAGCTTTCCACAAATCCCCGGACCCTTCTTATCCCTTCTGCAATGTCCTCCCTGGAGGCTGCATAGCAGAGCCTGACGTAGCCTTCCCCACATTTGCCAAAATCGCTCCCCGCGCAAACGCCTACCTTGCCCCTTTCCAGAAGCTGGTATGCAAACTGCCTGCTGGAAAGCCCTGTCTTAGCAATGTTCGGGAACACATAGAACGCCCCGCCCGGGCACAGGCACTGCACTCCTTTGATTTCATTTAAGCCGCGCACCAGGATATCCCTGCGCTCTTTATATTCCGCCATCATATTCCTGACGGCTTCCTGGCTCCCTTCCACCGCTTCCATCCCTGCCTTTTGCACAAACGGCGGGACACACGACGACGTTGTCTGTAGCAGCAGCCCCATCTTCTCGACCACTTTTTCCGGGCCGATCCCCACGCCCAGGCGCCAGCCTGTCATGGCAAACGCCTTAGAAAAGCCGTTCGCCACAATAACGCGCTCCCTGCACTGGTCCAGCGCAGAAGGGCTGTAAAACGGCGTGTCCCCGTAATCCATCCTTGCATAGATCTCATCGGAATATAGGTAGATGCCCCTCTCCAACGCAATCCTTCCAACCGCCTCCAGCTCTTCGCGCCTCATGACGGCGCCTGTGGGGTTGTGCGGGCTGTTTAAGATAATCAGCCTTGTCCTGTCCGTGACCCGCGCCTCCAAGTCTGCCGGGTCAAGCCGGAACCCATTTTTTTCATACAGCGGGACCCCTACCGGCTTTACCCCGCAGAAACGAAAAACAGACAAATAGGTAGGGAAGCACGGGTCCTGCACAATGACCTCGTCCCCCGGGTTGACCAAGCAGCGCACCGCATAATAGACCAGCATATTCGCGCCCGGCGCAACAAGCACCTGGCTAAGCTTTGGGCAAAACCCCCTTGTGCGCAGGTTGTTTTCCGCTATTGCCTTGCGGAACGCATGGTCGCCCATCGAGTCCGCATAATGCGTATATCCGCTGTTTAAGGCGTCCGCCGCCGCGTTTATTATGTTCTGCGGCGTCGGAAAATCCGGGTCCCCGATTTCAAAATGTATGACCCTCTCCCCTGCGCGCTCCATTTCCTTTATCCTTGCTAAAATCTGAAACATTGGTTGCCCTTGCAGCAAGTTTGCCGCATCTGACAGCTCATAATGCATAGCCACACCCCTCTCCGCCGCGCCCCCGTTGGCGCAGCCATTCCTCTTGTACACAGTTTACTGGCATACAGCGTCCCGCACCACGCTTGCCATATACTCGATATTTTCATCCGTCAGCCCCGGGTACACGCCTATCCAAAACGAATCCCTCATAACCCTGTCTGTATTTTCTAATCCCCCGGCTATGCGGTACCCCGCCCCGCTCCTGCGCATCTGGGAAAAGCACGGATGCTTTACCAGGTTCCCGGCAAACAGCATCCGCGTCTGCACCCCGCGGCTTTCTATATAAGAAACGGCCTTGTCCCTTTGGACCCCTTCCCGGCAGGTCATTAAAAACCCAAACCAGCTTGGCACGGCGCCCTTGCACGCGACTGGAAGGACCAGCCGCCCCTCTGCCTCCAACAGGCGCTCCGAAAGGCTTGCAAAGTTCTTTCTCCTGCGCGCAATAAACCCTGGAAGCTTTTTTAGCTGCGCACACCCAACCGCCGCCTGCATGTCCGTCGCTTTCAGGTTGTACCCAAAATGCGAATACACATATTTATGGTCATACCCAAAAGGGAGCTCCCCATACTGCCTGCCAAAACGGTGCCCGCACTGGTTGTCTTTCCCGGATGGGCAGGCACAGTCACGCCCCCAGTCGCGGAACGACCGGATGCACTTATGCAGCAGGGCATTGTCCGTATAGACTGCCCCGCCTTCCCCCATCGTCATATGGTGCGGCGGGTAAAAGGAGGACGTCCCGATATCCCCGACCGTCCCCGTAAGCTTTTCTTCCCCATCGACCGTATAGACAGACCCAAGCGCATCGCAGTTATCCTCGATGAGCCACAGCCCGTGCGCGTTGCAAAATCCCCTGACAGCCGCCAGGTCAAACGGGTTGCCCAGCGTGTGCGCAGCCATAACCACTTTCGTTTTTTCAGACAATGCGCCTTCCAGCTTTGACACATCCAGGTTGTACTGCGGGATGGTTACATCAATAAACACCGGGACTACGCCGTACTGGACAGCCGGCGCGACTGTTGTCGGGAACCCCGCCGCGACCGTAATCATCTCATCGCCCGGCTTCACCTGGCGTTCCCTAAGCAGCGGGGAGGTCAGCGCCATAAACGCAAGCAGGTTCGCAGAAGAGCCAGAGTTTACAAGGGAGCAGTATTTGACGCCAAGGAATTTCGCAAACTCTTCCTCAAAACGCTCCGTATAGCGCCCCGCCGTCAGCCAGAAATCCAGCGCGGAGTCTACCAGGCTGCACATTTCTTCGCTGTCGTACACACGGGACGCATAGGCAATCCTGTCCCCTTTGCCGTATGTTTTCTTTTTATGGTAAATGTCGCAGTACTGTGCAACGCTTTTTAAAATTTCCTCCCTTGCCTGCTGTTCTGTTTTATGTTCAAACATATCGCACCTCCAAATATTCAGTTTTCCCAGCTTTTCCAAGGAGCCTGCCCAGCTTCCCATAAGGCGTTGAGCCTGTCCATTTCCCTTTTTGTATCCATGCACTGCCAGTAGCCGCCAAACAGGTATGCCATCAGCTGCCCTTCTTTTGCAAGGCGAACCAGCGGCTCCTTTTCAAATACGGTCGTATCACCCTCTATATACTGGAAAATACATGGTTCCAAAACCATATAGCCTGCATTGATCTTCGCCCCGTCATCCGCGCTCTTTTCCCGGAAAGAAGTAATTTTTCGGTCAGGCGCAATGTCCAGCACGCCAAACCTCTGCGCCGCGCTTGCCACAGTCACGGTTGCCGCCTTGCCATGCGAGCGGTGGAAGGCAAGCAAGTCCGCGATATTGACATCGCCGACCCCGTCCCCATACGTAAGCATAAACGCCTCTTCGCCGATATATTTCTGCACACGTTTGACACGCCCGCCTGTCATCGTATGCAGCCCGGTATCTACCAGTGTCACCTTCCATGGCTCCGCCACGTTGTTATGCACCGTCATCTCGTTGTGGTTCCTAAAATCAAATGTCACATCGCTGTTGTACAGGTAATAATCCGCAAACCATTCTTTAATCACATGCTGCTTATACCCGCAGCAGATAATAAACTCATGAAACCCATAATGGGAATACTCCTTCATGATATGCCATAAAATCGGCTTGCCGCCGATTTCAAGCATCGGTTTCGGCTTTAAATGGCTTTCTTCACAGATTCTGGTGCCAAAGCCGCCTGCCAATATCACCACTTTCATCGATTCGTTCCTCCTGTATCTCCTTAAAATATAAGGCATAACGCCGTCAACAGACATAATGTAATCTGCAACTCCATATTTCATTAAGCAATCGCTTTCTAATCTGTTTGTCTTAAAATTATCTCGACCTTTTTATAATAATCATTCCTAATATACAAACTGGAATCTTGATAACGTGTAAAATGTAAATCAATAAACTTAATTAGATCCTTCGCATAATCTGCTACTGAATGTCCCCAAATTACTGCTTCCCGATCAAAAAAGACTACCCTTGGCGGCAATTCTTCAAATTCTTTTAATACACGTTCGCCATGTGCCTCCCATGCCCACGGAACAGCCCCAACATTATATAATCCTACTCTGTCAGCCTGCATAAATATCTCTGCTGATAAGGTACAATTCCATACCACTTCATCTTGCTCCGTTATTAAAGCAATCATTCTGGCATTTTCATTTTCCCCATCGTCCATTGTTAGTTCTGCAAATCTGCCTATACCTCCTACATACACCGACGATACCATTAAAATCATACATACAATGCAAGTTTTATAAACACTGCTTCTCTTTTTAAATATTTCCTTACTTCTTATTAACAGATCATTCAAAGAACAAACTGCCAGGAAGCATAATATCGATACACTTTGTGTCCCATGAAAATTGTAAAATCCACGTATTCCAAGCGCCATTAATAATAGTACACAGGTGCATCCCGCTATAACTCCATATTTTTCAAAAATATGGATCATATACATAATCGCCAATATGGAAATTATCGTCTGAATTAATATTGAAACAGAATATCCTTCACCCGGAATAACTCCCTGAATGATCCAAGCAGGATTAGACAACATTCCAAAAACAGTACTCAAAATGCTACTCCCAAACCCGCCTAAATATTTAGAATAAATGGTTCTGTTCATCACATATGCCGAAAAGTAAAAATCACCAAACGTTCCTGTTAAATTCAAATATATAAAATATAAGACCCAGGGCATTCCTACCCAAACACCCAGCTTCCAATATTTTAGCCATATTTTTTTTAAAAACCCTGTAACTGTTATTTCTTCTATCACTGCCCAATAAAGTTCACACGCAAACACTCCCAAAGCAACTGCAAACACACCAAACGCAGCAATAAAAATAGTCCCGAACGTCAATAATACTGCTATAGAAATCATGAAACAGCTTCCATTCTTTAACTCCTTTTGCTGAATAAATTGCAAAAACTCTAAAAATAAAATCAAAAAACCAATTCCTGCAAGATGTTCTGATAAAATAACTGTTCCCATTGAATATGTCGTTACTACAAATGCAAGGCAAAAAGGATAGCAAAATAAAATTTGCTTTTTTACAACTAATTGATACCTGATATAAATTACAGTCCACATAAATGAATAGAAAACATAAAATGCCATACGCTGCAATGGAACTGAATATGCGCCAAATATCTCGAACAATGCACTTAAATAATAGGATACCGGCATATGCTGAGACAAATAGTCTCTATATAAAAGAAATCCTCTTGCGAGAGCCTTTCCTCCTTGCATAATATCCTGTTCATCTGAAGGAAACCATGAATCATTCATAAATTTTATCTCTAATAAAAAATAAACTAAAAAAATACCCACACACTTTAATAACCCGCACACTCGTTTTCTTTTTCCAAACAGATCAGTATCAGACGTTTCTTTAAAATGCATTTTTGCAAATCCCACATCTATTTCTCCCATACTATTTAACTCTTCTGCCTTCCTTCCTGCCATATTCTATATAATGCAGATAGCATCCTCTCCAACGCCACTCCTGCGCCTGTACAACATCCTGGTTATATTTCGCATAAGCCCGCACATCAAATTCCTCACTTGCCCGCCGTCCCTCGTCCATCCCATAAGTAATAAAATGCCGAAACAGCTCCCCTTCATCACTTCCCAGCACCTTACTGATATCCTCATTGTGCTGCGTATAATATGCCGGATCAAACACTGGCTTAAAATACTCCATTTCTTTTTTCAAAAGCATACGTTCTTCCCGTTTCCTTTTAAAATACTGCCTGGCAACACCTGCCAGCGTTACCTCTATCTGTCTATTTTGGTATGCAATCCGTTCCAGAAACGCCTGGTCTTCTGCCAAACGTGACAGCTCCGCCAGCACTTCTTCCCGTTTTTGATTCAGCCTGATGTTCTCTTCTTCTAAATTCCTTCTTTTTTCCACTTCTTCATCCAGCCGCATCTGTACCTGTTTTGCAGCCCGTACCCGTTCCGCCTGAAGCAGCTTTTGTGTTTCCTTATTTTTTTCCGCTTCCTTTTCTCTAAGCAAAGCCTCCAGCTTCAAAATCTTTGGATTCAGTTCCTGGTTGATCCGGTCCACATGCTTTTGGTAAGCATCCTGATAGATCTTCACATTTTCCTGGCTCGTCTGATACCGGGCCTTTGCAGCAGTAAGCTCCTGATGCTTTTGGAACAGCTCATCCTCATAATCCCGTACCAATTCCGCCTTATGTTTCTGGCCCTTACGAAAACGCATCGCCTGGATACTGATATACGAACAGTCATAGCGCACATCATGATAAAACCCGTGATACGCAAACTGCTCTGCCCAATAAGACGGCAGATGAACCGCAATATGCGATTCTTCCTCATAGTGAAACGGCGTAGAGGAAAACAAAATATCGTCCGACGCTTCGCACAGCCGCTTGACAGCCAACGGAACATCCTTTTGTGGAATGTGCTCCAGCACTTCAATGCACGTAATCAAATCGTACGTTTCTCCTGCAAGCTCCAGTACGGACTTTGCCTTACAATACTGCCTGACATCCTCCCGTGCCTGCGAAACCGCATATTCGGAAAGGTCAATGCCGTACGCTAAAACACCTCTGTCTCTTAACGCCTCTACCAGAAATCCTTTTGCGCACCCCACATCCAGCGTTTTTTTCGGCGCTATTTCTTTTACAATCCTGTCCGCATGATTGCCAAAGATCTCCTCCCAGCCATTCCCTCGCTCATACGCCATTCCATTGGCATACGCATAATTTTTATAATACTCTTCATTATAATAATTCTCACCGCAATGCTTCTCATTATCATCTTTCTTACTGTTATCGCTCATTTGTGCACCTCATCACATCTTAAGAATACGATCCAGCATATGCTCCAGCACAGGGAGCTGCTTTCTTTGCGCATACTTCTCAAGTGCCCTCTCCCTTATGTACTGCCGGCGCTTGCTTCGGCTGTCCCCGCTTTCCTGATACAGCATTTCCAGCACAGAAAGCCACTGTTCGTTTTGACATAAATAACCATTTTCGCCATCTGTAATCGCTTGTGCATAAGCGTGCACCGGCG
Source organism: uncultured Eubacterium sp. (assembly GCA_947090545.1). Lineage (GTDB taxonomy): Bacteria > Bacillota > Clostridia > Lachnospirales > Lachnospiraceae > Eubacterium_J. The sequence continues at coordinate 10,212 of CAMUPC010000029.1, read as the reverse complement.
TTGCGCATGTAACTGTCCCTACAATCGCAGACTCAAAATATTTCAGCTCAGATTTGCAGTTGGAAAACAAATTATTCACAAGCGGGACGATATTCACATCCACAACCGCCTGCTCATATTGAAGCCCGACAAATGTCTGAAAGGGAACAAACCGAATCTGCTGCCGCCTTGCCAGATAGCCGTACTTTTCTGGCAGTTCCATATAGCCTACGATTGTAAGCTGTGCGTCTGCGTGCTCCAAAAGAAATTGCTCAAGCTGCGGCAGCGCAACCAGCAAATCCTTTTCATGCGTGGGCGAACCGCTGAAATACCCTATAACAAACGGCATTTCCGGCTCCTGGACGCACTTTGCGTCAAAATACTCCTTGGAAACCTTCTCCTGCGTCCAGTTTAAATAGTTTTGCACTACATCACACGGCTTGTCAAAATCTTCACGCAAATGCTGTGCCAGGCATTGATTTGTCGTAATCATGCTGTCGCACAGTTTCGCTATCATACAGTTTCTCTCTGTCTGCCCAAACCAAAAATCAAGCTCTGTTTCATTCGACAATCCAAGCGCTTCTATTACGCTTGGCATATGCTTCGGGTGGTAAATCAAATCATCCACATCGTAGCAAAGCCGGATACCTTTTGATTTTGCTGCTTTTAAAAAGCTTTCCAGCCCGTCCGTCCATCCGCATCGTATGACCACCAGCACATCGATAAAGCGCAGATCCTTCCAAAGCTTTTGCAGATCATCTTTTACAAAATAGGACCCGCTCCACCAAAAACTATATGTTAATGTCTGGGTCGGATTATACGCACGATAGCGAAATGTACTGCTGTCAAAATGCGGGTACAAAAACGCTGCCGTCCGCCGGCATGACGCCCTCGCCGCCTTTAGCACACCAATCCTTTCTTCGTATGGCAGCATCCACGGCTGTGCCCTGTAACTATCTTTCGTTCGTTCCAATCGGTACATAATCCCTGTCCTTTGATTCCCATATCCAGTGATGCTCAAGACGCATGATCCCGCGCCCTGGCTCCCGCTGTTCTATTTCAAACGCTGCGATATTTCCGCAGAAAAAAAACGTGCCGCCGTCCGCTTTCGCGATGTGCAGGTCAAAATGATAGTTTCCTGCCAATAGCTCCATCTTGGTAAAACAAAGCTCAAGCCTTTTACGTCCTGTCCAGGCACTGCACACTGCCCCGTCCTCCGCCGTAGAGCATCCGGCACAAAACAAGCCGTCTGCACGAACCAGATTGATCTCTATGAAATACGCTTCCAACCGTACAAGCGCATTCAGCTTAAGCTCCAGCCGCACCGTTTCGCCCAGCCGGAAAACTGTACGTTCTTTATCGTCCGCACCTTTGAGAACAATCGATGCGATTTCCACCATAGATCTGCCCCGTTCACTGTTATGGATGTTCTTCCTCACAGATCCGGCTTGTTTCGCAGGGCTCTTCCCGCCCATATTCTCCTGTTTCCCCTGCAAAACAGATCTGCCCGCATCTTCCCGCTGTCTCGCCATATAATCCAGATATTCCCGATGCACGTCGGCAGGGCTTCCTTCTCTGCGCACCAGCCCATCCTGTATCCAGATACTGCGGTCGCAGATGCGTTCAATCTGCGCGGTCGAATGGGAAACAAGCACAATCGTCGTTCCCGATCCTTTAATTTCCATCAGGCGCCGAAAACACTTCGCCTGAAAGTTCACGTCTCCGACAGCCAGTATTTCATCAATCAGCAAAATATCCGCATTCACATTAATCGCCACAGAAAACGCCAAGCGCATATACATGCCGGAAGAATAGGTGCGCACAGGATTGTCGATAAATTCCTCCAGCTCGGAAAATTCAATGATACTGCCGATCCTTTGGTCAATTTCCTTTCTCCCAAGCCCGAAGATCGAAGCGTTGATATAGATATTTTCCCGCCCGCTCATATCCGGGTGAAAACCTGCCCCAAGCTCTAACAGGCTGGATACCCGCCCGTTTAACGCAATGCTGCCCTCATCTGGGTACATAATACGCGTCAAAAGCTTTAGCAGCGTGCTTTTTCCGCAGCCATTATGTCCGATCAATCCCAGAGCTTCTCCTTGTTTTACGGTAAAGCTGACACCTTTTAACACTTCGCTGACATGATATTGCCCGCGTCCTTTGTGCAGTGCTTTTTCCTTGATTGTATGGCACTTATCGTTATACAGGCGGAAACTTTTTTTCACATCCCGCACTTGTATTGCAATTTCATCACCTTTCTTACACCCTTCCACAACATTCCGCCTTTCTTTACAGTTCTTCTGCAAAATGCCGCTGGAGCCTGCCAAATACCGCCTGCCCTGCAAGCAGCACTGCCATTCCTACAGCCACTGACCCAAGCAGCGTGTCCATGCGCGGCGGTACGCCGTCATACAGGATCTTACGGTAAGAAATAATCACAGCCGTCATCGGGTTTAAGTAAAACAGCCCTACGTACTGCTGCGGCACCATATCCAGAGAATAAAGAACCGGCGTCAAATACATCCACGCCATAGACACAATCCCTAGAATATGCTCCAAATCCCGGAAATACACATTGAGCGCCGAAACAAAATACACCGTCCCAAGCGCCAGCAAAAACTCCGCAGCCACAACAAGCGGCAGATACGCAAGCGCCCGCAAATGCAGCCCTCTGCCGCTTAACAGCACAACGATAAAAATAACCACAAAGCTAAGCAGCATATTGATAAACTGGCTGATGGTAAAAGACAGCGGCAGCGCTTCTCTCGGAAAATAAATCTTTTTCACCATATCCTGCTGCGAAAAGATCACTGTCGTCCCCGCGCTCAGGCAGGTACTGAAAAAAATCCAAGGCACGAGAGCCACAAACAAAAACAGATAAAACTGCTCGATCCCGGCACGCATAATTGTAGAAAATACCACCGTATAGACAGCCAACTGCAACAGCGGATTTAAAAACATCCAGAAAAACCCAAGTACCGAGCCTTTGTACCTGCTCTTTAAATCCCGCTTCACAAGGCTTACGACCATTTCCCTGTATTCCCATAGCTCCTTTGCTAACCGCATGTCTGTCTCCCATCTCCCTGCTCTGCCGCCAGCCGCAGCGCATCCTGATACAATTCTTTCATACTGCCCAAATGCCCTGCATAGGCAAAATCATAGTCCATCTGCAAGATGGCATCATTCGCCTGTTCCAGCAATTGCCGATGGTCATAGATGCCGCGCATCGTCTGCGTCAGGCCATAGATCGTACCGTCATATACAAACCCGGCTTTCGGATACCGTTGTAAAAGCCCCTTTGCGCCCACATTCGAGGAAACAATGCACGGCACTCCGCAACTAAGCGCCTCCAAAACTACGAATCCAAACGTCTCCGCCCACAGGCTCGGAACTACAAGCACATCAAAGCTGTCCAGCGCCCGCACAAAACCGCGCCAGCCAAACAACGGATGATTGTGTACAAAACATTCCTGCCGCCTTTTCGTATCCGAATACAGATGCAGCTCCAACTCCTGACGCCCTTCCTGGTATAGCTGCCCGCACGCTTTGAGCAAATCATAAAAGCCTTTATGCTCCGACCAGCTTCCGAAGTATCCGAACCGCAGGCGATGCGTATAGTTTCGCTTTCTGCGGCGGTCACAAATTCCCCGGTGAGTGACGCTAATAACTCTGCCATTCACCGCGCCAAGCCTGGATTGATAAGTCTCTTTCGCAATATAGCTGTTAAAATGAAACATCGTAACCAGCCGAAACATATTCTCATAATATGCTTTCAGTGCTCCGTAATCCGGCAAAGCGTGTTTCTTCCTTCTCACCGCGGCACATCGCCTCATGGAAACAATGCTTTTCGCAATTTTGTGAACGATTCGCACCAGCCTCCCACACATCCGGTAGCGTCGGTAGATCCTCGTATGCACCAGCCACAGCTTCCAGGCTGGATATGCGTTTTGGCAGCACTTCTCACAATGCCCCCAATCCAGTTCCCTGCATAAATTACCTGCCCAAAACAAGCTTCCCAAAGGGCAAAGCCCAAAATAGTCATGTGTTGTAAATACAACCGGAATACCCTGTCTTTTCGCTTCCTCCAAAAACTCACAGTGAAGCCCCATCAGCGTATGAAGATGAATCACATCTACCTGCTCCCGTTCTAAAAACACCTGGTACGCTGTGCCGCGGCATGGCTTTAGATAGAAGTCTGTATCCAGTATTCCACTTCCCATTGGAAGTGGCTTAGGATGAACGATTTCGTAAACGTGTATCCTGCCTTTGTGCTGTACTTCTTTTATCTTTGTTTCCTTGTTTCTGTTTTTCGCCAGCCGCCCCGGGAGCAGCAAAAGCACTTCCCACCCCTCGGCGGCTTCCTGGCTCATCAAATCTATCGCATACCGGATCATCCCGCCACTGTGCACAGGCGGAACCCCAGGCAAATAATGTAATATTTTTAACATTTTTTAAAATTGGTTCCCTTTAACACTTTTATTTTTGCTTGGCAAATGTTAATGCCTGCCGATAGGACTTTTTCGTTTCTGCCAGAAACGTCGTGCGATAACGGGCAAGCTTACGGTTTCGCAAACACCGCAGCCGATACAGCCACCGCCGGTACTGGTATAACACCCATAGCTGCCATACTGCTGCTTTTAAATATTTCCCGCAGTAATAAAGCTCACTCTGGCTGATGCATTGGTACATCAGGGGCAGCATCCTGCTGGTTGTCGCCCCATGCTCATGCACCACTACGCTGCGCGGTTCATATATCGTGCGATATCCAAGCTGCTCCATGCGAAGCCCTATCATCAGCTCCTCACCATACAGCATCGTCCCTTCATCCAGCGGCGTCAGATCCTTTGCACATGCAGCCGAAAATGCAAAGCAGCAGCCGGAAACATGATAGACATAAGCACGCCTGTACGGATTTCGGTTTTGGCAGTGATATGCCGAACACTTGTTTTTATATATTTTTTTTGCCGCTGTATAAACCTGAAAAATCTCCTGTATCCCCGTCCGCATCGAACAGCAGCTTTGCTGTATGCTTCCGTCTGTGCCTACCACCATCGGGCCAACAATTCCTGCCTCGGGATGATGCATCAGGCATACCGCCATCGCTTCAATCGCCCGGCTTTGGAACACAATATCGCTGTTGGCAACCACAATCACGCCGCATCCATCCTTGAGAGCACATGCAATCCCGAGGTTATTTCCAGACGCGTATCCGCGGTTTTTATCCGCTGTAAAAAAACAGGCACGTGCACGCTCCTTTTTGAGAAAGTTCCGAACGCTTGGCGGCATCACGCGCTTTGACGCATTGTCTATCAGATAAATCCGCCAGGCAAACGTTCCGCACGCGCCCCGGATACTCTCCATACACCGAAGGCTCAATTCCCAGTCCTGATAGTTCAGTACTACAATTCCGATTGTAACCATCACTGCCCCTTCCTGCTTTTGTAATACCGTTTCTGCATCGCCGCCGCAAGCTTCCACGGAAGCAATCCTGCCGCCAAAGGCTTGACTGCAAAAATTAGTCCTTTTGGCATTAAGCCAAGCTTTAAAAATCCTCGATATTTCACATACGCTTCCAAAAAGCGGTAGCGATATCTGCGCCTTTGATACTGTTGTTTGTCTCTGCGGATCTCATAGAGCACTTCCTCCAGGTTCGCCCCCTGGCAGCCTGCCGCACAAAGCCGAAGCAGCAAATCATAATCTTCCACCCGCACCGCATGACAGGAAGCGTTATATCCGCGAACTTTTTGCAGCGCCTCCCTGCGAAACATGATGGATGCATGGACATATGGAAGAGAAAACAGAAAATCCTCTGCGCCTGGCACCGCGCAAAACCAATAACGTTCCCCGTCGTCTCCGGGAACTTTCACAAAAAATTCCCCTCTTGTCCCCACAAACGCATACTCTGGGTGGCTCTTTAAAAACCGAAGCTGCTTTTCCAGTCTGTCCGGCAAAGATCTATCATCTGCATCCATAACCGCAATGTACCGTCCTCGTGCGGCACGCAGGCAGGAATTGCGCGCTGCCCCGGCTTTCCGGTTTTTTGTATGCCGAATCAGACGAATGCGTGCGTCCGTTTCTGCAAGATGCTGTAAAATCTCCCAAGTACCGTCCCTTGAGCCGTCATCACAAATAATTAACTCCCAGTCCTGATAGGCCTGACAGAGGATGGAACCTACCGCTGCCTTTAGATGCTTCCCAAAACAGTTCCCGTCACAGGCGTTGTACACTGCCATAATCACGCTGATTTCCGGGGATTTTTTCATCCGCCTGTACGTGCCTGTATTCCTGCATTTCCTATCCTGTGTTTGGCACTTGCTGATTTGTCTGTGCTTACCTGCTTGCTGGTCAAACCGCTGATAAATTTGCTCCATATACGTTTCCACGACTGAACGGTCATATGCTTTTATTTTTTCTTGGTTATACCGCCCGCACGCCGCACGGTGCTGTGGTTTTAAAATCAACTCCTCAAGGCGCTTTTGCAATGTGTATTTCGCCTGCGTCCCTCCTGCTGCCGGAAACCTGCCGCCTCCCTGTCTGCCAACCAGCTCCCTGTTTCCCCTGATATCCGATACCACACAAGGCAGCCCTGCCGCCATCGCTTCCATAAGCGCCACGGGAAGGCCTTCCTGAAGAGACGGAAACACAAAAATATCCGCGCTTTTATATGCCAGACTTACATTTTCAACAAACCCCACAAGCCGCACACGTTCCTCCACGCCCAGCTTTTTTGCGATACGAAACAGCTTATTGCGCAAGCGTCCCTGTCCGCAGACCATATAATATACGTCCTGCCTGGAAATCCCCGCAAGCGCCCTGATTGCCTGCCTATGATTTTTACGCCTGCTAAGCTCGCCGACTGACAGCAGCACAACTGCATCTTGCGGTATTTGATAAGTTTCCCTAAAGATCCGCCGTTCGCAGGAGTCCTGGCTGCTTACGCACCCATGCTCCTGAAAATAGCTGACATCAATACCGATCCCCGGAATCCGATATGCCGTCCCTGCGCCAAGCCTGTGCTTTGCCAGCGCATAGTCCTCTCCGTTGACCGTAATCAGCCCGTCAGTCCAATAAGAGAGCAGTTTTTCCACTGGATAATAGAACAGCCATCTGTGAATCGGCGCGCCTTGATAAAAATGAAATCCATGTGCCGTATACAATACCGGAATACCGTTTTGATGTCCGGCAAGCCTTGCCAACGCTCCTCCAATTGGCGAATGGCAGTGCATCCATGCATAGGAATGCTTTCTCACAAGCCGGCAAAGCTGCAAGTATGCCTGTAAAAAACGATGCACATCCCAAAGCTTCCTCGGACAGTCCCACTGGTACCAAGCTACCCCCAGTGCATCCAATGCCCTTTTCAGCTTGCACACACGGCGTGCGTCACACGTATTCCCTCTTTCAAAATTACACGCCACATGAACCTCAAATCCCATCTTAAGCAGCAGCCGGATATTCGGCATATTAAACTGGTCGATCATCGAAGCAACCGATGCCAGCAGCAGTACTTTTTTACGTTTCATTCATAATCTCTGCCACAGACTTCATAATTCTGACATACATAGAATAACTGTCTGATTCTGCATGATCTGTCTGCTTTTTTGCTTTCTGCGACGGCTCCCACAACTCCAGCACGGAATCTGACGTGCCTGCCACGCCCCAGAGCAGCTCATCTGCTCCTGTATCCAGTGCCTTGCAAATATTTACCAAAGTCTCCAGGCTCATAATCCTGGTTCCACGCTCAATATGTCCCAAAAATGACATACTGATGCCACATTTTTTCGCAAGCTGATCCTGTGACCAGCCCCTGGCTTTGCGGACCTGCCGAATCCTCATTCCCAGCCTGCCATAATCTAATTCCTTCATGATTCCCTCCATCTGGCTTCCATGTCCCATCATGAATGATCATTTACGTTTCATAAAACATAACATTTTGCTATAAATTGTTATCCTATAAAAGAAACTGTTTTACGGCTGAAAGCCTGATAAAATAAGCGGTTTAAAAAATACCGAATAAAAGATACATAACAAAAGAAAGCAGATTTTTTACAACGATAAATATCATTCAAAATCTTTCTACCAATAATAATACTTGCTGTTTTGTTATATTTATCTAATGATCGCTTCTTATAAGACTGTAAAAATGGAAATTAGTGACAAATTCATTCTCGGTATTGCAAATCTTAAGAAATTAGTATAGAATACTAGAAGATAACATTTTATAGCAAAATGTTATGTATATGAATCTTAATGCTCACCCAACCCACGCGTTTCTTCTGGATTCCAACCCATTTATTATTGACAAACAAAGCCTCCTCTTTTATAATTTCAAGCATAACCAATACAAACGATCGAACCCGCATACAAAAGGAGAATCCAAAATGACGGAATTAGAATTAAAATACGGCTGCAACCCAAACCAAAAGCCATCCAGAATCTTTATGAACGACGGATCTGCCCTGCCGATTCGTGTATTAAACGGCAAGCCTGGCTATATTAATTTTCTGGACGCTTTCAATGGCTGGCAGCTTGTTTCAGAATTAAAAAATGCCGCAAACCTGCCTGCCGCAACCTCTTTTAAGCACGTATCCCCGGCGGGCGCCGCTGTCGGGCTTCCTTTAAATGAGACAGAGCGCAGCATTTACTGGGCAAATGATTATGATATCGATTATTCTCCACTCGCAAGCGCTTATGTCAGGGCAAGGGGCGCTGACCGCATGTCGTCGTTTGGTGATTTTATCGCCCTTTCTGATGTCTGCGATGTGCCTACGGCGGAGTTTATCAAGCATGAGGTGTCTGACGGCGTGATCGCTCCTGGCTATGAGCCGAAAGCGCTGGAGATCTTAAAAACGAAAAAGCGCGGTACTTATAATGTGATAGAAATTGACCCTGCCTACACGCCGGCTCCGGTGGAGCATAAGGAAGTGTTTGGCATTACGTTTGAACAGGGACGCAATGAGTTAAAGATCGACCGTGACTTTTTCAGCAATATCGTGACGGAAAACAAAGAACTGCCGAACGCGGCAAAAATTGACCTTGCGATCGCTATGATTACGTTAAAATATACCCAGTCCAATTCGGTCTGCTATGTCAAAGGCGGACAGGCAATCGGCATCGGCGCCGGGCAGCAGTCGCGCATTCATTGTACCAGGCTTGCGGGCACGAAAGCAGATAACTGGTTCCTGCGCCAGTCTCCGCAGGTGCTGAATTTGCGGTTCCTAGACGATATCAAGCGCGCTGACCGCGACAATGCGATTGACCTGTATATTGGCGAGGATGCTATGGATGTCCTTGCAGACGGCGCGTGGGAGCATATTTTTAAAGAAAAGCCTCCGGTATTTACAGCGGAGGAAAAACGTGCCTGGCTTAGCCAGAATGCAGATGTGGCGCTCGGTTCCGACGCGTTTTTCCCGTTCAGCGACAATATTGAGCGTGCTTTTCGCAGCGGTGTGAAATATGTCGCTCAGCCTGGCGGCTCCAAGCGTGACCAGGACGTGATTGATGCGTGCAACGCGCACCAGATGGTTATGGCATTTACCGGAATCCGCCTGTTCCATCATTAACGACGGATCTTTGCATTCACAACTCACCAAAAGCAATGAAAACTGCTGCAAAATCTTCGCGCTTTTGCAGCAGTTTTTTAAATTTCTGTTTCTTTTGCTGCTATGACCGGCAGCGCTGCTGCTGAACGCCTGGCATACGTACAGCGTGCCTTATATTTCCCGCAGCCGTTCCATCACGCTTTCTCTGCAAAGCTTCCGAAACTGGTATGACACAATCGCGTATACGATCAAGTACAAGATGGGGACAAATGCCAGGCAGGGCAGGATATTTGCCTGTACCTGAAAATAAAATGCCCTTCCTGCCGTCTCTGCGATCATCCTCCTACACGTTTCTTTTCCCCGTTTCTTTCTCGTCGCTGTACTTCTGCCCGTGCACGCTGCACCATCAGGCTGAACGGTTTTGTGATATAATCATTTGCTCCGGCAAGAAGCCCGGTTACGATGTCCAGTTCCATATTGTTGACCGTCAGCAGGATCACTGGCATCTGGTACGAGCAACGGATTTCACGCACAAACTCGATTCCGTTTCCGTCCGGCAGATTGACATAAAAATTGTGCACAATGGCAAACTATTTGTCCGGGAAACAATTTCAGTCAAGTGCTGCATTTTTTGAGAAGAGGACGCTGGAGGAAGGGGCGCGGGGCTTGCTTCCTGTTCCGGTTCCAAAATGTA
>CAMUPC010000028.1 GCA_947090545.1 uncultured Eubacterium sp. | reverse complement strand
TCGCAGAATGCTTAGGGCTCCTTACATTCTGGAATCGGAACAGGAAGCCAGCCCCGCTCCCCTTCCTCCAGCGTCCTCTCCGCAAAAAAAAACCAAAATAGATTACCCCCCACACAAAAAAAGAGGAAGGAACAACTTTCATGACAGAAATTTTTGGAACATTAGGCCCAGCCTGCGCACAAACAGATCTAATCGAACAAATGTTTTCAGAAGGCATGACCGGAATGCGCCTAAACCTCTCGCACGGCGGCCTAAAGAAAAGCGAACCTCTAATCCATAGCTTCTGGCTTGCCGCACAGCGTGCAGGCGTTCATGCAGAACTGCTCATCGATATGCAGGGCCCCGAGATCCGCATTGGAGAACTTACCGTACCGCTGTCACTAAAGGAACAGCAGCAAGTAGTATTTACCGCAGAACACACAGCGGAACCTGGAGACAGCATGATCCCTGTAGCAGCGCACATCTTTTCAGCATTGGAGGCAGGAAGCCATGTACTGCTGGATGACGGAAAAATAGAGCTTGTTGTGGAGGAAAAGGGAAAACAGGCGCGTGCCAAAGTGCTGCGGGGCGGTACCTTGTGTGCCAGGAAGAGCCTTAAAATTGCAGGCAGGCAAATACCCGCGCCGGTTATGACAGCTCAGGATCTGGAAAATATACACCTGGCAGGGGATTACGGCGTGACAGCGCTGATGCAGCCGTTTGTGACAGAAAAGGAGCAGCTTATTGCAGTGAAAAACGAGCTTTGCAAAAATGGAATGGAGCGGCTTCGTATCTTTGCGAAAATTGAAAACCGTGCAGGGATAGAGCATGTCTGTGATTTTATGCCGTATGCGGATATGATTGTGATAGCCAGAGGGGATCTTGGGAACGATATGCCGCTGTGGGAGCTTCCGGCGGCGCAGAAGGAGCTGTCAGATCTTTGCCGCAGCGCGGGTAAGCCGTTTTTGGTAGTTACGGAACTGTTGGCGTCTATGACGCAGCATCCGTATCCGACGCGTGCCGAGGTATCGGATATCTTTCATGCCGTTTTGGACGGAGCGGCGGCAGTGATGGTTACCAATGAGACTGCTGTGGGCAAATACCCTGCCGAAGTGATCCGGTATTTGCAAAAGACGGTAAAAGAAGCGGAAAAGTGCCGCAAAAAAGCGGGTATTTTAGCATCGCCGCATCGGTAACGCATGAGAGGAAACATTGCAAATTTATTTTATTTATCATTATGATGGATAATATAGAGCGTACACACTGCGATTACGAGACAGATGATGAGCGTGCAGTAGCCGATTTCATCACCCATAAAGGGAAAGAAGCCAAAACTGATTCCGATATACCAAAGGACGGTCACACCGACGGCGATTCGGACGAGAAATAAAAGATCGTGTTTATTCATAAGACGTGTCTCCTTTCGTTATCCATTGGCGGGATTCGTTTTCAAATAACCTGTGAAAGCTGTTTGTTGTTTCACAGGTTATTTGTGCTGTACGCTTTTCTTACAGATGCTTTACGTAAGCGTTGTTTTCTTTTTGAAATCCCATTTTTTGCAGATATGGGACATGTTTGTCGGAATTTCCCGTATAGGTAAGTGTGCGGATGCCCTTTTCAGGCAGCCTGGCGTACAAAAATTTGCCTGCGGAACAGTCGCGGTACATGGGCGTTGTATAGTCAAGCGTTACTGAAAATGTGCCGTTTTCCTGCATTGTTCCAAGCAGTATGCCTGCGGGGGCCGCATCGCAGCAGACGATAAAGGCTGTGCGGGTATTTAAAGAAGCGGCCGGCTTGGTAAGGATGCTGCCTGCTTCCGGGAAAAAGTTCAGGATATCCTGTTGATAGTGGCTTAGAAAATAGGTAAAATAGGCATCGTCTGTTTTGGCGTCGATCAGGTCATAATGCTGCTCGGATTTTAAAAGCTTTGCCAGGTTGTAGAGGTTAATCACAATCAGGCAGAGGTTCATCAGGGCAAGCGGGTAGGAATGGATCACAAGCGCATATGTCCCGGAAATACAGCTTCCGACAGTATTGATCACGCGCAGCTTTACGACCGACGACATTAACATGGATACAACGACTAAGACCGAGCCAAGGTAGCCGACTAGTTCAATCAGCATAAAAATCCTCTCCTTTAGATGTAAATGTCATGCGGGTTAGCCGAGTTTTTCAAGGATGGAGCTGCCGATCGTTCCCTGCGGCATGGAAACGCCGAAGTTGTCAGCGATCGTTGCGCCGATGACGGCAAACGTCTGGGCGTCGTCCAGCCTGCCGCAGCCCTTCATGGAAGGCGACCAGGCGATAAATGGCACACGCTCTCTTGTATGGTCGGTGCCGGTATGGGTCGGGTCGTTTCCGTGGTCAGCCGTAAGGATTAACAGGTCGTCGTCCTGCAAAAGCCCCATCAGCTCGCCAAGCTTTTCATCGAATTTTTCCAGTTCTTTCGCATAGCCCAGCACATTGCGGCGATGTCCCCATAACGCGTCAAAATCAACGAGATTGACATAGCACAACCCTTTGAAATCGCGTTTTGCGATATCGATCGTCTGTTCCATGCCGTGAACGGAGCTTTTGGACTTGTTGGATTCGGTCAGCCCTTCGCCGTCAAAAATATCGTAGATCTTTCCTACGGAAATCACGTCCAGCCCGGCTTCCTGCAATGCGTTCAGCGCTGTTTTGCCGTAAGGCTTTAGGGCATAATCGTGTCGGTTGCTTGTCCGTTTAAATTCGCCTTTTTTCTTGCCGGTATACGGCCTTGCAATGACGCGCCCGACTTTCCATTCGTCTTTCATTGTAATTTCGCGGGCGATTTCGCAGCAGCGGTATAGTTCGTCCAGCCCAAACGTTTCTTCGTTGCCGCAGATCTGGAGGACGGAATCGGCAGAGGTGTAGACGATCATATGCCCGGTAGCGATTTCTTCTTCAGCAAGCTCGTCTAAGATCTCTGTGCCGCTGGCGCTCTTGTTGCCGATAATCGTGCGTCCGGTGCGCCTGGAAAGCTCGTCTAACAGCTCCTTTGGAAACCCGGTTTCGGTAAAGGTCTGAAAAGGCGTTGTAATATGCAGCCCCATCATCTCCCAGTGCCCGGTCATCGTATCTTTTCCGGTGCTTGCTTCATTTAAGTACGAAAAATAGCCGAGCGGCTTTTCGGCTGGAGCGACCTGCTTGAGCGGATGCAGATTTGCCATCCCAAGCTTTTGCAGGTTTGGAATAGTAAAGGTATCCATGGACTGTGAAATATGCCCGAGCGTGTCGGTGCCTGCATCGCCGTAATCCGCTGCGTCCGGCAGGGCTCCTGCGCCGAGCGAGTCAATTACAATTGTAAATATTCTTTTATAATTTCCCATTATCATTGTTTCCTTTCTTTATATATAAACACAAACTTACCCAGGGGACAGATTTTTTAAAAGCAGATTTTGTTTATGACAGGTCCTGATATTGCTTTAATTTTAAAAACTGTTCCTGCGTAATGGTAATTTTTCCATTTTCCACACAAAGAAGCTGTTCTTTTTCCAATGCGGCGATACCGCGCTGCACGCTTCGGACATTGTAGCCGATGCGGTCAGACAGCTCCGGCTGTGTTTTATCTACTTTATAACGTTCAAAGCTGTGCCCGCGTTGGTTTTCATAGGCTTCGGCGAGGTATTTTGCCAGCCGTTCCTTACAGTTCATAAAGATGAGTTCCCGTTCATTTTTTGTCTCAAAGGTCAGCATTGACATAATGTTTTTCATCCTTAAAAACAAGGCATTTTCATCATGCCTGACCCATGCCAGGTAGCTGGCGCCTGCAAGGGTTAGGACTCTGCATTCTTCTGCCGCGTAGATCGAAACGCAGTACTGCGGGATATCGCCGAACACTTCAAAATCTCCTACGATGTACATTTTCGCAAAGTCCATAAAATAATAAGCTTTTCCCTGCTTTTGGTAATCCAGCCCCGCGACATTCCCGGACAGGATCAGATAGACGGTTGTACTGTCGCAGCCTGCGCGGATTAAGTATTCCTCTTTTTGAAATGTCTTATAGGACATTGCTTTTACGATGGCATCCGGCACATATTGAAACAGGCATTTTAAATATGCACGGTGTTCTGGCTCCGCCTCGCCGATTGTTTCCAGTAATTGCTGTTTGGACTCCATGCGTTACCTCTCAAACAGGTTCCTGCCGCCAGCGAATTTGGCGATGATATGCTGGTCCTGTGCAAGATAAACCAGCCGTTCCAGCCGTTCCTTCACGCTTAATGGCTGCGGATGCAAAAGCGGCGTATCGTCAAGTACGACAGCGTCAAACTCATACCCTGACTCAAAGCTCCCCACTTTGCCGAAAAAGGCGCCGCCGCCTTTGGTGGCAAGGTAGAACGCTTCTTCAAAATGAAGCGGCTCCAAAGACTGGTCAACGAGGCGCCAGCGCAGCTTCGAGCACTGGATTGCCATTGCCATTGCCTTAAATATAGACAAAGAAGAGCCTGCCGCCATATCGCTTCCAAGCCCGGTGTGGATGCCCATGTTTAAATAAGTGCGCACCGGAGCGATGCCGGACAGAAGGTTGGTGTTGGATTCCGGGCAGTGAGCGACAAATACGCCCTGTGCTTTTAAAAGCGCGATTTCTTCTTCTCCGCTGTAGACGCAGTGTGCCATAATGGTTGGACAGCCGCCGCCGAACATCCCATATTTTGCGTATGCTTCGCCGTAATTTGCCGTATCCGGGCAAAGCTCGCTCACCCACTGGATCTCGCCCAGGTTTTCCGATAAATGGGATTGTGCCGGCAGGTGATATTTTTTTTGCAGGACAGACAGTTGTTCCATCAATGCATCGGAACAGGTAGGGATAAACCGTGGTGTCAGGATGGGCTTAATATTTTCATAGCTGCTGGTATCGTTGATCCACTGCTCCGTTTCGGCAAACGCGTGCTCTGCGCTTGGCTCGCATAGATTGTCCGGGCAGTTGCGGTCCATATTGACTTTGCCGACATAAGCCTTGATGCCTGTCTGTTCCAGTTTTTCCATCAGCAGCTTTGTTGCCTGCGGATGGATCGTGCCAAATACGCACGCTCTGGTCGTTGCGCTGTCCAACAGGTCGTTTACAAAAATCGAATATGCCCGCTGCGCGTATTCGAGATCGGCATACTTTGCCTCTTCGATAAAGGTATGCGTATTGAGCCAGTCGATCAGCTCCAAGTCCATGCCAAGCCCGCGGAACGGATACTGCGGCGCATGGACGTGCAGGTCGCACAGTCCCGGGATAATGAGCTTGTCTGTATAATCATACTGCGGCAATGCCTCGTAGCACTCCGGCAATGTCTCATACACGCCTGCGCTGCGCCCGTTTTCACAGACGGCATAGCCATTTTCGACAATACACAGTTCCCGGCTCGTTTTACTGTAGCAGATATTTCCTTTGATGACATAATTAAACATTGCTTGTTTCCTTTCGCTACATTGCAAGAATCACGCTGGTAACCAGCTCTTTAAACAATGTGGATACGCGGTCAGCAGTTTCTTGTACTTCCTTATGGTCAAGCGCTACATTGGAAATGCCGGCTGCAAGGTTGGTAATACAGGAGATGCCGCACACTTCCATGCCCATATGACGTGCAGCCATCGCCTCGCACGCCGTACTCATGCCGACAGCGTCGCCGCCCCATGCCTGTACGAGCCGAATCTCAGCAGGCGTTTCATAGCTTGGGCCGCTGAACTGGACATAAACGCCTTCCTGGATATCGATATGGCAGTCCTTGGCGCATTTGCGGATTACTTCCTGGAGGCGCTTGCTGTATACTTCGCTCATATCCGGGAACCTGGTGCCGAGCTCGTCTATATTTTTTCCGATCAGCGGGCTTGGCACTGCGGTTGTAATATGGTCGGTGATCATCATAAAGTCCCCAGGCACAAAAGCAGGATTTACGCCGCCTGCCGCATTGGTCAGCAGGATCTTTTTCGCTCCGAGCATTCCCATCAGCCGGGTTGGAAGCACAACGTCAGACATGGCATAGCCTTCATAGTAGTGCACGCGCCCCTGCATAATTACGACTGGAACCTTTCCGACATAGCCAAATACAAAGCGTCCTTTGTGGCCTTTGACTGTGGATACCGGGAAGCCTTCCAGGTCTGCGTAATCCACGGTCTGTTCGATCTGAATGCCGTCTGCGTAGTCGCCGAGGCCAGAACCGAGGATGAGTGCTGCTTCCGGCTGGAAGTCAGTTTTTTTGCGGATGCTGTCGTAACAGGTTTTTAGTTTTTGATACATGGTATGACTCCTTTCGTTCTCTTGTATTATTTGATATGGCTATTATATAAAAAATTGGTGGAAAAGAACAGGACATGTGTCGTGATGTGGGGGTGGAAATAAATGTTTGTGCATATAGTATAAGTTTTGCCGGGTGTTTTTGTCACATTTTTCTTGACAAAGTGCAGGCGTGGTGATATATTTGTCATATAAAGTGATAAATATATCATATGCAAATCACGGAGGTTAGATCATGGAGGGAATTATCATGAAGAAAAAAAGAACAATAATATTTCGTATGGCTGCATTAGGCATTTTCATCCTGCTTCTGGTACTTTTGGCTTCCTGGTATTCGGTCGTCTACAATGAAGCAAGGCTGGTTGTCCCGATGGATTTTTCAGAGTATGAATTTCGCATCAGGGATTTGCCGATGATCATTGCAGTATCGTTCGTATGCCTTTATGGATGGAGCCTGCTGTTTCTTATTCTGCGGGAAAAGCTGCGTACAGATCGAGCCGTACACGCGCAGCATGTAACAAGAACGCTGCATCCGAAGCTTGGGTTTTTAGGATTTTTGGGGTTTTTAGGATTTTTGGGATTCTGGACATACCAGATCGACAAAAGTGTGTATCCGTTTACATTCTTTTTGTTTTTTGGGTTTTTTGGATTCTATTATGAAGGAAAGATGTCCAATACGTATATGGACGAGCGGTTTTTGGAAAATAAAAACAAGGCGACCCTGAAAGCGTACAGAATCTCGCAGGCTATTATTTTCGCAGCGCTCCTTGTCGCAGGGCAGGGCAGGCTGATGGACCGGGCGGAATATACACTTGCAGCATTTATGATCGTTGTTGCGCTTTCGATGGCGCTTTGGATGTTTCTCAGCGAATATCTGCTGTACCGCTATGACCATGATGCCCTGCCAGACGGCATGTCTGAAAGCGAGGAATAGACGATGCCGGATTTTGAATGCAGACTGAAAAAATACAGGCAGTTAAAAGATCTGACGCAGGAGCAGCTTGCGAATAAGGTCGGCGTGCGCAGGGAGACGATTATGCGGCTGGAAAAAGCGCAGTACAATCCTTCTTTAAAGCTTGCGGTAGATCTTGCCAGGGCGGTGGACGCACCGATTGAGGAGATTTTTCTGTTTCCAGAATAGGGAAACGTCTGTTATCCGTATGGCGTTTCGCCAGGCGGATTCTGAAACAAGGTGCATCCGATTTCTTTGAAATACTCGATTTTCTGGCGGATATCCTCTGGCGCGACGTCAAATGCAGCCGCGAGGCAGCCGGTACAAAAGTAAACGGTTGTCCCGCGGTTAATCAGTTTTTTTGTAATGGCGGCCTCATCCGCAGTGATGGGGCTGCCGCATTTTTTACAGTTCATATCAGTCCGTGCATTTTACAAGGCTGCACCGATACAGGCGGCAGTCATGCCCCGGCACAGAAACGGTATGATAGTCTCTGCGGACGCCGATTTCTTCTCCGGTAAATACATCCTTCATAGAAAATCCGTAACCAGAAGCAAAAGGAAGCCCGATATCCGCAAAGATACAAGTAACATCCCGCTGCTCTTCAAAGAGGTTATAATAAGCGATCACAAATTCATTGCCCGACAGATGCTTTAAGAATACAAGCAATTGATCCGGCACGATTTCAAGCGGTTCGACTGCGTTTTCTTTATCTTTCACTTCAACGCCGACACACTGGCTGCCGACTAAAAACGGCGGGCGGCATTCCGCATCCTGGTCGATCGCGATCAGCTCGCGGTTTAAAAGCAGCTCCTTCATTTGCGGGTTTAAGCTGCGCAGGTCTGCACCGAGCATCAAAGGCACGCCTGCAAGACACCAGAGCGAGAACTGCATCCGGTATTCGCCGTCGGTGCATGGCTTACCGATCGCGACATTGCCTTTGTTATACATGCCGACCGTCAGCATGTCGATATCGTTGAAGCAGTACGGAGCAGACTGGCAAAAATGCTTGAGCTGGGATTGGAAAATGCTGATAAACGACTTGAAATTATCAAAAATATCTCCGGTTGAGCGGTACATATGCGCCCCAATCGAACGCATCCAGTTCCAGCTCTCTTCCCGTCCCCAGTTGCAGGCAGAAAACAGGATTTCCCTGCCGCTTGCCTTAAGCGCCATGCTCATTGTCTGATAGCGGTTGACGCAGTCCGCGTTTTCCGGGAAATTGCAGAAATCGTATTTCAAAAAATCCACGCCCCAGTCGGCAAACTGCTTTGCGTCCAGAAATTCATGGTCGTAGCTGGACGGGTACCCGGCACAGGTCATCACGCCTGCACACGAATACATCCCGAATTTCAGCCCTTTTGCGTGTACGTAATCAGCGACAGCCTTCATGCCGTGCGGGAACTTTTCGGGATCTGCGACCAGATTGCCGCAAGCGTCCCGCTGCTTTAATGACCAGCAGTCGTCGATTACGAGGTATTCGTATCCGCAGTCGCGATATCCCTGCTCTGCCATAAGATCTGCGATCTGGAAAATCAGTTCTTCTGTAATGTTTGTTCCAAAGGTGTTCCAGGAATTCCAGCCCATAGGCGGTGTTTGTGCGATCATAAGTATGTCCTCCTGTCGTTTTTGGTGTGTAGCGTTCTTGATAGGATTGATTATAATGGATGGCGGCGGAATTGTATATGGGGGAATGTGAGATCTGGCAGTCAATATGTGAGAACCCCGCCGAATTTGGTGAGAAACGGGATGCCTCATTGTCAGGGGCTGTATTTTGTGGTATACTTTGAGTGCTTGTATGTGATACACGCAGAGAAATGGAGGAGCGGATATGGATTTTCGCCATGAGCTTGTACTGCCGAATGAAGATTTGCCGTTCCGGTTGTTTGTCTTTGAAGGAAAAGACGGCAGCTACAAGGTGACCAAACACTGGCACCGTTCGATAGAGATCTTTCTTGTGCTGGAAGGGGGCATTGATTTTTATATTAATTCCCAGCTTTCCCGCCTGATGCCAGGCGAGTTTATGCTTGTTAATTCCAATGAAGTCCACAGCATTGACAGCCCGGACCCGAACTATACGCTGGTGTTGCAGATTCCAAGAGGGCTGTTTGAAAATTATATGAAGGATGCGGATGCGCTGCTGTTTCGCCGAAGCTGCCAGTCCGACGCAGAACTTGTAGCGCTGATTAGGCGGATGCAGGAAGCATATGAGGGCAGGCAGGCTGGGTATCTGCTCCATATTTTGAGTGATTTTTATAAGCTGATGTATCTGCTGGTGACCGATTACCGGATGCTGGAGGTCGATGAGGAGCGCAGAAAGCAAAATCGAAATCTGGACAGGCTTTCCAAGATTACAAGCTATATACAGGTAAATTATCGTGAAAACTTAACGCTTGAGGGAGTGGCGCATATTTTCGGATTTTCTCCGGCGTATTTATCGAAGATGTTCCAAAAATACGCGGGCATCAATTATAAGGCGTACCTGCTCGATTTGCGTACAGAAGCAGGCTATCGGCTGCTGATGAATACGGAGCTTGCAGTCGGGGAGATTGCGCTGGAATGCGGGTTCCCGGACAGCCGCAGCTTTGCGAAGGCGTTTCGCAGACGGTATGGGATGACGCCGGCGGAGTATCGGAAAAAGCGTGTTAAATAACAGAGAAAAAGACAAAAAAGTGCCAAAACTTCGACAAGTTTTCGGTCGCGCAGCCTTCCTTCCTATTCTATAATGCATGTAGCAAAACACAGGAAAGCATTACCAGAAAACGAAGGAGGGTTTTTATGTTTTCAAACATACCAAAAGTAAAGCTCGGCATCGTAGCCGTCAGCCGTGACTGTTTCCCGGAAAGCCTGTCTGTGAACAGGCGCAGAGCGCTCGTGGAAGCCTACTGCGCAAAATATGACGCGGCGGATATTTATGAATGCCCGGTCTGTATTGTAGAGAGTGAGATCCATATGCAGCAGGCGCTGGAGGATATCAAAAAAGCAGGCTGCAACGCGCTTGCGGTCTATCTTGGCAATTTTGGCCCGGAGATCTCAGAGACTTTGCTGGCAAAGCATTTTGACGGTCCGAAGATGTTTGTCGCCGCAGCGGAAGAGTCCGGCGACAGCTTAATTGGCGGGCGCGGCGACGCATACTGCGGGATGCTCAACGCAAGCTATAATTTAAAGCTGCGGGGTGTCCATGCGTATATCCCGGAATATCCGGTCGGCACAGCAGCAGAATGCGCGGACATGCTGCATGAATTTCTGCCGGTTGCGCGAGCGGTGATCGGGCTTGGCAGCTTAAAGATCATCAGCTTTGGGCCGCGCCCGACAAATTTTCTTGCCTGCAACGCGCCGATTAAGCAGTTGTATAACCTGGGCGTCGAGATCGAGGAAAATTCAGAACTGGATTTGTTTGAAGCATTCCATAAGCACAAGGACGACGCAAGAATCGCCGAGGTAGTCGCGGATATGGAAAAAGAGCTTGGCACCGGAAACCAGAAGCCGGAAATTCTGCCGAAGCTGGCGCAGTATGAGCTGACGCTGCTTGACTGGATCAAAGAACACAAAGGGTATCGGGAATACGTATGCGTCGCAGGGAAATGCTGGCCGGCGTTCCAGACACAGTTTGGATTTGTGCCGTGTTATGTAAACAGCCGCCTGACGGGAAGAGGCATTCCGGTGTCGTGTGAAGTGGATATTTACGGGGCGCTGAGTGAATTTATCGGTACTTGCGTCAGCGAGGATGCAGTTACGCTGCTGGATATCAACAATACGGTTCCGGCGGATATGTATGAGGAAAGCATCAAGGGCAGATTTGACTATACCTTACAGGATACCTTTATGGGCTTCCACTGCGGCAATACGTGCTCCAGAAAGCTGTCCGCGTGCTCGATGAAGTACCAGATGATTATGGCGCGTGCGCTGCCGGAAGAGGTGACGCAGGGAACGCTGGAGGGAGATATTGTTCCTGGCGATATTACGTTTTTCCGTTTGCAGAGTACAGCGGATGCAAAGCTGCGCGCTTATGTGGCGCAGGGCGAGGTGCTTCCGGTAGCGACCAGGTCGTTTGGCTCGATCGGCGTGTTCGCGATCCCGCAGATGGGCAGATTTTACCGTCACGTATTAATCGAGGGCAACTATCCGCACCACGGCGCCGTGGCGTTCGGGCATTTTGGGAAGAGCCTTTTTGAAGTGTTTAAGCTGCTTGGGGTAGCGCCAAAGGAAATTGGTTTTAACCAGCCAAAGGAGATGCGTTATCAGACGGAAAATCCGTTTGCATAGGACAGTGAGTGGAGGAGGTATCTATGTTATATATTGGTGTGGATTTGGGGACTTCGGCTGTGAAGCTGCTGCTGATGCAGACGGACGGCACGATTCAAAAAATTGTTTCAAAGGAATATCCGCTTAGCTTTCCAAAACCGGGCTGGTCGGAGCAAAATCCCGCGGATTGGTGGGACGCGTGCGTGGCAGGCATCCAGGAGCTGGTAGCGGATGCCGACAAAAGCCAGGTGGCAGGCATCAGCTTCGGCGGGCAGATGCACGGGCTGGTAACGCTGGATGCCGATGACGAGGTAATCCGTCCGGCGATCTTATGGAACGACGGCAGGACGACAGAAGAAACCGATTATCTGAATGAAGCCATCGGCAGGGAAAAGCTGTCGCAGTATACAGCAAATATCGCGTTTGCCGGGTTTACCGCGCCGAAGCTTTTATGGATGAAAAAACAGGAGCCCAAGCTGTTTGCAAAAATAGCGAAAATCATGCTGCCGAAGGATTACCTTGCCTACCGTCTGACAGGCGTCCACTCCACAGACGTATCGGATGCGTCCGGGATGCTTTTGATGGATGTAAAAAACAAACGCTGGTCTCAGGAAATGCTAAAGATCTGCGGCATAAAAGAACAGCAGTTGGCGCATATTTATGAAAGCTATGAACCGGTCGGCACGCTGCTGCCGGATACAGCAAAGCTGCTTGGGCTGCCGCAGACGGTCGTCGTAGCGGCAGGGGCAGGCGATAACGCGGCTGCTGCGGTCGGCACTGGAACTGTGGGAAACGGAAGCTGCAATCTTTCCCTCGGCACAAGCGGAACGGTGTTTATCTCAAGCGGCGAGTTTGCAGTAGACAGCCATAACGCGCTCCATGCGTTTGCCCATGCGGACGGGCACTATCATCTGATGGGCTGTATGTTAAGCGCGGCATCCTGCAACAAATGGTGGATGGAGGATATTTTGGGAACGAAGGAGTTTGCGGCACAGCAGGAAGCCATTACAAAGCTGGGGGAAAACCATGTGTATTTTCTGCCGTACCTGATGGGCGAGCGTTCCCCGCACAACGACCCGAAGGCACGCGGGACGTTTATCGGCATGACGATGGACACAACACGCGCAGATATGACGCAGGCGGTACTCGAAGGCGTAGCATTTGCACTGCGGGATTCCTTTGAGGTGGCGAAGCTGCTCGGCATTCATATCGAACGCACGAAGATCTGCGGCGGCGGAGCAAAGAGCCCGCTGTGGAAAAAGATGATCGCCAATATTTTAAATATCAAGGTCGATACTCTGGCAAGCGAGGAAGGCCCGGCACTCGGCGCCGCCATGCTTGCGGCAGTTGCGAACGGCGAGTATGAAAGCGTCGCGCAGGCGGCGGAAGCGATCGTCAGGGTGACGGATACGGTGGAACCGGATGCAGAGCTGGCGGCATTGTATGAGATGCGGTATCAGACGTTTCGGGAGATTTATCCGAAGCTTAAAGAGACGTTTCAGAAGATGTAACATCGGTATGGAAAGAAACTGGGAATGCGTATGCATTCTCAGTTTTTGCTGCATCGAGGGCAAGGCAATGATGGAGGAAAACAAATGGTAAAAATACGATATATGGAAGCTTCCGATCAGGAATTTTGGTACAGGCTGGACCACCATCTGCCCGAAGCTGAATTTGCGCATAAAGTGGCTGCAAAACAGGGCTATGTGCTGCTTGCGGGCAGTAAGCCCGCCGGACTGCTGCGGTATTTTCTTTTTTGGGACAGCGTGCCGTTTTGTGCGATGCTGTATATCGATGAGCCTTACCAGAGAAGAGGCTATGGAAAACAGCTTATGGAATACTGGGAAGCAGATATGAAGGCACAGGGTTATGGAATGCTGCTGACATCTACGCAGGCAGATGAAAGTGCGCAGCATTTTTACCGCAAAATAGGCTATAAGGACTGCGGCGGCATGGTGATGGACATTCCCGGATATGCACAGCCGATGGAGGTGTTTTTTGCAAAATCAATCCAAGAGCTTCCATTGTAACAAACCGATCAAAAGCGGATCTTGCCCGAGGGAAGGTGAGCCGGAAAGCACTTCACCGTAAAAATAAGGCAGCTCTTCAGCATTTCACCAAATTAGATAGTATTGTTAAAATCTATAAATCAAGCACTAAATGACGGATCATCCGTTATTTGGTGCTTATTTTATTACAGAAAAAAATCTGTGCTATTGCAGTTTGTTAGAAGAAACGCCTGATTGACAGATATTGTAAAAATGGTCAGGAAATGCTTGACATACTTAGTTTTTTACTGTAGACTATTTATTAGCATATATTAGAAAAAAATAATAAATAAAAATAGAGATATTTGGTTCATACAGGTGAATAAAATATATGAGAATTTATGTGCTTATATTAAAATTGGTGCGGGGAGGAGGAGAAATTACATGCACTATAATATAAATGACAAAAGAAAGGATATTTAAAGAATGAAGAAAAAGAAAATGATAGTTATGGCAGTAGGCTTATGTGCAAGTATTTCGGCGTTTACGATTACTGCAAGTGCAGCAATGAATTTCAATATTTATGGAGCATTAACATCTGGTAACTGGAATCCGTTTGCTACTGATGTAGCATCTACATATGGTTTTGTAGGATGGGTAGATCAAAATATTCGTGACAATTATGGAAACGTAGATGCTACAATTTATTGGAAGGATTCAAGTGGAAATAGCAGAACAACTAAAAATAGTCTTAACTTTACGGATGTGGCAGGAAAAACGGCAACTGTATACGCAGAATCTGGAAATGATGATTCAGACGCTACTTCATATCATTATGGTTATTTGTATGATAGATTGTCTGGAAAAAGTTATAGTAAAAGCGGCAATATGGTTGAATAAATTCAAAGCGAATAGAAGCCAGCGGCAATGTTCTGGCCTAAAAACAAAAATTATATAGTGGTTACAAATAAAATTATGTTTATATCGTTAGCCAAAGTATGATAACTGCCAAGAATATAGCGAATGGCAAATTCTGTTGCGTTAGAGGGTGGTAGGTGAACAGATCACCTACCACTTATAAAAGTAGATGATTTATTTTGATCTGGAGGGATTATGCTTCTATTTGCATGGAAGAATATCAAATCATTAATAAAGGAATATAAAGCAATTTTTACACTGTTTTTTACCGTTTTTTCACTGGTGGCAGTGTCGCTTCTATATCTTCATAGTTTTAATAGGAACCTGCTGAAAAACAGCAGTGCCATAGACCATAAATCCAGAACCTATCGCATTATGCAAAATATGGAGCCAAAAAAGGCAGAAGCTTTAATCAAAGAAATAAAAGCAAATATTTCAGCAAATACGGAAGGCGTTTTGTGCTGTGCAGACAAAGAGGCGGATGTGGATGGAATACCTGCTGTGCTTGCGGCTGCATATGGCGAGGTAAATAAAAAGCAGATCGCGTTAGACAGGGGCTCTTTGGAGTTCGATCAAAGCAAGATGCAGCTTATTATGGATGACATTTTCTATTTAACGAATGCCAGGGAAGAGTTTATTCATGACAAAATGGAAATCGATGAAGAAGCATTTACGTTAAGTGCGGTCGGGCATATAGATTCGGAACATGTGGATGGAATCATTCCAATGACAGGATTACAGAGACTGAATCTGGATGTGGGGGAAGTGCGTATTGTATTTGAACGGCGGCTGTCTCATAAGGAATTGCGTATCCTGCAAGGCATTGTGGGGGAAGAGCATTTATTACGTATTCCGCCAAAATATAGTTCTGCGGCCAGCAGACAATTTGCAGTCCGGTTTTTTACGATTTTTACATTGGTTTTCATGGCTGCAACGAATGTTATGGGCATTTATCGTTATCTGGTGATGAGAAGGAAGAAAGAATTTTTGATCTATAAAATATATGGGATCAGGAATGGAACGCTTATCGCAGTCCTGTTATTGGAAACCATGATTTTGGTTACACTTGCGTTTTTTGCCGGGGTCCTGTTATTCACAGCGATGACAAAGGTTACAGGTCCGTGGCTGGCGGTGGCAGCAAGCCCCGCATTATTTTTACAAACATACGTGATGATCTTTGTATGTTCCATCTTAGGAATTGTGCCGATTTTACGCAGAATCTGGAAAAAATCAATTTTTTCAGAGTATGTAAGAGAGGAGGAGTGATAGATGGGAAAATTAAAAATAATGTGGCATGTCTTTTGGAGTGAGAAATGGATGCGTCTTTCTATGATCTGTTCCGTTTTGCTTATGATAGTAACGGCAAATATTTTATTTGCGCTGATAAGGGAAGAGTATCTGTTGAATCGGATTGCGGATGAATGTGATTTTGACCAGGCTGTTTATTTTTCAAAAGCTACAAGTGTGCCATATACAAGAGAAAAGTCAGAATATGACAATCAAGTAGACAAGCTGCTGGACGAGATGGAACAAAATGGATATTCCATCGGGAAAATCACGTATCTTTATACGTATGCACAAGCGGCAGAGGAAAACATTTTTCTGTTAAATTACAATCAAACAGCGGCAGAGCATTTAAAAATGCCGTTGTCACTAGGGAGATGGTTTTGCAGGGATGGCTGTAATGAGGCGATTTTGTCGTATCAATATAAAAAAAGGTATGGGCTTGGCGATACGGTTCCACTGGTGATCACTGATGCCGGCGGCAGACATGAATTGGAAGTGAAAGTCATCGGTTTTTTAGATAAGAGCAGCTATCTTATGAATTTTACATCTTCGGGGTATGTGGATATGAGTGCGCTGATCAGCAAGGAAAACAATGCAATCATTACAAGTGGTTTAGAGGACACGAATGGACAGGTATGTGAACTTGGAGAGAACAGCGGCGTCTTGATTTTTGGCATGGCTGCACAAAAAAATGAATATTCGGAAAAGCTGATGGAATTAGGTGCGGTTACTGAGATGGAAGAAATTGCAGAAAATAATCGGGAAAATGTGAAAAACCGTTTGTACCAGTTGATCGGAATCGATGCGGTATTGTTTGTTTTGGCACTGAGCGGGTTAGGTTCCATGAACTTTATTTCTCTGTATACAAAGAGAAAAGAATATGGGATCTACTTTATCTGTGGGCTGCCGAAAAAAATGGTGGCGCTTCTCACAGCAGTTACGGACTTGTTGATTCTGGCAGCAGCAGTGATCCCGGCAGTTGGTTTCTGTCTCTTATATCCGGGTATCGTTCCCAATTTTGATTTTGTAAATGTCATTGTTATGATAGGGTTGGCAGCAGTTGTTTTTATTGTATCCTTTCTGCCATTTTATGTAATGACGAAAAGAGAAAGTGCGGTCAGTTTAATAAGGAGATGATAAGATGCCGATTGTTTTAGATCATGTGAGCAAAATATATGGAAAAGCAGAAAACAAAGTTAATGCGTTAAATGAAGTCTCCCTGGAAGTGCGCGACGGAGATTTTGTGGCTGTTATGGGTACTTCAGGAGCAGGGAAAACAACGCTGTTAAATATTATTGGCTGTATTGATACCTTTGATTCTGGCAGTTACATGTTTTATGGCAAAGAAATTTCAAAATGTGATGATAAGCAGCTATCGGAAATAAGAAATGAGCGGATCGGATTTGTATTGCAGGATTTTGGATTGATCTTGTATAAAAATGTGTTTGACAATGTTGCGGTTCCTCTGCTGGTCGGGAAAAAGCATTATCATAGAGATGAGGTCAGGAAAAAGGTGCTGGCGGCGTTAGAAAAAACAGGAATGCAGGGCTTTGCAGGCAGGAAAGCGTATAAGCTGTCAGGAGGGCAGAAACAGAGAGTCTCCATTGCCAGGGCTTTGGTGAACCACCCAGATGTGCTTCTTGCCGATGAACCGACTGGAAACCTGGACCGCAAAACAACGGAGGCGATTATGGAACAGCTTGTTAAAGTAAATGAAAGTGGGACAACTGTTATCATTGTAACCCATGATGAAAAGGTTGCGGCATATTGCAGGCGCCTGGTTCGGATTGAGGATGGAAGATGCTGTAAGTGGACGGGAGAATAGTAAAAATTTCATTCATAAATGAGGAAGGAGAATAAAAATGAAGCAAAACAAGCTTATCAAACATGCAGCAATTGCTGCTGCACTGCTGATCGTCAGTTGCACAAGGATGGATGTCTTTGCGTCAGAAGGATATGAGGCGGATTTGCTAAACTGGATGGTCGAAGATGAGCCGGAGGTGATTGCAGACGACGGTGTGGAATATCCTCAGGCAGAAGAGGATTATGCACAGCAATTTGTAGATACCTATGGACCGATGTATGATGCTGCGTCTCAGATTCCATATATCCAGGCAAAAGGCAGCGATAAAATGGTATATTATGAATATGGTCAGGATGGAAACCGGATTGGCGCAGTTTCAGGTGATGAATATATCAAACTCAGATTTAGCGAGGACTTTAACTGGGGCACGAAGATTGTCTGGCAGGAAAAGAACGGAGTTGCGTTAACGTTTTTTTACGACGAGATTGAAAAATGCATAGGAATCGAATGTGATGGCAGACACTATGGCCTGCTGTATGATGAATCTGGCAGCGTATCAGGAATAGAAGATGAGTCCCATGAAGCCATTGCAAAATATGAATATGATGAAAACCATAACTGCAAAGTATATGGAAAAGATGAAAACGGGGAATGGACAGAGGATATAAATGATCCTGGTTTTATTGGGCTTCAAAATCCGTTCCGTTGGATTGGCAGCTATTATGATGCATTATCAGGGTATTATAAGTCTGGCGGAAGTACTTGTTTTGATGCAGAAACAGGAGAGTGGATCAGGGATGAATCTATTCTTGCACAAATCAGATAGGTGATGCTTGACAGCCGGCACACTTTAAGCTAAAGTATTTATTAAGATATATTAGGAACCATTAATACACATGATAAACATACGGAGGCAGCGCAGATGGTTACCAATCTTTTTTTCGCAATGTCGCTGGCAGGAAGCACCGTTTTTCTCCTGTACATGCTGGTTAGTGTAGTTGCAAAAAACTATGTATCTCTGCGGTGGAGATACCGCATGTTAAAAATAGCAGCCGCTTTTTATCTGCTTCCGATACCGAACTATAAATTCTATATTTTGCAGGTAGTTGCGCTCTTTTATCCGGGTGTGTGGGATAAGGTCGCGCGCCTGTATGATGATATGGATAAGGACTGCGTTCTGCTTGTGGGCAGCGACTTTGTGCAGTTTTCTGTCGGTTACAAGCGTACGCTGGTATTTGTAGGCTTGATCTGGATCGTATCAGTGGTCTTGATGCATAGGAGGATCAGACAGTATCAGCAATGGAAGACAGCCTGCGGCATCGGTGCCAAGCTGCCGACGGACCGCGAGCAGGAGATTTTTTTAAAAGTTAAAAACGAAACAGGCATAAAAAAGAAGGTGCGGTTTATTTGCTCACAGCATTGCAGCTCACCGATGGTCAGTGGCATCATCTCTCCGGTTTTGATCGTTCCATTAGAGGGAGATATGGAAAAACAGGAGAACTATGAATATATTTTTAAGCATGAGCTGGTCCATATCAAACATCATGACTTATTTATCAGGTATCTTGGATTGCTGGTCATGTCGCTGCATTGGTTTAATCCGTTTGTTTATCTGATGTTCCATGAGATTTCTGTAATCAGTGAAATGTATTGCGACAGTATGGTGGTGAAAGGAAAGGGAGAAGAGGCGCGCAGGGAATATGGAGAGCTGATTTTGACGCTTGCCGCGCACAAAAAAGAGGATCATAAAGAAACATTGTTCTCAAATATGGTAAACAGCAGAAGCAAACATATGTATCGGAGGAGGATTTTGGAGATGAAAAGACATACGAAGCAAAAAGCAGTGTTGTCCGCCGTGCTGACAGGGCTGATCTGTATATCCGGTGTCATGACAGTTTTTGCGTACAAAACGCCGATGGTGGTATCAGGCATTATTGAGCGTGGGCCGTGTGATGACATCTGGTTTATACCAGAATCTGAAGAAGAGCCGGAAGAAGAGCTGGTATCGGATTACTATTTTACAGCGGACAGCGGCAAGGTTTATGATTTAACGAATCCTGCCGAGAATCAGAGGACGGAATGCAGCCACAAGTTTTCCATTCCCGGAACGATAAAAAAACATGAAAGGGATGGGAAAGGCGGATGTTCCATAAAGACTTACGATGCATTACGGTGTTCCAAGTGTTCTGAGAGAAAGATAGTAAAGCTGAATAATATTGTAACTTATATGATATGCCCGCATAGCTGACCGAAAGGAAGGAAACAGATGAAAAAGAACTATGGTTTAACAAATACAGAATGGCAGATTATGGAGCTGCTGTGGGAGGCGCGGGAGCCGATGTCATTCAGGGATATTATGAACGTTGCCGTGACAGAGTGGAAGAAGTCATGGAAAGTGCAGACTTTAAATACATTTTTGCTTGGGCTGCAAAAATTGGGGCTGGTCGGCGCGGACAAGAGGATGTCTACGTATAACAGGTATTATGCGCTGTGTACGAAGGAGCAGCACATCCACAACTGGACGAAAAAAATGGTAGCGGAATGCTACGAGAATTCCTTTGCCCGCCTCGTGTCAGCTTTTATTGGAGATGGAAAACTGACGGATGAAGAAGCGGATGAATTGAGAAAGCTGCTGTAAGCGGAGCGTTGCAAAGAAGGAAGGCATGTGCAGGAATGGCACGTGTCTTTTTTTCTTTACAGCAATCAGGAGCGGTGAGCCGGGAAAAGGGATCGGCGTGTGAGTTTTTGCAAAAAATAAATGGGCACGCTATATAGTAATAAATACTACATAATAAAATAACAGAATCAAGTATATATTGACATGAATACAATATATTGCTATAATAATAAACGATTAAAAGAGTTATAAAAAAGAGATAAACAATAAATATCATTAAAAAGTGCTGCAAATAAGCAGAAATGGAGTATAACATGGAGTTTCGGGAACTAACCATCAAGAACAAAACAGCACGTATTCCAATCATCCAGGGCGGCATGGGCGTCGGCGTCAGCGGCTTTCGCTTAGCCGGTGCGGTTGCGAAAGAGGGCGGCGTCGGGATCATTTCCAGTGCGCAGATCGGATATGATGAGCCAGGTTTTGAACACGATGCCTGCGGCTGTAACCTGCGGGCGATTGAAAAGCATGTGCGGCTTGCGAAGGAGCAGGCGGACGGCGGGCTGGTTGGTGTTAACGTGATGACGGCGCTTAAGCATTATGCAGGCCATGTAAAGGCGGCTGTGCAGGCGGGCGCAGACCTGGTTGTGTGCGGTGCCGGGCTTCCTGTGGATCTGCCGGAGCTGGTCGGCGATGCGGATACAGCGATTGCGCCGATTGTTTCTTCCAGGAAAGCAGCGTCCGTGCTTTTGCGGATGTGGGATAAAAAGTACCATAGGACGGCGGACCTGCTGGTCGTGGAAGGGCCGTTTGCCGGCGGGCATCTTGGCTTTACGCCTGCGCAGCTAGAGGATGTGCAGGCGCTTGATTTTGAGGAAGAGATCAGGCAGATTCTAAAGGAAAAGAGCATCTATGAGCGAAAATACGGCGTGCAGATCCCGGTTGTGGTTGGCGGGGGCATTTTTGACAGGTCGGATGTCAGGCGGATGCTGGAGCTTGGCGCAGACGGCGTGCAGGTTGCGACGCGGTTTGTGGCGACGGAAGAATGCGATGCATCGAAGGCATATAAGCAGGCGTATATCGACGCACGGGACGAGGACGTTGTGATTGTACAAAGCCCGGTCGGGATGCCGGGACGCGCGCTTTATAATGCGTTCATTCAAAAAGTGGAGCAGGGGAAGCAGCCGATTCAAAAATGCTTTCAGTGTTTGAAAAAATGTACGCCCCAAAAGGTGCCGTACTGCATTACGCAGGCGTTGGTGAACGCGGTTTTGGGAGATCTGGAGCATGGGCTTATTTTCTGCGGGGCGAAAGTCGGCAAGATTCGTAAGATGACGACAGTTGCGGAGCTGATGCGGGAGCTTGTGATGTGATTCGGTGGAAGAGCTGGCACTCCAATTGTGATTCACAATGGAGTGCCAGCATAGGGGACAGGCAGTTTTTATTTGATGCGGATGACCGCTTTTACCAAGTCCGTCTTATTTGTGACAGCTTCTTCAAAAGCTTCCTGGATCTGGGACAGATCATATTCATGTGTCACAATCCCTTTGACATCGATCGCTCCGCTGGATACGGCGGCGATTGCTTTTGGATAAATATTGCGGTATCGAAAGACAGACTTGATCTGCGCTTCCTTTGCCATAATCTGTGCAAAGTTGTAGGAGATCTCTTCCTGTGCGGCAAGCCCGACCATTGTGATTGTTCCGCCCTGTTTTACGAGGAACGGCGTCTGGGCGATTGTCACCGGAGAGCCCGCGGTTTCAAATACCTGGTCAGCTCCTTTGCCGCCGGTCAGCCTCAGGATCTCAGCCTGGGCGTCGCATGTGCCGCTGTTGATGACGATATCGGCGCCAAGCTCTTTGGCTTTTGCAAGGCGTGCGTCCACGAGGTCGGATACGATGGTTTTGCCGGCTCCGTGTGCTTTGCAGGCGAGCAGTGTGACCAGCCCGATGCAGCCTGCGCCTAAAATCACGACGGATTCTCCGACCTGGACGTTTCCCTGGTTGGCTGCATGGAAGCCTACGGAGAGCGGCTCGATCAGGGCGCCTTCTTTGGTTGATACGTTGTCCGGCAGCTTAAAGCACATATCCTCCGGGAACGCGATATATTGTTCGTAGCAGCCCTGTACCGGAGGGGTTGCTAAAAATACGACGTCCGGGCAGAGGTTGTAGCGTCCAGATTTGCAAAATTCGCATGTTCCGCATGTGATGCCTGGCTCTAATGCCACACGGTCCCCGGCTTTGAGATGTTCTACGCCGGCGCCTGTTTTTACGACGGTTCCGGCACATTCATGTCCGAGCATAAAGTCCTTTTCCAAATCTACCTTATAGGAGCCGCAGCATCCGTTGTGAAAATAGTGGACGTCTGAGCCGCAGATGCCCACATATTCCAACTGTACAAGCACCTGTTTGTCCGAAGGCTCCGGTACAGGTATTTCTTCGATTACCATGTTGTCTGTGCCGCGCATAAATGCAGCTTTTTGCATTTCCATAATTGTTCCTTCCTTTCATGCGTACTTCGTTTTATGTATGGTACGTTTTATGTATAGTTCGTTTTCCTTGTATTTAGTTTCCTGCGCTCTCGCCGGAGATTTCGCCGTTTTCTACATACATCTGGATATATTGTTCTACATTGTCTGCGTTGATTTCCGGGGCGTCTACATAATCGTTGACTTCGGTGATTGTTACTTCGCCTTTTAATACCTTGTCTGCGTATTCCATATTTTTTTTCGCAAGGTCGGCGGCGGACTGCAAGGCTGTGCAGGTCAAAAGCCCTTCTTTGATGAGCAGGCAGCCCTGTGCGGTGCCGTCTACGCCATAAGCCAGGAAATTGGCTTTGCCGTCTGCGCTGACGTAATCGGTATTTTTGCGGATCGCTTCAATCGCGCCTGCTGCCATATTGTCGTTCATAGAAATGATCGCGTCGATATGCTTGCCTGACTGTACCCAGGATTCCATTAAGGTCAGAGCTTCGTCGCTGTTCCAGTTGGCGTAGTCTTCGTACAGGATCGTAACGTCCGGGCGTTCTTTAAAGAAATAAGTATCCCATGCTTCACGGCGTTTTTCCGCATGGTAGTTGCCGGACGGCCCTCTTAAAATTACGACGTTCGCGTTTTCCGGGATCTCTTCTACTGCGCGGGATGCGCCGACCTTTGCCTGTTCCATCGGGTCTGCGTCGACGGTTCCGGTGCCCTGCATGACAGAGTTGTCGTCACTGCCGTCTAAGTCGCTTTGGTGTGTGGTCGGGTTGGTCGTGATTACCGGGATGCCGGCGTCTACCAGGTTTTTCACATAGGGAGCCTGTGCCGCGTTGTTATTGGACTGGACAATGACCAGGTCGTAGTTTTTTGTAATACAGTCTTCCAATAGCCCGTTTTCTGTGTTGTCGTCAGCTTCGCCGCTGACGCAGGTCAGGTCGATATTGCTGTAGCTTTCGGCTGCTTTTTTCAGCTCTGAGGTCAGCCACGCCGCAAAAGTATCGGCGCTTGCCCTTGCCACAAAGCAGACTCTTTTTGCGCCGCCCGAGCTGCCGGAATCCGCTGAACCGCTGCCCGGGCTGGAGCCGCAGGCGGCGACAGATACTGCCATAACTGCGCTTAACACGATTGCTGCTAATTTTTTTGCCTTCATATTTTGTTCCTCCTTCATACATAAAGTATCTTTTATTTTTCCTTTGTTTCTTTTACAATAATGACCTTCTGCGATTTTTTGGACTTGCTGACGACGTCATATGCCACAGCAAGGACGATAATCGAGCCTTCGATCACCTGCTGGATATAGGAGTTGACGCCAGTTAAGTTCATGACATTTTCCAAAAATCCGATAATAAAAGCTCCTGCGACGGTTCCGCTGACCGTTCCGATGCCTCCGGTAAATGAGGTGCCGCCCACGATCGCCGCGGTCAGCCCGGTCATTTCATAGCCGATGGCGCCGTTTGGAAGCCCGGCGTTGTTTCTTGCCATAAAGATCATGCCTGCAAAGCCGACGAGGATGCCGTTGATCAGGTACGAGGCGTAAATGCTGCGCTTGGCGTTGATGCCGCTTGCTTCAGCCGCGCTCCTGCTCCCGCCGATGGCGTACAGCCCGCGCCCGTATTTTGTATGGTTCATAAGATACCAGATCAGGACGGTGATGCCGATTACAATCAGCACCGGAACCGGAATCGGCCCTACGGTTCCCTGTCCGATTTTTACAAAGTTTCCAAGTTGCAGGATATTCTGCCCGTTGGTGTAATACAGTGCGACGCCGCGGGCTGCCATCTGCATACCGAGCGTGGCGATAAAGGCTGGCACATTGCACTGCGCTACGAAGAAGCCGTTGATCAGGTTACAGAACATGCCGACCAGCACCGCGACGAGGACCGCAACGAGCATAGACTGTGTTTTCTGGTATGCGGATACGGAAAACACGCCCGCAAGCGCCAGGACAGAGCCGACAGACAGGTCTAAAAAACCGCTGATAATCAAAAGCATCTCGCCGTAAGCGATCAGGATGCCGACACAAAGCTGCCTGGATACGTTAATCAGGTTGTTGCTCTGCAAAAAATAAGGGCTGATCAGGCTGCAAGCAATAAATAATACGGCTAAAACAATGTAAATGCTGTATTTTTGTAAATAGTGCGTCAGATTCGTTTTCATGTTGATTCTCCTTCCTAACCCTGCGCGGCGACGCCGGTGGCATACCGCATAATTGTTTCCTGGGAAAAATCCTCAGGCGTGATGCATCCGGTGATCCGTCCCTGGCACATAATATAAATGCGGTCGCACATGCCCAGCAGCTCCGGCAGCTCAGAGGATACCATAATAACTGCTTTTTGCTCCTTTACAATGTCCGTCATCAGCTTGTAGATCTCGAACTTGGCGCCGATGTCGATGCCCCTGGTCGGTTCGTCCAAAATCATAATATCCGGGCTGCACAGCATCCAGCGGGCCAGGAGCACCTTTTGCTGGTTGCCGCCGGACAGCTTGGATATTTCCGTTTCCAGGGAAGGCGCTTTGACGTTCATCTTCTGGAACATAGACTGGACTTGCGCAAGCTCTTTTCTGCGGTGCGTATATCCGCCGAAAATATAGTTTTTCAAAGAAGCAAGGCTGGCGTTTTCACGGATGCCGCGTACAGGCACGATCCCGTCATCTCTGCGGCTTTCGGAAAGCATGACAAGCCCTTTTTCAATACTGTCCCTTGGGTTTTTGATGTTTGCTGCCTGCCCGTTAATCGTTACTGTCCCGCAGTCATGGGGGTCAAGCCCGAATACGGCACGCATCGTTTCGGTACGCCCTGCCCCGACCAGCCCGGCAAAGCCTACGATCTCGCCTTTGCATACATGAAAGCTGACATCCTCAAACATGCCTTCTTTTGTAAAATGTTCCACTTCGAGCGCTTTTTTGCCGATGGGGATGTGTTCCTTAGGATATACGTTTTCAATTTTTCTGCCGACCATTCTGGAAATCACAGTGTCCAGGTCCAGGTCTTTGGCGCGGTCAGTCGATACGACGGCACCGTCACGCAGTACGGAGATATCGTCTGCGATCTGAAAGACTTCCTCCATCTTGTGGGAAATATAAATGATGGATACGCCCTTTGCCTTAAGCTGGGCAATCTTATCAAACAGGTGTGCCACCTCGCGGTCTGTAATGGACGAAGTCGGCTCGTCCATAATGACGATCTGTGCGTTATTAGTAATCGCCTTGATAATTTCCAGCATCTGAATATCTGATACGGTAAGCGTTTTCAGCTTTTGGCTGGGAGCATACGGCAGCCCTTCCTCTTCCAGAAAACGGACAGCGTCTTTTCGCACCCTGCGCCAGTCCACCCTGCCGAACCTGCCTGCCGGCAGGCGCCCCAGAAATAAATTCTCTTCCACAGACAGCTCCGGGACATAATTTAATTCCTGCGCGATCATGGATATGCCGTGCTCCATAGCCTGTATGGGATTTTTGATGTCTACAGGCTGTTCGTCAATATAGATCTTGCCCTTGTCAGCCTTATATAAGCCCATAATAATTTTCATCAGGGTGGATTTGCCTGCACCGTTTTCTCCGCACAGGGCATGTACCGTGCCTTTGCGAACGGCAAAGTTGATATTGCTCAGTGCTTTTACCCCAGGAAACGATTTTTCCACGCCAGATACCCTCATCTTAATCTCTTCCATACGGTTTCCTTCTCCTTTCTTGCTTTTTGCGGGCAGGCTGTATCAGGCTGCCCCTATTGTGTGATCTCCCCCATACAGTTTGCTGTTTGGTGCTTCACTGTATGGATAGTTTACTAAAAGTCCCAAGTTTTGTCAATTACTTTATATAACTTTGTCTGATATATACAAGTTTAAAACGGGGATATTGTGCAAATATACTAAAAAATGCGAATATTTTGAAAATAATTCCAAAAAACTCCAAATTCTTTTATAAAAAGTTTTATGAAATTATTTTCAATAGTGTATTACATTTGACTTCTTTTGTAAAAAGTTTTATATTAGTGAAAACAGGCAAATGAAAAAACGGGGAGGAATACCTATGACGGATAAGAAATATACGACAAGGGATTTTGGGAATATCTATCGGATGATTTATCACAAAAAACAAAGCTCCAGGCAGCAGATCGCTGAAACACTGGGGATCAGCCTTCCTACAGTCACGCAGAACCTAAAGCTGCTCAGTGAAAGCGGGCTGGTCTGCAAGGGCGGCGCATTTGAGTCTACCGGAGGACGCAAGGCAAACAGCTTCCAGTTTGTGCCAGACGCCAGGTATGCGCTGGGCATCGATATAACACAGAACCATCTATCAATTGTACTGATCAACCTGAACCTGGACTTGCTTGACAAACGGCGGATGCGCTGTGCCTTTGAGGATACCGGGAGCTATTATGAGAACCTGGCGGCAGAAGTGGAGGCGTTTTTAAAAGAACACGACTTGGATATGGAAAAGCTGCTCGGCGTGGGTATCTCACTGCCTGCGATTATCGAAGAGGACCAGAAAACGATTTCCTACGCGACAGTCATCCAGATCTCCGGCAGCATTTATGAGCATATACGTACCTATCTGCCATATCCGTTTCTGCTGTTTAACGATGCAAGTTCCGCGGGGCTTGCGGAAAGCTGGCTCTCAAAATCCAGCAAGCCGATCGTGTACCTGCTTTTAAGCAACAGCGTCGGCGGCTCACTGACGATTGAAGGGAAGATTTTCCAGGGGGTGAATGCACGCGCGTCAGAATTTGGGCATATGTGTATCGTACCGCATGGAAAGCGCTGCTACTGCGGCTGCTATGGATGTCTGGACGCGTACTGCTCCGCGAAAAACCTGTCGGATTTTACGGACGGCAACCTGGAAGCGTTTTTTGATAAGCTGTCGTCCGGGAACCTGGGTTACCGCAGGATGTTTGATGAATATATGGATTATCTGGCGGTGGCTGTTAATAATTTGCGGATGTGTTATGACTGCGATGTTATACTGGGCGGTACGGTTGGGTCGCATATGGCGGATTATATTAAGCAGTTTCGGCGTAAGGCGGCTGTGCTGAATCCGTTTGAGAAGAGTGGGGATTATATTAAAAGTTGTCATTACCGTACGGAGGCTTCGGCGGTGGGGGCGGCGGCGCATTATGTGCATCAGTTTATTGAGAGTTTGTGATTTTTGTGGGGTTTGCGGGTGTGGGACGCTGGGAGAGGGGATTGGCATACCCTGGCTGCGTCCGTTCCAGAAGGTTAAGAATCCCTAAGCATCCTGCGGGAAGCTGTGGCAC
>CAMUPC010000027.1 GCA_947090545.1 uncultured Eubacterium sp. | reverse complement strand
TGGCGTCCCCCTCCCAAATCACCCCCCCCCTCAAAAAAAAACAGGCACCTCCCCTCAGGAAAGCACCTGCTCCATCAACTTACTCTTCCACATCCCCCGGCTCCTGCGTCACATACTGATCCTCCGACACGCCCGTAGACTGCTCATCCCCGACGCCCTTCCCAGTATCCGCCGCAATCGCCCTGCTCAGCTCCAACACCGTATTAGACGGCGTATAATTATATTCCCCAAACAAATACGCATGTAGCTCCTTCACATTTTTCTCCAAATCACACGGCGCCACAATATATTTCCTGGACAAATCAAACGTATACAGCTCAAACGGAAACCCCGTCGTACCAGCAAGCTCATAATCCAATAGCTGCGCCGCCATAGAAATAAGCTGCATTTCCGTTAAATCCGTACTGATATCCTCTAACACCGCATCAATAATCTTGTTGATCGTAAAAATACTAGACGATTTTGTTTTCTCAACAATCTTGGAGAGCACCTCTCTCTGTCTCTGCGCCCGGCGGAAGTCGTTGGCGTCGTGCCGGATGCGGCAGTATGCTGTCGACTGCACGCCGTCCAAGGTCTGGACGCCCGGATGCTCGACCATATGCGGCTCCAGCCCGGTATACGCTGCGGTTTCGGCAATATAGATATTGATTTCCTCCATCATCTTGCCCTCTTCCACATTGATCTCCAGCCCTCCCAGCAAATCGATCACCTTGCAGATCGCATAAAAGTCGACGGCGACATAATCCGCGATATCCAAGTCCAGGTTCTGGTTCAGCGTCAGCACTGCCTGCTTTGGCCCGCCGTGATTATACGCGTAGTTTGCCTTCCAGTAATAAGGCTCCGCGCTCGTGCCGACATTCAGGTACGTATCGCGGTAGACCGATACGACCTTGACCTCCTTCGTATCGTTGTTAATGCTGGCAATCATAATCAGGTCGCTGTTGCCGGACGTAAATACACCGCTTTTTTCATTGTCCAGCCCAAAGATCGCGATGTTTGTATAGCCCTTTAACACTTCCTGCGTTGTCAGTCCCAGATCCTCGTTTACGACGTCCTCCGTCTGTATGTTGTCGACATGCTCGATCTTTTGGTATTTTGACCAGAGAAACAACACGGCAAGCAGGACTAACAGCAAAATTATTTCTATGATAAAAATAATAATTTTGTGTTTTTTCCGTTTTTTGCCTTTTTTCTTGTTTGGATTCTGACTGCTCCCCATTTCCATACACTCCCTTCTCCTGTGTGCACGCCCGCACCAAAGCTACTGTGCGGCGGTATCGGATACTGCTGTATCGGAATCCATATCCGTATCGGAGCCTGTATCGGCATTCTGGCTTCCTTTTGTATAATGGTCTGCTTCCACGCCTGTCGACTCCGCGTCATCCAGCCCTTTTCCAGTCTCCTGGACGATTGCCTGGCTAAAGCTTGTCACCGTGTTGGATGGCGTATAGTTAAAATCATTAAATAAATATTTATGCAGGTCAGTCACGTTGGTCACCAGGTCACATGGAATTACGACAGAACCCTTGCTGCCGCCCAGGTTTGCCGTTGTCAGGCGGAATGGGAATCCGGTCGTATCGGCAAGCTCATAGTTCATAAGCTGGGATGCAAGCGATACCATCTCGCCCGCTGTAAAGTTTGTGCTGATATCATCCAGGACAGAATCAATAATTTTGTTGATCGTCAGCAGGTCCGCCTGCTTTGCTTTCGCCACCATCTTGGAGATGACCTCGCGCTGTCTTTGGGCGCGCTTAAAATCGTCGCCTGCTGTATAGCGAATACGGCAGTAAGAAGTCGCCTGTACGCCGTCCAGCGTATAAGTCCCAGCCTGGGTGATGGAATGCGCTTCATGCCCGGTTACCTGCGCCGTCTCATTAATATAAAAGTCCATCCATTTGGCTTCCGCCGCGTCGATTTCGACTTCCACGCCGCCAAGCAGGTCAATCGCCTCGGTGACTGCCTGGAAATCCACAACCACATAATCCTGGATATCCAGGTCGAGGTTGCGGTTTAACATTCGCACGGCTTCTTCTGCGCCGCCTTTATTATAAGCATAATTTGCCTTGCGGAAATTGTACGAAGCATCACTGCTCACATTCAAAAAAGTATCACGGAACACAGAGATCAGCCTGACCTCTTTCGTATCATTGTTAATGCTTGCAATCATAATCACATCGCTGTTGCCGGCTTCAAAGCTGCCGTTGGAACGGTTATCCAGCCCAAACAGCGCGATATTGGTATAGCCCTTTAGCACTTCCTGCACAGACTCGTCCATATCGTCATTGATAATATCTTGTGTCCCGATCATATCCGGCTGGTGGTCCAGCTTCTGATACTTTGACCAGATAAACAGCCCGGCAAGCACGACTAACAATAACAGGATCTCTATGGTAAAAATAATAATTCTGTGTTTTTTCTTTTTTGCTCTTGATGCACTCATTTCCTTCCTTTCCCTTTCTGCATTCGTAGTTTACGCTGCGCACGCGCAAGCCGCCAAAGCAGCAGCAGCCTGTTTTTTATCATAACTGGAACGGTATTTCTTCCAAAATCGGAGACGTTTCCAGAATGCCTGCGGTAATATAACAGCGGTTCTTTTAAAAAGACACATCCGCCTTTATGCTTGTCATTGATCATGCCGATCCACTGGTCATGCATCTGGATATCGTCCGGGATCGGCAGGATATACGGCAGCAGCTCCCGCCGAAGCGCCATACAGCAGCCAATATATTTGTTTTTCCACAGATTGCGCCACATGCCCGCCCCAGACCCGCGGTAAGCAAAAAAAGACGGATAGATCACATGCTCCCGCTCCGCGTCGGTCACGATACAGTCATGGACGACGACATGGCATCTTTTCTCGCGAAAGGCCGCAAGCACGCGCTCCACTTTATTCGGCATCCACACGTCATCCTGGTCGGCAAGAAAAAGATAGGCGCCCTTTGTATGAGCAAGCGCATTGGCGATATTCTGCTTAATCCCCATGCCCTGCCCGAATACAAGGCGGATGCGCGGATCTTTTTGTTTGTAATGCTCGATGATCTGGACGGTGCGGTCTGTCGAACCGTCGTCCGAGACTACGAGCTCATCGTGCCTGCCAAGCTGTCCAAGCACAGAATCCAGTTGTTCTGTAAGATATGCTTCTCCATTATATACCGCCATCGCGACCGATACCCGAACCATCACGTATCCTTCCTTTCCTGACTAAATGATTCATTTTGATTATTTTGACCCGTCACCGGACAATACGACCTGTATCGTACGGAACAGGATTTTCAAATCAAGGCTCAGCGACCATTCCGAGATATACTGCGTATCCAGCGACACAACCTTCTCAAAATCTGTAATATCGTTGCGCCCGCTGACCTGCCACATACCTGTCAGTCCCGGCTTGATGCCAAGGCGCCCCCTGTGATGGAGCTGGTAATGCTCGACCTCATCGATCGTAGGCGGCCTTGTACCTACCAGGCTCATCTCGCCTTTGAGCACGTTCCAAAACTGCGGCAGCTCATCTATCGAATACTTGCGGATAAATCTGCCGACCGGAAAGATCCTCGGATCGTCCGTCATCTTAAACATCAAGCCGTCCATCTCATTGCTGTCCATCAGGTCCTGCTTGCGCTCCTCGGCGTCCAGGTACATTGAGCGAAATTTATAGATCCTGAAAATCCGCCCGTTTTTGCCTACCCGCTCCTGGCTGAACAAGACGGGGCCTGGCGACTGCATTTTGATGGCCGGAGCAAACACCACAAACGCAACCGCTGCAAATACCAGCCCGACCAGGCTTCCCGCAATATCCATCACTCGCTTGAAAAACATCTCGGGAGGCGACGCAATATGCATACTCGTGGTCAGCACCATATAGTTGCCGCACTTTTCCAGTACCTTGTTCGGCATCAGCGCAGTCTGCGGGATCAAATTAAAGTGGACGGTAATGCCGTACTCAATCAACTGGTTGGCAAGCGCCTCGCTCGAATCCCTCGTATTGCCGTTGATAAACACTTCGTCTACGACATGCGTCCTTACATATTCGTAGAAATCGTCCGCGTTTGCCACGACCGGCACGCCCCGCACCGTCTCTCCCTTGCGCGGCTTGTCCACAATGACAATGCCGCTGATCTCAAAGTCCCGGTACGTATCGTGTTCAAAATCCCGCACGCATTCCTCCGCGTAGCGGTCTACGGTCAGGATAATCATGACCGCGTTGCTGCGCTTTTTTTTGATCCTGCCGCGCACAAACTGTTTGTACATGCAGTGTGCGATATATTCATAAATAATCGACATAATCCAGAACGTAAACAAGCTCTCTCTGGAATACACCGCTGACATCTTCGCCGCATACAGATAAACGAGCATCCCGACAAAGATAATCGTACAGGTCGCCGCGACCTCCTCCAGCTCTGTAAACGTGTCACGCTTAATAATATCCTGGTAGGATTCCTTAAAAAACACGACACACAGGTTCAGAAGCACGAGTATCACAGCAAGCCGCAGATATGGCTCGCTGGCATATGGATTCAGCCAGCCGTGCCGCATAATATATCCAGTTATAAATGCCATTTGAAGCAATACAATATCCAGAATCGTAAAATCCAGATGCTTTGCCCAACCGACGTTGTCTTTCCTATACATTTTGCTCCTTTAGATTTCTTAGGTGGATATACAGCCAACTGTCTGAATAATCCTCCCGCTCCTTCAATGTCATTGTGCTGTATTTATCATATGTAAGTTTGACCTGAAACATTTCCTGTTCTCCGCATTTGTAACATTCCACATTTTTCCTGCGGGATACCGTCCGCATCCAGCCGCATTTCGGACAAATATATACTTTGATCATCCGCCTAAATCCTTTCTTTCCCTATTCCTATTTTTGGCCGTCTTCACTCTGTATAACGTATAATCTTCACTCTGCGTTACCGGCGTTATGGAAATCTCGGACAGATAGCTGTCCATAGCAAATTCCGTACGGATTACCAAATAATCCACGCCGTTTTTATCCAAACTGCGCCGCAGCGCCTGTTGATTTTCTTTTAATCCTTCGTTGACTGCTGCGATCATGTGCTGCTGGTGCACATATTTTTTAAAATCATAGCCATGCTGCGCCTGGTACAAATACGCATTTCTGGAAATTGCCCATAAAATACGCGGCTCATAGGTACGCACCTGATATTCCAGGTAAATATCAAACGCCGCCCGCGGCTGCTCCTTTTGGCTTTCTTCGCCGCCTGTACCATACCAGTCATCCATCATGGCGTCTGCGATCGAAATGACATTGGGGTCAAGCCCATACATATTTTTCGGCAGGTTTAAGTTGGCACGGTTTAAAAAAAACAGATTTGCCCCAAACCCCAGGCACACGAGAAAGGCAATTACGCCCAGCACCCTCCTGTGCCTTCTGCCGTCAAAAAATGCTTCCGTTAATTCGTATGCGATCAAAAATAAGACCGGAAGCATCCAAAAAAAACGGTAATACGTTGCAGCATTTGTGATTTTGCCTACGATCTGGTAAGCAATTTCATTAAATACAAACACTACTGACAAAGCCGCTGCTGCAAGCGCTTTTTTTCCTGTACTCCCTCCTTGCTTTCTCTCTTTCCAGTATAAAAGCACCAGGCAGACTGCAAATGCCGCCAAATACAGCGAGTCTCCCTGATACTGCCTAAGAACGCCTGCCATATCCTATACCTCCACGACCAGCCATCCTCTGGTAAACGCTAAATATACCACCAAATAGCATACATTTGGCATCATACATAAAATCCCCCGCCGAATCAGCGCACCGTCCCACCGCCGTTCCACGATCATCTGCGCCAAAAGCATAAGGCAAATCAGCGCCGGAACGAGCACGAGCGAGGACATCGAGACAGCCACGCTTGCAAACGCGACTAAAAACAGCTCCGCCCAGTTGTGCTTCTCCCCGCTGTTTTTCCACAGGCGGTACAGCAGGTAGCCCGTCATCGGCAGCACGACGTTGGCACAATACGCCTTTGCTTCATAATTGCGCAGCAGCAAAAACTGTGCCGCCGTATCATACACATCCCAAAAGATCGTAAGCAGGATTGTAATGGTAACAAGCACCGCCGTCTTTCTAAGGTCACGGTGAAAGGCTTCCATCGCAAAGCTGTATACAACCGCGTTTGTCAGCAGCACACATAAGACGCCTGCCACATATTTTTGCAGCACCAGTGCCGAGATGCCTGTTGCCTGGCTGATCCACGCCGTATTCATATAAAATGAGGACAATGCGTACCGCAGCTCCAAGTGGCTGCGCAAAAGCCCGCTGCTGCCGTCATACAGATACATCGTATCCGTAGCCGCCGACGTCGTCATATTTCCGATATAATAGGCAAAATCCCAGCCGATATTGCGCTGCATCAATACCGCCGTCGCACACTCGCATAAAACAGCCGCCGCCATCAGCGCAAACAGCAGGCGTGTTCCCGTGGACGCCGCCAAACCGCTTAGTCCCTCGTTCCTTCCTCCTGATGCCCGCCGTTTGTCCAGCCTGACAATCACCGCAGCCGCTGCAATCCCTGCCGCCAGTACAGCCATCCAGACAGCGCCAAGCACATGCAGCCTTTGCTTTGTCAGGATCATCGCCTCCGCAACGATCTGGAACGCCGCAAAATACAGAAAAAATCCGATGCAGAATTGTTCCGGCACGGTCGGACAGAAGCGGTATTTGATGCAAAACGCCTTTCCAAGCAGACTGTATACGCACATACACGCCGCCAAAATCCCTATACTGAAAACTACCTGCATGTCACACTCCCTTCGATACCAATTCAGCTATCCCTGATTCTGATTTCAGTTCACAACTACGACATATAATCATTGTACAATGGCAGCACCTCCCCTGTACTCCCCTGCATTTTTAT
Source organism: uncultured Eubacterium sp. (assembly GCA_947090545.1). Lineage (GTDB taxonomy): Bacteria > Bacillota > Clostridia > Lachnospirales > Lachnospiraceae > Eubacterium_J. The sequence continues at coordinate 20,959 of CAMUPC010000027.1, read as the reverse complement.
CTTTCCTTCATGCAGCCACAAAATCGTGTCGCACAATTTTTCAAGTGTCTCCGTACTATGTGATACGATAATCACCGTCCGCTCTTCATTCGTAATTAGTTCCTTCATCTTTGCGTAGCTTTTTTTCTTAAAGCGCACGTCTCCGACGCTTAACACCTCGTCGATCAGCATAATCTCTGTCTCTAAAATCGCCGTAATGGAAAAGGCAAGCTTTGAGTACATCCCGCTGGAATACGTGCGCACCGGCTTGTCAATAAAGCTCTCAAGCTCGGAAAACTCTATAATTTCATCCAGCTTGGCATAGACCTGCGCCTCGCTGAACCCTAACAGCATCCCGCTTAAAAATATATTTTCTCTTCCTGTCAGCTTCTTTTGAAACCCGACACCAATCGACAGCAGCGACACCGTATGCCCGTGCAGGTCGATCGTCCCCTCGTCTGCGGCAAAGATTCCGGCGATCGCACGCAGCATCGTAGATTTCCCGCTGCCGTTTTTGCCGACAATGCCCATAATCTCGCCCTTTGGCACCTGAAAGGAAATCCCGCGGACTGCCTCGAACACATCGACCTCCGACTTTCTCAGGCTGAACAGGCTGTTTTTGATTGAAATGCGATTTAAACATTTATACCGGATTTTCAGATCCGACACTTCTATCGCATATTCTTTCGCGTTTTCTTTTGTATACTCTTTCACGTTTTCTTTTGCATATTCTTTCGCGCCTTCTTTACCCGCTTTCTTGGGGATCTCATTCCCAGTTGCTGGCTCCATCCCGATTCACCTCTTTCTCTGTCCTCATGTATGCTGTATCCGTCATGCCTGCGCTCCTGCTACATCACCTTGACATAACTGTTTTCATGCCGGTAAATATTGCGCACGCCGACAACAGACAATATAACCCCAATCACAAACCATACAAACACCGCGCCCCAATCCGGCATCGTCTGATAGATCAGCACCCGCCGCATCGAATCTACAAGCAGCGCCATCGGGTTGCATTTGAGCAGCAGGCTGCTGTACGGATACGGCACGCGGTTGCTAATCGAATAAAAAATCCCGGTCAGGTAAAACAGCAGCTTTAACACGACCGTCACAACATTGGCAAGATCCTCCACATAGACTCCATAATGCAGCAGAATGCTGCTGAAGGCAAACGTCACAACAAGCAAAACGATAAACAGCGGGATCATCAAAAGGACTTTCCAGTCAACCGGGACGCGGTAGCCAATCATCATAATGACTACCAGTGAAAACGCAATCATCATTTTAAAGCCGTTGGAGCAGATCTTGACAAAGATCAGGATAAACTTCGGTATATATACTTTGGAAACAATCGGCTTATTCGCGGCAACCAGCTTTACGCTCTGCCGCAGGCAGGCGGAAAAAAAGTTCCAGCTATTGTAGCCGATAAAAATAAATACCGGCAGGTACGGCTCGCCTTTTTGAAAGACAATGACTGCCACAAACGAATAGACAATCATAAACAGCATCGGGTCTAAAATCCACCACATCCAGCTTAGATGAGAATTTGCCACTTCTGATTTCAATTCTGATTTTGCCGCATATATCGTATAGTTCCGGTATTTTTTGATGTCACTGATCAATCGGTTCAACTTCTCACTCCTCATTTCTGCCTGCCGCCGGATGCCCCGAAATATTTCCATACCCCGTGCAGCGTGTAAAACATCATATAATAAAGCGCCCGCAGCCGCCCATATCCGAGATAACGGTAGGAGCCATACTGCATCACGGCAGACTTCCCTTTATTCCTCGATTTGCCCCCGGCGCTTTGCCTGCACTTTAATGCCGGCACATTCACGCCCACGGCAGCTCCATATTTTTTCAGAATCCGCAGCCATAAAATATAATCCTCGTGATACCTGTCGCATACAAAGCCAAATTCCCTTGCCGCATCCGCACGCAGCAGCACCGAGCCGCACGGAATCACATTCGTCCGCAGCAGCATCCGGTACGTAATGCTTTGCGGCACGCCGATCACCCGTCCCTGCGGCGTTCCGTCCGGCTGCATCAGCTCTCTGCCCGTACAGCAAAGCACTGCACCCGTACGCTTGATCCATTCCATTTGCAGCCTGAGCTTGTCCGCGTCCCACCAGTCGTCGGCATCTAAAAAAGCCAGATACGCCCCATGCGCCTTTTTGATCCCCAGGTTGCGCGCCGCCGCCACGCCGCGGTTTTTTCGCTGGCGTATATAATGAATGCGCGGGTCGGACGCATACCTTCTGACAGCTTCCATCGTGCCGTCTGTGGAGCAGTCGTCAATGACCAGCAGCTCCCACGCCTGTCCGCACGTCTGGCTTTGTACAGACTCGATCGCCTGCCCGATATACTGTGCCGCCTGATACGCAGGCATAATCACAGAGATCACTGGTTTTTCTGATTCTTTTCTCATAATTTCACTCATTCTATTTCCCTGCCTGCTCCTGCTGTCTGACAGCGTCCGCTTTCAGCGCTGTCTTTTGGCTGTCGTCCACGCCTTCTGACTTTTCCTTCTGAAACAAAATCTTGACCGTTAACAGGATCAGCTTTAGATCCAGCCAGAGCGAATAATTTTCAATATACGTCAAATCCAGCTTCAGCTTGTCATACGGCACCGTATTATACTGCCCGTACACCTGCGCGTACCCGGTCAGCCCTGCCTTTACCTTAAGCCGGAAGCGAAACTGCGGGATGCTTTTTTCATATTCCCTCGTAATCTCCTCCCGCTCCGGGCGCGGCCCGACAAACGACATATCCCCGACCAGCACGTTAAATAGCTGCGGCAGCTCGTCTACATGCAGCCTGCGGATCACCTTTCCGACCGGAGTGATCCTGTCGTCATGCTCGCTTGCTAACCTTGCGCCCCGCTTTTCCGATTCGACGATCATGCTGCGGAACTTATAGATCTGAAACCGCCTGCCGTCCTTGGTTATCCGCTCCTGCGAGTACAGCACCGGCCCTCCGTCGTATAATTTGATCGCAGCCGCGATCACAAGCATCACCGGAGACGCTACGATGCAGCCGCCCAGCCCAATTACAATATCCATCGCACGCTTGCAGAAGCTCTGCCCAAACGTCATCCCCTGGTTGCGGAACAAAAGCAGCGGCGAATCAAACAGGTCGATCTCCGACGCGCTGATAATCATAATATCCGAGATCTTCGGAACGGAATAACAGCGGATGTTATTCTGAAAACAAAATTTTAAAAACTGGTTGCGCTCATGGGACGGGATATCTCCGATAATGACAGACTCATACTGTGCAATCTTTTCTAAAATCGTCTCCATGCCCGCCTTTAAGTGCACGGTCTCCTTGACCCGGTATTTGTCTCCCCGCGACTGAAGCTTGCGGATCAATGCCTTCGGGCTGATATCCCCGTAAATTAAGAGCATCTCATGCGGCGGGTACAGCCTTGCGTAAATACTGCGCATCGCTACGATCCACAGGACGCCGACCGCAATCTGCAACAGCGCAAGCACAAGGATTGGCGTGGAAAACTGCATAAATTTCCATTTCGCAATCAGCGCAAGCTGCAAGTATTCCACTGCGTTCGCCGCGCACACAGACAGGATCTGCGAGTACAGCACATCCAGGTTGCGCAGATACCCGACCCGAAAGCCGCCTAATACTTTCATAAACAGGATCAGCACGACCGCATACAGGACGATAATCGTCCAGTGCCCTCTGCGGTAATAGTAAAAATACCGAAAATATTTGCGCATACTTTTTAATTCTCTGTTTGCATAATAGTTATACCACAAACACGCAAACATCGCCGTCTGTACTGCTACGATCAGGATTGTCCCAAGCAGCATAATAAACCGTTTGTATTGCTCTTTTGAATTTGTATCAGCCATAGATTTAGTTTCCCGTCAGTTTTTTCTTTATTTTCCTCGCCGCTTTCCAGATCCCCTGTCCTTTGAGCAGCTCGTTTTGTGCCACTACGCGGTCATAATCCGCTTTCAGCTCAGTAATATTAAAAAATCTGCGCTCCAACAGGTTCACCATCTCCCGGTACGGTACAAGCCCCCCGGTCACATACCGCTGAAATGCTTCTTCCATCTGTGCATATACGTCCGCTTCCTTTGGGGATATCTGCGCCCATTGAAGCAGGCGCTCCATCGACAGCTCTTCCCTGTGCGGATTTTCATGATGCAGGAAAAACAGCGTCCGGTAAATCATAAAATTGTGCGGGACTGGAAAAAAGAACGTCCATTCATAATCAATCACATGCCATGTCCCGTCTGCATCCTCCAAGATATTCGGCAGGATCAGGTCAATATCCGCTGTCTCGCTGCACGCTGTCTGCTTTAACGCTTCCACTCCCGCAGGCTTTCCAAATACTTGCGTAAACCCATCGGTCACCGCAAACGGCACCTTCCTGCCCCCGCTTTTGATATACTGCGCAATTCTTTGCAGGATCAAAAACAGCTTATCCCAATCCTGCGCTTCCACCGCCTGCCCAGCCCGCTCCTGCAACGCGCCCGCGTGAAGCAGCTCGAACTGTGCATACGCTGTGCCATCCTCGCCAAGCCTTTTTTCACAGCGGTTAAATCGAAGATCCGTATGCTGATACTGTCGTGACAGCCGCTGATAGGCTTCCAGAATATGCGCCACATGCGCTTCCCCCTGCGCATACATTGCCTTCTTTCGTACACTGTGCCCTGTAATCTCCGTACAGACCGCGTGCTCCCTGCTGCGGTCTGAGGCATATCTTATATAAACAGCTTCCTGTCTGTACGTTCCAATGCCTTCTCCCTGGGCACTGGCAAGGCACAGATACGCGTTGGCAAAAAACGGAAACTGCCCTTCTTCTATGATACTGTCAAACACCTTCTGTTCCTGAAACAACAGAATGCGGTCATCTTCATAATTCGTAATATTATATGTTAAATCTCCCTTTTTCGGAAGATATTTGTCTGAATAAAGATCCAGCGCAAAACGCTCGTCTGGATACGGATAATAAAATTCCTGCTGCCCAAATCCGCATTGCGCCAGCAGTGTTTTCAGCCTTTCCCTGGAATACAGCCGCACTCCCGCCGTCTCCAGCCCGGCAAAATAATTGTTTGTATACGGCTCCTTATTTCCTGCCCAGTATTTGAGCCCAAATTTATTTTTTGCGGCAAGCACCAGCAAGCCGTCAGGCTTTAGATGCCGCCGGATCATGCAAAGCAGCTCCTTCGCGCTTTCTTCCACAATCGGGACGTCTGCCGACACCACGATATCATAATCATCGTCCAGATACGGCTCGCACTGCGCAAGCGGCGCCGCGTAAATCGCAAGCTGCCCGTCCGCTGCCTGTGCGTGTCGTTTTGCATTGAGCCTAGCATAATGCGGGTTTTGTTCCTGACATACCACAACTGCGCCCTTTTTTAACAGCGCAGAGGTGATCGTGCCGCACCCGGCGCCCAGCTCCAGCACCTTTGCCTGTTTTGGCAGGTGCAGCCATTCGACCAGGTTCGCCCTGGACTCCGCCAGTTGGTACATGGCGGTCCAGTTTTTGCTCTCCGTAATGCGGCTGTGATACTCTTCTTCCGCGCAGCCCTGCACAATTTGTTCCAGCAGCCTGCCATCCTCATCTGACGGCGGCTGATCGTCCCTGCCCATACTGTACAGCAGCACATTCCCAAGCTTTTCTTTTTCCATCCTCTTGTCCTAACCCGGAAATCTGATCCGCAATCCGGCTATGCACGGTAAGCCTGCGTAAACGCGCGCAGCCCGCCCCACTGCCTGTCCTTTTCCGCCATTGTAAGCTCCATGCCGTCCGGGATCGGCCATGTGATCCCGATCTCCGGGTCGCTGTACAATAACCCGCCTTCGTCATTCGGATGATAAAAGTCCGTACATTTATAGGCAAACTCCGCATAGTCAGACAATACTAAAAATCCATGCGCAAAATCCTTCGGGATAAAAAACTGCTTTTTATTCTCTTCTGAAAGGTAGACGCCGTGCCATTTGCCGTATGTCTTAGAACCTTTCCGCAAGTCTACGGCAACGTCGTATACTTCCCCGCGGATTACTCTGACAAGCTTATCCTGCGGATAATGGATCTGAAAATGCAGCCCCCGCAGCACGCCCTTTTTAGAAGCCGACTGGTTGTCCTGGACAAACTGCACGTCGATTCCCGCTTCTTTGAAATCCTGGTAATTATAAGTCTCCATAAAATAACCGCGCGCATCTCCGAACACCGTCGGCGTAATCTCATACAGCCCTTCGATCTCACACGCTGTCACTGTAATTTTCCCCATCTGCTGCTCCCTTCTGTATCCTTCTTATCGTCCATTTTTATAATCCGTCTGCAACGTCCATTAAATACTGCCCATAATTCGTCTTTAACAGCGGCTGCGCCAGCGCCACCAACTGTTCGCGTCCAATAAATCCTCTTTTATACGCGATCTCTTCGATGCAGGAAACATACAGCCCCTGGCGCTTTTGGACTGCCGCTACATAGTCCGCCGCGTCCAGCAGGGAATCATGCGTCCCGGTATCCAGCCACGCAAACCCGCGCCCAAGTGTTTCCACCTTTAATTTGCCGCGCCTTAAATACTCGTTGTTCACCGAGGTAATCTCGATCTCTCCTCTTGCGGAAGGCTTTACATTTTTAGCAATTTCTACCACGTCATTGTCATAAAAATAAAGGCCAGGCACCGCGTAATTGGACTTTGGATGTTCCGGCTTTTCTTCGATGGAAAGCGCTGTTCCCTGTGCGTCAAACTCTACAACGCCGTATTCCCTCGGATCTTTGACATAGTACCCAAAGATCACGGCGCCTTCCTGCAATCCTGCCGCGCGTTGCAGCACTCTCGAAAAGCTCTGCCCGTAAAAGATATTGTCGCCCAATACAAGCGATACCGCGTCAGAACCGATAAACGGCTCCCCAATCAGAAACGCGTCCGCAAGCCCGCGCGGTGTTTCCTGTACAGCATAGCTCATATGCAGCCCCAACTGGCTGCCGTCGCCAAACAGATCCTCAAATACCGGAAGATCTCTCGGCGTCGATATGATCAAAATATCCCGGATGCCCGCAAGCATCAGCGTCGACAGCGGGTAATAGATCATCGGCTTATCATAAACCGGCATAATCTGTTTGGATATGGATTTTGTTAACGGATATAACCTCGTGCCGGAACCACCGGCAAGTATAATGCCCTTCATGGATCTAAACTCCTTTTTTGTATTTTCTCCCATACTTCGTTTATTTGATCAGTTCGATTCTGCGAAGAGAAAAATCCTGATACCTTCTTGTCAGATTCGGATTGTAATACGGGTCGCCTTCACTGATCATCTGCGCGTACCTTGTCGTAAACAAATCAACCTCGCGGTTGTAGCGCGCCAGCTTCTGTGGTGTATTCTCAACGCCCCTGGATTTGTATTCATAATGATGCAGCATCGCAAACGGATTGTAGACGACCAGCCTTCCGGTACTTCTGACCTTTAGGCAGTAATCAATATCATTATACGCAATCTGAAACTCCTCATCCATGCCGCCGACTTGTTCAAACACACTCTTTTTCGTCATCAGGCACGCCGCGGTTACAGCGCTGTAGTCCTGCGGGCAGAAAATCCGGTTCTGGTAGCCGCCGTTTTCCTTCGGGAAGCCCTGAAAGCCTTCGCCGCAGATGCCGCCCAGCCCGACGATCACGCCCGCATGTTGGATCGTGTCGTCAAAATAAAACAGCCGCGCCCCGCAGACGCCGACATCCTCCCGCATACAGTACCCTAACAGCTCCTCCATAAAATCCGGCGTGATCACTTCCGTATCATTGTTCAGCAGCAGGATGTACTCTCCGTTGGAGTGCGCCACGCCGAAATTCGTAATCCTGGAATAGTTAAACACATCCTCCCATACAACGACACGCACACGCGCATCCTGCTCCTGCAATTTTTTATAATATGCAAACGTACTTTCCTGCGTACTGTTATTTTCAATAATGACAATTTCATAATTTGGATATGTGCATTTTGCAAAAATAGACTGCACACACGTATCCAGGTCGTCGATATGGTCTTTATTTGGAATATTGACCGATACCAGCGGTGTTTCTTTCCATTGATATGCCGTATGGTAAATGCCCGGCGTCTCCGACATCTTCGCCGCTGCCGGGATACCCATACGCTTATAATGCGCGTTTAAAATCAAATCTCCCATATAACGCGCCTGTTTTGCAGTTTCCCTCGCATGGTAGAGCGCACGCGGCAGATGCCCGATGTATCCCGCGCATTCCGCGGCACGCAGGCTGTAATCATACGCTGCGTCTGCCTGGTAAGCCGGATTCCACGCCCCAACTCTTGCCGCCAGATCAGACCGGAACAGTACGAGGTGCCCCAGATAATGAGACGCACGCAAAAGGTCGATATTAAAATCCGGCTTAAACACCGGCTCCCGATAGCTCCTTCCGTCCTCAGAAACCTGATCCTCGTCTGTGTAGCACAGATCCATATCGGGATGCTGTTCCATCAGCTTGGCGCAGCTATACAAGGCATCCGGCTCCAGCGTGTCACACGGCTCCAGCAGCGTGATCCAAAATAATTTTCCAGGCTGCTCCTCCTGCCCGTGCATCGCCAGCGTCTCACGAAACCCCGCCGCGATCCTCTGGTAATCATCCGCTTCCCCGTCAGCATCCACAAATGCAATCCTGTCTTTCGGCACGGACGCCTGCACCCGTTGCGCAGCCTTCTCCCATTCCTGGGACGTACATACGAGCACCCATTTCCAGTTGCGGTACGTCTGGTTTTTCAGCGAAGCCGCTGCCGCGGCAAGCGAATGCACTTCCTGATACGGCGTCACTACATAGATCAGCGGGCTGTCCTTTTGATCCTGCTGCTCCCGCCGCTGCCGTTCCAGCTCCCGCTGCTGCGGCATATTTTTCCTGCGCCACTTCATATAATTGCCGGTATCCCCGACCAGCTCATACAGCTCGTTCACCGCACGCTTGCACGCCTGCCTGATCCCGTTGCGCTTCATATAATAATTGGCTTTTTTCACATACAGCATCAGTTTGTGCCTGTCAACCGCGCTGAACTCTTTTGTAACGGAGTGTTCTCCGTCTGTGATTTGCAGTACCATCTTCTTTCTGCCGTTTACCGGAACCGTAACGCTGAACCCACTGTCATACAGACTGTCCGCTTCCCGGTATTCCAGCGCCACATCCGGCTTTGGAAAATGGCTGACCTCGCACTTCATCGGCTCCTTCGCCTGATCAAATACGTTGATTTTAATTGGCTTTACCGACGCCGCCCATCCGCTTACGACGCAGCTCGCCCCGGTAGACTGGATGCCCGTAATCCGGTAGCTAAGCTGCCCCTGGAGCCTTCTTAGCTGCGCGGCGCGCCGTTCATACACCCGGCTGCCGTCCCCCAGGCACAAAAACAGCCTGCGGTATCTGGACAAGTCCTTCGGCAGCTTGGCGATGATCACATATTCTGTAGTCACCTTCAAGTCATATTTTGCATATTTCTGCCGCACAGACTCATCCGAAAAACACAGCACCTGCACGCTCAGCCGTTCACAGTCCAAATATACGGAAAACCAGGAAAGCGCAGACGCGTTTGGCGGTTCGTTAGCAAACCATCCGGTGATTACATAGCGGTGCATATCCGCGATATGAAAATGTCCCTCCTGTACTACAAATCTATTTTCATTCATAGGCAAAGCCCTTATTTTCCTTTATACATGTCTTGATAATAGTTCTGGTAATCGCCGCTGGTAACATTTTCCATCCAGTCCTCGTGCGCGAAGTACCAGGCAATCGTTTTTTTGATGCCGTCTTTAAACATCGTCTCCGGTTCCCAGCCAATCTCCGCCTTGATCTTATCCGGCGCAATCGCATAGCGGCGGTCGTGCCCCTTGCGGTCCTCGATATACGTAATCAGGTCTTTGCTCACAAGCTTGCGGCGCTCATCCCCGTCCGGCAGCATCTCCAACAGCGTTTCGAGAATGATATGGATAATCTCGATATTCTGCTTTTCATTATGCCCGCCGATATTATACGTCTCTCCCAGCCTGCCTTTTTCCTGTACCAGATCAATCGCCTTTGCATGGTCATCCACATACAGCCAGTCGCGGACATTTTTCCCGTCCCCGTAGACTGGCAGGCTTTTGCCGTGCAGCGCATTGTTGATCATAAGAGGAATCAGCTTCTCCGGGAACTGGTACGGCCCGTAATTGTTGGAGCAGTTCGTAATATTCGCCGGAAAATGATACGTATCGATATACGATTTTACCAAAAAATCAGATGCCGCCTTGCTCGCACTGTACGGGCTGTGCGGGGCATACGGCGTCGTCTCATAAAAGAAGCCGCCGTCCTCTTCCAAGGAGCCGTACACCTCATCCGTCGATACGTGCAAAAACCGCTTGCCTTCCAAAAAGCTTCCGTCCGGCTGTTCCCATGCCGCCTTCGCACAGTTTAACATTACCGTGGTTCCCATCACATTTGTCTGTACAAATACTTCCGGGTTGCGGATACTGCGGTCTACATGCGATTCCGCCGCAAAATGCACAACGCGGTCGATGTCATATTCCTGGAAAATCCTGCTGACCGCATCCTTATCGCAGATATCCGCCTTGATAAACGTGTAATTTTCCCGCCCCTCTAAATCCTTTAGGTTTTCCAGATTGCCTGCATACGTCAGTGCGTCCACATTGATGATGCGAATTTCGTCCCCATACTTGCGGAACATATAATGGATATAATTTGACCCGATAAATCCTGCTCCGCCTGTCACCAAATACGTTCTTGCCATTTTCCTGCCGTCTCCTTTGCTTTTTTGCTTATAGTATCTCCTTTAGGTATTCACTTAATGCATCCTGCCACTGCTGCATCCGAAAATCCGTCGTCAAACGCAGCATCTGGTTATCCAGCACCGAATATGCCGGGCGCTTTGCCGCGGCGCCGAACTCTTCGGTCGTAATCTTTACAACTTCCGTCGGCTTGCCTGCCTGCTTAAAAATCTCCTCCGCAAATTCAGCCCAACTGCACTCCCCTTCACAGGTGCCGTGAAACATGCCGTAATTGTCCGTCGGTTCTAACAGGTGCATCATTTTTGCCAGCTCTGCTGCGCTCGTCGGCGACCCTGCCTGGTCGCCCACAACGCGCACCTGGTCGTTTGACTGCGCTAAACGCAGCATCGTCCCTACAAAATTTTTGCCTTCCCCATACAGCCATGCCGTACGGATGATAAAATACCTGTCTGAAAACGCCTGCACAAACTGCTCTCCGGCAAGCTTTGTCGAGCCATACACACTCTGCGGGTTTGGCTGGTCTGTTTCGACATAAGGCTTTTTCGCATCACCGGAAAATACATAATCCGTCGAGATCTGAAAAAGCTTCGCGCCAACCTCGCGCGCCGCAATGCTTAAGTTTCTAGGGCCTAACGCGTTGATCCGAAACGCCTTGTCATATTCCGATTCGCACAGGTCTACCGCTGTCATCGCGCCGCAGTTCATAATCACATCCGGCTTTTGCTCCCGCACAAGCCGCATCACCGCATCCTGGTTGGTCACATCCAGCTCCGGTACGTCCGTATTGATGATCTGCACCTGTTCTTTTTCGTATTCCCGATTTAAGGCACGCCCCAACTGGCCGCCGCATCCGGTAATCAACAGTTTTTTCATGGTTTCTCTCCTAATCCAGTTTTACTCTCCAAGCCCTGATTCGATCAGCGCTATCATTTCCTGCAAAGCCTTTTGTTCATCCTCGCCCTCGCAGATCAGCTCGATTTCGTCCCCGCTCTTGACGCAGGCGCCGAGTACGCTCAATACACTCTTTGCATTTGCCACGTTTTCTCCGCCATATTTGAATGTAATGACGGAGGCATATTCAATCGCATTTTTGCATAAAACTCCTGCCGGGCGCAGATGCAGTCCCGTTGGGTTTTTTATCTTTACCTTTTGACTAACCATCCTTCTTACCTCGTATCATATGATTTTCTTCTCTACAGCATAATTTTTGTAATCAGCTCTGCCAGTTTTTTCGCTTCTTTATCGATCTCCTGCTGGTTCTTTCCTTCGATCATCACGCGCACAAGCGGTTCTGTCCCGGACGGGCGGATTAACACCCTGCCTTCGCCGTGGAACTTCTGCTCCAGCTCCTGAATCGCTTCCGCAATCTCTGTATATTCCATATAATGTTCTTTTTTATGATTCGGCACCTTGGCATTTACCAGCGCCTGCGGATAGATCTCCATTACCGAAGCAAGCTCTGAGAGCTTTTTCTTCGTATCCACCATTACCTGCAATACGTGCAGTGCACTTAACAAGCCGTCCCCTGTCGTATTATCGTCTAAGAATATAATATGCCCGGACTGCTCCCCGCCGATATTATACCCATTTTCACGCATATTTTCCAGCACATAACGGTCGCCGACCTTTGTCTTTTCAACATGGATGCCGTTTTGCTGCCCCATAACCGTAAAGCCTAAGTTGCTCATCACCGTAACGACGATCGTATCTTTTTTCAGCGTGCCCTTCTGCTTCATATAATTCCCGCAAATCGCCATCAACTGGTCGCCGTCTACCAGCCTGCCCTGCTCATCGACCGCTAACAGCCGGTCGGCATCGCCGTCAAACGCAAGCCCGATATCGGCTTTTTCATAGACGACTCTCGCTTTCAGCTCATCCATATGCGTCGAACCGCAGTTTGCATTGATATTTGTCCCGTCTGGATTGACATGGATCGGGATTAAATCCGCCCCCAGCTCCCGCAGCGTCTTGACAGACGTATAATACGAAGCGCCTTCGGCACAGTCCGCCACGATTTTCAGCCCGTGCAGGTTGACCGGCACGCATTTTTTTATAAAATTCACATATTCATCCCGGATATCAAAGCGGTAGTCAATCCTGCCTACCCCGGAGCCGACCGGAAGCGTAACGTCTTTCATTTTATTTTTAATCAGCGCTTCAATCTCGTCCTCCAGCTCGTCGGACAGCTTGTAGCCATCCCCGTTAAAAAACTTGATCCCGTTAAATTCCATCGGATTGTGGGACGCGGAAATCACAACCCCTGCGTCCACCTTATGCCTTCTTGTCAGATAAGCGACTGCCGGCGTTGGCAGCACTCCTACGTAAATCGCGTTCGCACCGACCGAGCAAATGCCCGCCATCAATGCGCTTGCCAGCATCCCGCCGGAAATGCGGGTATCGCAGCCAACGATCAAGGTCGGCTGATGCTCCTTTTCCCGTGTCAGCACGAATGCTCCCGCCTGCCCAAGCTGTGTGGCTAGTTCAATGGTAAGCTCTGCTCCTGCAACTCCTCTGACACCGTCTGTTCCAAACATTCTGCCCATTTTTATTCTTCCTCCAAATCTTCCCTCTGGTCCTCGGCGCCCTGCGAATTTTCGGCGCCGTCCTCGTCATCGTTACCGCCCTGCCTGTCTGCCTGCTGTCCGTCATCCCCATCAGGCGCAGGATCACTGCCGTCGTTGGAACCATCCGAACCATTTTCGCCTGGCTCGTTTTCATCCGGTTCTCCGGTACCCGGAGTATTCTCATCCGGCGTGTTTCCATCCGGCTGCTGCGTCCCGTTTGATCCGTCACCATTATTTTCATCAGAAAGAATGGTAAAGGAAACGGACGTCTCTCCTACGACGTATTTGCTGCTGTCCAGCTCCAACTGCAATTTTCTGACATGCCTTCCAGCCGCAAGCCCGCTGACATCCAGTACCGGACGCAGCGCGTTGACCGTCAGGCGGTCTAAATCATCGGCAAGGCCGTAGATCTCAATATCCACATTTCTATCACTATATTCGATTCGATAGCCTTCCGGCAGGTCATCCACCCCGATGTTGCGGTTCGGAACCGTAAATACTCTGCGCTCCAACTGCTCGATATCGATTTTTACCGTCACCGCGCCCTCTACGGACTTACTCAGGGAAACACCGCTTGGCAGATACTGGTTTAGGTCTACCTTCTGCTCGAATTTCTCATTCGCGCCTTCCACGCTGATCACTTCCTCCGGTATCACAATCGCGCTGATTGCATTTAAAATATCCGATTTTCCTTTGATTGTCACCTCTTCCGGCTCTGCCACCGCTGAGATGACCTCAAATCCTTCTTCCGGCTTTCCGCTGTAGCTGACCTTGATCGGAACGGTTTTCTGCGAGACAATGCTTGCTTTTACAGTCACGATCTCCAGGCTCAGGTTCAGCCTTGTCGTGTCTACGACGTTTTCTTTTTCATCCAGTAAAATTGGTACGACGCTGTCGGAAATATCCGTGCTCATATTGGTCACATCAATCGCCGCCTTTACCGCATCGATCTGCGATACGACCTCCTTTGGCCCGGACACCCACAGGCGGTTTGGCTCCACAACCATAGAGCCAAGCGCATATCCGTCCGCCGGCTCGCCCTGTGCTATCGGCATAATCACAAATGCCTGCCGCATCAAGTCCTCCAGGATTACCTTAATCTCCCTCGTCCGTTTGGAAATCGTCAGCTGGCTGGAATGGCGCAGCGCCGTAATCTCGATCGGCACGATATTCCCATCCTCCTTTTGAACCAGCTTGCTCATATCCGCAACCGCCTTAAAATCCGAGCTGCTGATGTCATCCATAACGCTGCGGTTTCCAAGTACCGTAAACGTCACATTGTTAGAATCTGCTTCGATCTCAAAGTATTTATTTGCCGCTTCAATCACTTCTTCATTCTCGATCGTAACTGCGATCGTAAAGCGCTTGTTGATCACCGGGTCATCCAGATTGACGACTGCCATCCACATCGTAACCGCAAATACAAACGCCAGCAGCTTCAAGCCCAAATTTCTAGTCAGTATTTTTACGACGTTTCTTAGCATCTTTCAACCTCCTTTGCAGCAGGTGCAGACGGGACTGCTCAGATTCCGCGTTCTGTATAATCTTAAGCTGCTCGCGAAGCCCATCCTGGTCCAGATTCCGATAGATCCTTCCGGTCTTTGCCACCGAGACGGCTCCTGTTTCCTCGGATACGATGATCGTCAAAGAATCGCTGACCTCGCTGATCCCAATTGCCGCACGATGCCTCGTTCCAAGCTCCTTGCTGATCGTCATACTGTCAGACAGTGGCAGGTAACAGGTCGCTGCCACTACCCTGTCGCCCCGCACAATAATCGCGCCATCATGCAGCGGCGTATTTTTTTCAAATATATTAATCAAAAGCTGGCTCGTGAGCAGGGAATCCAGCGCAATGCCAGTCCGCTCATACTCCGTCAGCACAATATCCTGCTCAATTACGATCAATGCCCCGGTCTTTACCTTGCCCATCTCAAAGGACGCCTTTACCAGCTCGTTGATCGTCCGGTCGCTGAACCTGCCGCTGTCCTGCGACACCCCAAAGTCAAACAGCGCCGTCACAAACCGTTTGCGCCCAAGCTGGTCTAGCGCCTTTCTAAGCTCCGGCTGGAAAATAACCGCCAGCGCGGTCAGCGCCACATCAACCATCCGGCTCGACAGCCAGAGGATCGTATTCATCTGAAAGATGCCTGCAATCAGGATAAACAGTAAAATAACAACAATCCCCTTAAACAGCATCCATGCGCGTGTCCCCTTAATCCATACGAGCACATGGTAAACAAAAAACGTAATAATAAAAATCTCGACCACATCCGTCAGCCTGATCTTCTGAGGAGTGATCTTCTGGGTGAGCCAGTACAGATGCTTTTCTACAAACCACTGTATTGTACTGATAAATGCCTGCACAATTTCACTTCCTTCCCTCACAAAACAAAATAACCGCTGCCGCGCTGCGAAAGCTTCCAAAGCAGCCGCTACTCTTCATCCTCTACGTCAATCTCCATATCTTCCATCAGTTCCTCACGGGTCACGCTGTCCCTTCGCGCCCTCGCGCTCCTGCCGTTATCGCTGATCTTTTTCAGCGATTTGGCACGTACAGGCACATAGCGCTTTGGAACCGCCTTTACATAATAATAGTATTCGTCGTCTTCAAACTGCACCCGCTCCGTCCGCGTATAATCCAGGTTAAAGAAAAAGAACTGGATAATCAGCAGCAGGACGACGCTGACGCCGCAGCCAGCCGTTAAGCGCATTGTCATGCTGCTCATGCCGATTTGCAGATATCCCGCAAAAAAAGCCACATACTGCATCAGCATTCCCGCCACAATCGCAATCGTCCACGCATAGTCTACCGACAGCCTGCGGATCACATAGACGACAAGCACCGTTACGGTAAATACCGCAATTGTCAGATACATCTCACGATTTCCGACAAACTGCTTGATAATTTCCTGAAATTTAGAAAGCAGCTCCACTTCTTCGCCTGTTTCCGAAAGGCTTGCTTCATTCGCCGTAATCCCGTCTAAAAAATAATACGTAACGACGCCGCAAATTGTTGGTATCACAGATACCGGCTGATGCAGTAACCCGTTTGCCGCCGGCATCACATAAGGGATTCCAAGTACATACGCAATCGGCGCCAGCAGCGCATAATAAGCGTT
Organism: uncultured Eubacterium sp.; assembly: GCA_947090545.1. Classification (GTDB taxonomy): domain Bacteria; phylum Bacillota; class Clostridia; order Lachnospirales; family Lachnospiraceae; genus Eubacterium_J. Next base: position 4,541 of record CAMUPC010000027.1, on the reverse strand, counting down.
TCCCGGTGCAAACCGAAAATACAGCAGATACATAACCGCAAAGAGCACCAACATAATAACACCCGCCGGCATCGATAAGGCATAGCAGTGCAGCGTAAGCAAAACGCCCGCGGCAAAAAGCATAAACGCCACCGGCAGGATCGAGCATACCAGCGCCATAATCAGCAGCAGCGGCACGCTGTCCAGCCTTTCCATATATCCGATTTTCTGGTTAATTAATAAAAAAGACGAAAATGCAAGCAGGAATTTCACAACCGGAAGCAGATAAACCTCGTACTTTCCATAAAAACTGCGGATTCCTTCCTTGAATTCCAATAAAACTGTCATTCTCTCCTCCTAGTGCCGCGTCGGTGCCGTGCGGCTTTCCTGTTCCTCATATAATCTGCCCAGGCGCTTGAGCCGCCTGTAATGCCGCTTCATGCTCTTCCTGCCTGACGCGTAAAATACATTTGCATAAATATCGACCGCGACCAGGTACGCGCCCAGAAAGCACAGATACCTCACAAGAATCGCTGTCCCCAAGGCAATCAGGTCCATACTGTCTATATTCGCCATCAATTCCTCCAGATGGCACACACCCCACAGCACGAGAAAAATACCGAATACCGCCGTGCCGCAGAAAAACCCTTTGAGCAGATGCCTGACCGCAAAATCGCCTCGATAATAACAGACCGCTTTTTTATATTTTTTCCCTTCCCGCTGTTCATAAGCGGCAAGCTTCGTCATTTCCCGCACACGTTCCTGATCAATCATAGCAAGTAAGCGTACCTCCAAAATATGCCTGTTTTTCCACAATATCGTTTTTATTATAACACAGGCACCAGTATATGAAAAGTTTTTTTGTTGATGTAGAAGTGAAAAAAGTGTAAACAACGAAAGACACGTCCCAACAACCGAAAAAAGAGAATGCTGGCGCATTCTCTTTTGTAGTATTAAGTATCCAGGAACCTCATCCGGTTGCCGTCTGATTTTCTCGGTGCTTCGACCTTTACCGGCTCTTCCTCCACCGCATGGCTTAAATTATTAATCATCTTGCCTTTACAAGCGTCGCAGTATTTGCCGAATTTGATCATCGCGCCGCAGTTCATGCATTCGATGCCTACCGGCGAATCATCCGAAAACTTCAGGCGCTCCTCGCGCACCCAGGTCTTTAACTGCTTCACGGAAACCTCATTTGCCTCTGATACCTCCTGTAGCGCTGCATGAGGATGCTCGCGGATATAATCCTTGACTTCCTTAAACTTTTCCTCCAGCTTCTCCACACATGCCGAACAGATTACCGGCCCCGACAAATAGTTAAATAATCGTTTGCAGTTCTTACATGACCTTACATCCATAATATGCCCCCTTTTAGTTCTATGTGAAGCTGTCGCTTCTTCTAAATTATACTAGCCAGCAGAGCGTGTCTGTGACACATTCTAGCTGCCCTGCCCAATACTGATACACAAAAAATATACATCCTCAACACCCGACTGCTTGAACGCAAGCGCGGCAGCATCCATCGTACTGCCCGTTGTATAGATATCATCAATCAGCAGGACTCTTTTTAAGTTTACTACATTTCGGCTCATTTTAAAAGCATTTTTCAGATTATTTTTTCGTTCCTTTACAGAAAGCTGCTTTTGCGGGGCTGTATTGCGCACCCGCACGAGCAGCCCCGCATCATAACTAATCCCTGCAAGCTGCGCAAACCGCTTTCCAAACAAATCCGCCTGGTTGTATCCGCGTTTTTTCATCCTCTTTTTCGACAGCGGCACCGGCACGACAAGCTCCACGCCCATCCGCCTCGCCCACTGCCCGTACAGCCGCGCCGCCTCTGCCGCAAAAAACTCCGTATAATCTCTGCGGTTGCTGTATTTATACCGATACAGCATCCCGCGCACCGCTCCCTGGTACACAAATACCGCACGCCCCTGGCTAAATTCATGCTTTTTCCCAGCACAGTCCATACAGTATTCCTGCGCCGCGCCTGCTACCGGCTTGCCGCAGGAATAACAAAAAGGCTGCGTCACATAACGCAGCTTTCCCGCACATTCCTGGCAAATCAGCGTATCGCGCAGCACACGCCCGCAGACGGGGCAGCGGTTTGGATAAAGCAGCCGCAGCAGCCTCTGCCAAGATCCACCGAAGTTCCTATGTTCCCTCTTATTGTTTGGCACGTTGTTCCTGTTCTCCCTCCATCTGTTCCATAATCCGGTCTTTCAGCCCGCAGTAACGCTTCTGCTCGCTGATATTGCCGACCATTTCGTCAAATTTATGCTCGTCCCCGACAATCGTCACGCATTTTTTCGCACGCGTAACGGCTGTATACAGCAGGTTGCGGTTCATCAGCATTCTCGGCCCGCCAAGCAGCGGGATCACGACTGCCGGATATTCGCTGCCCTGCGACTTGTGTATCGTGACCGCATAGGCAAGTTCGAGCTCCTCAAGCATTTTAAACGGATATTCCACAATCCGCCCTTCGTCAAACTCAATCGTAATCAGCTCCGTAATCTCCCTGATACTGCGGATGATCCCCATATCGCCGTTAAAAATGCCCATGCCCCGCTCCACGGCAATCCCATAACGGTTCTTGATCTCCCATTCGACCTGGTAATTATTTTTAATCTGCATCACCTTGTCGCCTTCGCGAAACACTGTCTCTCCGCGCTCTTTTTCCGCCTTTTTCGGCGACGGCGGATTCAGGTACTGCTGCAATACCGTATTCAGGCGGTCCACGCCAAGCAGCCCCTTGCGCATCGGCGTCAGCACCTGGATCTCATACATACTTGCATCCACATACTTGGGCATCTTCTGTACGACCAACTGAAGCACGACGTTTACAATCTTGTCCGCATCATAGCGTTTTAAAAAGAAAAAGTCCCGGCTCTGGTTGTCCAGCCTGACATATTCCCCACGGTTGATCTTGTGCGCATTGACAATAATATCGCTCTGGCTTGCCTGCCGGAAGATCTTCGTCAGGCGCACGACCCGGTATGCGCCGGAATCAATCATATCTCTCAGCACGCTCCCCGGCCCGACGCTCGGAAGCTGGTTGATATCCCCGACCAGCACAAGGCGCGTCGAAGGCACAACTGCCTTTAGCAGCGCATACATCAGAGAAATATCCACCATCGACATCTCATCGATAATAATGGCGTCCGTCTCCAGCGGATTGGATTCGTTGCGCTCAAACCTGCCTGTTCCTTCCGCACCGCCGTTTACCTCCAGCATCCGGTGAATCGTGCGTGCTTCGTATCCGGTCGTTTCGCTCATTCGCTTTGCCGCCCTGCCCGTAGGCGCCGCCAGCATAAAATCCAGCCCTTCCATTTCATACAGGCGGATAATCGAATTGATCGTCGTCGTTTTCCCGGTACCAGGCCCTCCGGTAATGACCAGCAGCCCGTTGCCCGCCGCTTCGATCACCGCTTTGCGCTGTAGCTCGTCCAGCACGACGTCCGCGTGTTTTTCTATGGCTGCGATTTTTTTATCCAGATCAACACCTACAGCTTCCTGGGACACATTAAGCTGCTGCAACAGCACTGCCGTATTATGTTCCATATTATAATAGGAAGCATTATATACCTGCACCTGCTCATACTTCTCTTTCATTACGATCCTGCGCGCAATCGCAAGGTCCATATAGTGCTTTTCAATCAAATCCGCATCGATGCCAAGCAGCTCCGCCACCTTCTCGGTCAGGATTTCTTTTGGCAGAAACGTATGCCCCTCGCCGCCAGCCTGCTGCAACGCATACAAGATCCCGCTGCGGATACGAAAATCCGAATCCGCCCGGATACCCGCACGGTTCGCGATCTCATCGGCAATCCGAAACCCGACGCCCTGGATATCATCGGCAAGCCGGTACGGATTTTCCCGAATAATCGAATAGATCTGCGTTCCATACGCCCGGTACACCTTGACCGCCAGCGTCTGCCCGATCCCATACTGCTGTAGGAAAATCATTGCCTGGCGCATATCCTTTTTTTCCTCTACCTGCGCCGCGATCTCCTGTGCCTTGCGCTCGCTGATGCCCCGGACCTCGGCAAGGCGTTCCGGCTCCTCTTCGATCACACGGAACGTATCCCTGCCAAACTTACGTACGATCCGTGCCGCCAGCGCCGCACCGACGCCTTTGACTGCACCGGAACCGAGGTATCGTTCGATTGCAAATTCGTCTTTTGGCTCCTTTTCTTCGTAGGACTGCACTTTAAATTGTCTGCCGTAGGATGGGTGCTCGGTGTAGCTGCCGGTAAATTCTACGTTCATGCCGGTTGTGATGCCGTGGAGGATGCCGACGCAGGTGAGTTCGGTTTCTTCTGTGACGAGTGTTAGGACGCAGTAGCCGTTTTCTTCGTTTTGAAATATGAAATTATCGATGTAGCCTGTTACTTTTTCCAAGGTGGTGTCTCCTGAGTTGTTGTTGTTTTTTTTTTGGTGCGGAGAGGACGCTGGGAGAGGGGATTGGCACGCCCTGGCTGCGTCCGTTCCAGAAGGTTAAGAAGCACTAGGCATCCTGCGGTTACGCTGTGGCACCGTCCGGGCGCGGCACCTAGTTCGCC
>CAMUPC010000026.1 GCA_947090545.1 uncultured Eubacterium sp. | reverse complement strand
AGCATTCTGCTGAGCAACACAGGGGCGAAGCCAAGCGGCACCTTTAGCTGCTGGCGGAACGCCAGGGCGAACTAGGTGCCGCGCCCGGACGCAGCCACAACGTAACCGCAGAATGCTTAGGGCTCCTTACATTCTGGAATCGGAACAGGAAGCCAGCCCCGCTCCCCTTCCTCCAGCGTCCCCCTCCTACCCCCAGCAAAGCTCCCTCAGCACCTCCAAATACAACTCCCTGTCCCATCTTTCCACAATATCAAACTTCTCAAACTCCCCCTTCCCCTGCGTCCTCAAATACCCTCTGTACCCAGCCCTGACCGCCTGCGCAAAAATATCCAGGCACGTTCCCTCAAGATAATCAAAATCCCCAAAACACACCGTCTCAAACTGCTCCTTCATAAACTGCAACAGCTCCTCATCCGAGATCTCATCCATCATTTCATTTTTATACAGATAAAAAATCTCCTGCAACCGAACCATCGATTCCACATAATTATCCTGCGAGATAAAATCCGAATCACAAAACATATAAATAATCTGCGGCAGGATGCCCGCCCCAAACTCCGCCCTCTGGTGCGTTTTTAACACCCTTTTCCGCTCTTCCAAAAGAAGCCTCGTATCTTCTTTTGAAAGCGCCAGCCCATATTTTTTCGTATACGCGTTCGTCTCCTGCACCTTATTTTGCAATGTGTTTTGATTGAACAGCTCCAGCCAGTTTTCTCCCATAAAATCCTCCCTCCGAATCGTATTCGCACAATTGCGCTACCTGCGGCATCTTTGTATGTGCCCAGTAGTATAACGCGTGCCGCGGCAGCTTACAAGTCTTGAATTTCCGCCGTTTTTGTGCTATAATCCTTACAACAGATAAAAATTCTTCCAAAAATTCCAATGTCTCCATTGACTTTTCCATTTTCCTATTGTAGAATTGATAAAATTCATTTTAAAATCACAAGAATCGGAACGCACCCGAAGAAAGAGAGGATACTTCATATGGCAACCATTATTGGCGAAGGCATTACATTTGATGACGTACTTTTAGTCCCGGCTTACTCAGAGGTGACTCCAAACATGATCGACCTGTCTGCAAAGCTTACCAACCAGATCTCTTTAAATATTCCTATGATGAGCGCAAGCATGGATACGGTCACAGAGCACCGGATGGCGATTGCTATGGCAAGGCAGGGCGGTATCGGCATCATCCACAAAAATATGTCCATAGAAGCACAGGCAGAAGAAGTAGACAAAGTAAAACGTTCTGAAAACGGCGTGATTACTGATCCGTTTTCCCTTTCCGAAGACAATACCCTGGCAGACGCTGACGACCTGATGGCAAAGTTCCGCATCTCCGGCGTCCCGATCACAAATAACGGCAAGCTTGTCGGCATTATCACAAACCGCGACTTAAAGTTTGAAACCGATTATTCCAAGAAAATCAAAGACTGCATGACCTCCGAGGGGCTGATTACCGCCCATGAAGGCATCACGCTCGAAGAAGCAAAGCAAATCCTTGCAAAAGCCAGAAAAGAAAAACTCCCGATCGTAGACAAAGACAACAATTTAAAAGGGCTTATTACGATCAAAGACATTGAAAAACAAATTAAATACCCGGATTCCGCAAAAGACGGACAGGGACGCCTGCTCTGCGGCGCCGGAGTCGGCATTACCGCAAATATGATGGACCGCGTTGCCGCGCTTGTCGGCGCGCATGTAGACGTTATTGTTGTGGACTCCGCGCACGGGCATTCCAAAAATATCCTGCAAGCAGTCAAAAATATCAAAGCCGCTTACCCGGATTTACAGGTGATCGCCGGAAATATCGCAACCGGAGAAGCTGCAAGGGCATTGATTGAAGCCGGGGCTGACTGCGTAAAGGTCGGCATCGGGCCAGGCTCTATTTGTACAACCCGTGTCGTTTCCGGTATTGGCGTACCGCAGATCACCGCGATTATGGACTGCTACAACGTCGCAAAGCAATATCATATCCCTGTTATCGCGGACGGCGGCATCAAATATTCCGGCGATATGACAAAGGCGCTTGCAGCGGGCGCCAACGTATGTATGATGGGCTCCATTTTTGCAGGCTGCGACGAAGCGCCTGGCACATTTGAACTGTTCCAGGGCAGAAAATACAAGGTATACCGCGGCATGGGCTCGCTCGCCGCAATGGAAAACGGCAGCAAAGACCGCTATTTCCAGGAAAACGCAAAAAAACTCGTACCGGAAGGCGTGGAAGGGCGCGTGGCATACAAAGGCTCGGTAGAAGATACGGTGTTCCAGCTTATCGGCGGCATCCGTTCCGGCATGGGCTACTGCGGCTGCCCGACAATTCCGGCACTGCATGAGCAGGGGAAATTTATCAAGATCTCCGCTGCATCGTTAAAGGAAAGCCATCCGCACGATATCCATATTACAAAAGAAGCACCGAATTACAGTATGGATGAATAAAAAAGAAGCTTCCCTTTTTGTAAAAAATGCATAAATTCTTTGTAATATTTTGGTAAAAAATCAGTTGCATTGACGGCTTAGATTCGTTATACTGTTTTTATATACGAAAGAATGATGGATTTACAGAAAGGAGAACTTATGAAAAACGCGATCCAAAAAATAACCTGCTTCGTGCTGGCATGGATACTGCTGGCAGGCTCGGCTTTTCTGACGCCGGTACCGGTACATGCCGCATTGAAAAATATTGTCAAGCCGCAGTCATGGGAAGTGGCAAACGGCGGTGAGCCAGTAATCAAGGATGTGACGCTTGCCGAAGCTTCCGACGAGGTCTATCTGCTGATCGGTACGAATGCGCCTGCTGCGTGCAGCATTATGATCTTTAACAGTGAAGATATGGAAGTTGATTCTCTCCAGATCACAGAGTCAGACCCATCCTGGACGGCAAGCGACAACGGCATTTATGTAAACGGCTATACAGGCAGCTTTGCAGCCGGAGATTACCATATCTCGCTTACCTTTGAACAGGCAACCGCATACCAGTTTTCTGTCGTTGCCGACCTTCCAGAAGCAGTCATCAGCAATACCACGCTGACGCTTACGGCAGGCTTTACAAAGTCTTTAAGCATCAAGGACAATAAAGGCTCCGTAAAATGGAAATCCAGCAAGCCAGACATTGCTTCGGTAGACAGCAAGGGCAAGGTTACCGCGAAAAAAGCTGGAAAATCCACAATCACGGCTTCCGTAGACGGCAAAGAATTAAAATGCACCGTTACGGTAAAAAATAACAAATACACAGCGTCAAAGCTGACAAACAGCGAAATCGCCCACGGGCAGGCAAGCTGGGAAGCATACAGCGCCGCTTACGACGACAACGGCGGGCTGACAATCAAATTCAGGATGGTCAACAGCTCCGGCCACTATTCCGAATATTTAAAAAATATCGTCGTAAAAGTAAAGACCGCCAAAGGCTCTACGGTCGCTGTCTACAAAAAGTCACACCTGCCGCTGTACGTATCCGACCAAAGCTACAAGGATTTTAAAATTATGATTCCAAAATCCGACTTAAAGGTAAAAAAACCGGTCGACCTTAGAAACGCATCGATCCAGACAGACGGAAAATTTGGTTATACCTATTATTCTTATTAATTCGTATATGCTTAGGCAGCAACACAAAAATCTCTTCTGCCCGCTTTTGATGCAGAAGAGATTTTTTTCGCCTGTTATAAGCTATTTATTTTTCGTTGTTTTGTTCTTATCCGTATTTTTATCTGTTCCATTGTCCTTGTTTTTATCATGGTTCGCCGTGCCGTTCCCATTGGTGCCTGCGGCGTTTCCATCTGTACCGTTATTCGTGCCGTTTACGTCTGTTCCCGTTCCATTCGTGCCTGTTCCGTTCACGTCTGTTCCCGTTCCATTCGTGCCTGTTCCGTTTCCATCTGTTCCTGTGCCATTTGTGCCTGTTCCGTTCATGTCTGTTCCTGTGCCGTTCGTGCCTGTTCCATTGTTTGTGTCGTTTCCTGTCATATCATCTACGCCGTCCACAATGTCCTGCCCGATATCTTCTGCTCCGTCAATTACATCATCTACTACATTGCCGCCGTTATCGGTACCATTTGTAACAGAATTTGTATTGCCGTTTTCATCATCCGTCACACTGCCAGTACCATCTGTATTATTTGTCGCATTATCCTGAGTAGTACTGTTGTTGTCATCCCTTGCCGTACCGCATCCGGCAGCAACCGTCAGTGCCGCCGCTGTTAAAATGCCTAACATTAATTTCTTCATACAATAATCTCCTTTTTATTTATGGTATTGTAATATCATCCGATGACCGGATGAGACTTATTGTCCCCGCTTAAAAAGCAAACTATACATTATTTGCGCATCTTTGGCTGGAAAATAAGTGATGCAAGGTAACCGAGCACAAGCGCGCCCGATACGCCGACCGCGCATGACGTAAATCCGCCCATAAAAAGCCCGATAAATCCATTCTGGTCAACCGCCTCCTTCATTCCTTTCCAAAGCAGGTTCCCAAACCCTAACAGCGGCACGCTTGCCCCGGCGCCCGCGTATTCCATCAAAGGCTCGTAAATACCGATTGCGCCAAGCACTGCCCCGGTGCAGACAAGCGTCACCATAATCCGCCCCGGCAGCATTTTCGTCTTTTCCATTAAAATCTGGGCAAGTGCACAAATAAGCCCGCCTACCCAGAATGCATTGATATAATCCATCCTGTGTTCTCCTTTCTTTCGATCCTTTGTCAGCCCGCGTATTCTATAACTACCCCATGCGCCGTTCCAGGCACATTCTGCCCCTCGTTAAAGCTGACCTGCGACAGCATCGCGCCTGTTGGCACAAACAAGATCCTGCGCAGCTCGCCGGACTCTACCCGCGGCAGAAAATGCGCGCTCAGCGTCGTCGCCGAACAGCCGCAGCCAGAACCGCCGGACTGTGTCCCCTGCGTCTCTTTATCAAAAATCTCAATCCCGCAGTCCATATGGATGCTGCTGATCTCATACCCTTCATCCTTTACCAGCTTGCACAAAATCTCCTGCCCGACGTACCCGAGGTCTCCGGTAATAATCTTGTCATAATCGTTCGGCGTACGCCCAAAATCCTTAAAATTCTGCACAATCAGCTTCGCTGCGGCAGGCGCCATCGCAGCGCCCATATTCATCGAATCCCGGATGCCATAATCCGTAATCACGCCTGTTGTAATCCCCGTAATCTTAGACTTTCCGCCGCTTTTTCCAACGACAAACGCACCGCTTCCCGTAACCGTCCAGGTAGCCGATAAGGGCCTTTGGTTTGCATACTCCACCGGAAAACGGAACTGCTTTTCCGCACTTGCAAAATGGCTGGACGTAAGCGCAAGCACATGGTCCGCATAGCCCGCCGCCACACACATCGCCCCTAAAGACAGCGCCTCCCCGCAGGTCGAACAGGCTCCATATAAGCCAAACAACGGGATCTCATAATTCATCAGCCCAAACGACGTCGCAATCGTCTGCCCCAGCAGGTCGCCCGCAAAAATATACCGGATGTCCTCGGGCTTTAACGACGCCTTGCCCATCGCAAGAGCCGCCGCCTCCTTTTGCATGGTGCTTTCTGATTCCTCCCAGGAATCCTCTCCAAACTTATCGCTGCTGCATACCATATCAAACTGCTTACCAAGCGGCCCTTCCCCCTCCTTCTTCCCGACTACGGACGCACTGCTTAAAATAAAAGGAGCCTCCGCAAACTGGAGGCTCTGACTTCCCATCTGCTGTGTCATACTGATTCTCCTTTTTTAAGACGGATTGCAGGCGGACAGTTCCACCTGCTTTATGTCTGTCTTTACTCAGTATTCCCTAAAGCAGCGTTTTTATGTGTGTTTCAATGTTATTTTTTCGTCCATCAGCAGTGCTACACTTCCTTAAAGCTCTCTGGCTGGTCTCCATACAACTCGTCAAAATGCTCCACAAACTTTTGAAGCAGCAGCTCCATATTCAAATGCCCGGCATAAATAAACTGGTTCTTATCCCGCAGCGCTGCTTTATAAATATCCGTATTCTGGTTTTCGGCTGTTGTTAAAAATAAATTGTAAAACACGTTTTCAAAAATCCGGTTCGCAATCGCAACAACGCCGCCCTCATTTTTTACAAACCCAAACATCGCAGCAGTCCCGACCGCAGGGTCCAGCGCATTATACGGCCACTCTCTCCCTGTAAACAGCATCGAATATACGACGTCTCTCAGCTCTGGAAAATCATACAGCTTATTTACCATAGACTCGAACAGCGTATTTTTTTCTCCAATAAGCATCCTGTCCGCTTCCAGAAATCCCGAATCCGTCCATGCGTCTTTTTTCTCAGGAAAACCAGCGCTTCCCGCAATCTCCTCATCCATCAGCTTGCACAGCCTGGATACAAGATACGGATAGCCTGAGGTATGCGCATAAATCTTTTGGGACATATCCGCAGCATCCATTCCTACGCCATAATCTTTGTCATACTCCGTTAACATTCCCTCGATATCCTGCGGCGTAAAGCTCATATCCACTTTAAAATCGACCGAAATATTCCACGGGCTGTTCCTGCTGCCTTCCTCCGGCACATCTCCACGATGTAAAACTTTCCTTTTCAGGTTTTTAATATCATAAACGCCGGCTAAAATAACAGACTGGAACGTCGGCGTCTCATCTCTGTCAATATAATATCCCCGAAGCTGCGATAAAAAATCCAAAAAAACCGGATACCCCGCCGCCTGGTCGGTTTCATCAATCATCAGCACAAGCGGCAGGTCCGCCTTTCCGCAAATACTGCTGCAATGCAAAAACAGCTCTACAAAATCCAACTCCTGCGGCAGATTAGCGGCTGCGCTTAACCGTTCCACAGCCTGCCTCATCTCCTCTGGAAGCCGCACGCCATCCGCCGCCTGCCCTTGCAGGATACGTACAAATGCCTTCGCAAACGCGGCACAAAATAAATGCTCACTGCGAAACTTCGCCGTACTCATCTGTACCTGAAAATCCATACTGACCACATAATAGCTTCCTTTTAAATATTCCCTGAATGCGCGCAGCATCGTTGTTTTCCCATACTGCCGTGCACGATTCACGGTAAAATACGCGCCCGCATCCACATATTCCTGCATCTGTGCCAGCCTGGATGAAAGATCTACCATATAGTGAAGCTTCGGTTTACAATCCCCTGTAACATTAAATATCCTGTTCATAAGCATCCTCCCGTGCAACCCGCATTTTGGTGCATCCTTTATGAGCATTGTATCCTTTGCAAAGGCAAAAAGCAACTTTTTCCTTATTTTAATGCACGCACTGCAAGGCCAATTTCCCTGTAATACAAATCAGACGCTTTCACGCCGTCCTTAAGATTGCTGAAATGAACCACCTGCCCGCTGCCATCATAGATGCCTATCTGCGGCAGCGCGCCCTCCATATCCACCGCCTGATAAATCACAAGGTCCCCGGCACGCAATTCTGGCAAAGCAATCCCGTCACCGCCGTTCGCCAGCGCAGACAGCTCCGCAGGCAGTTCGATCCCAGCCTGCGCATATACAGCCCTTACAAACCCCTCACTGTCAACCCCGCTGGAAAGATCCGTACCGCCAGCCTGAAATGAAAAAACCTCGCCAATATAATGTTCTGCCAGCGCAGCGATCTCTTCTCCCGTCACCGTTGCTGTATTTTCTTTTACACCTGCGTCACTTTCAGTTACCGTCTCCGCTTTTTCCGGCTCCTGCGGCACGCCTGCCTTCTCAGGCGCAGAATTTTCTCCTGCTGCTTTGGCGTCTTTCTGAACCTCTTCCTTCCATGCTGTCTCGTCAGCGTTTTCCTGCGCCGACACTGTAAATGTCGTAACGATACAGCAAAGCATCCCGGCTGCCAGCGCAGCCGCTTTCCATGAATATTTTTTTGTTTTCATAATAAACCAAATCCTTTCTTCTAATTCCGAGTGCCTGGCAAACCGGGCGTTTCCTGCAAAAACAGCATTTCCACAGCCTTCTGCCAGGCGGATTAACGTTAACACATATCTTTTTTTACTTTTGGTGGAACATTGTTTCACTGCCTGCTCATCACAAGCCATTTCCATATCCCGCTCCAGCAGCGCAGCCATCATCCATACCAACGGATGGAACCAATAGATACATACCGTAATGCAAGCCAGGTATTTCACGAAAATATCCCACCAGCAAATGTGTATCCACTCATGCTCCATAATGCACAAAAATTCTTCCTCATCCAGCCGGACAGCAGAAGGCAGCAGGATCACCGGACGGACAAGCCCATACGTAAGCGGGCTTTTGATAAGGTCAGACTGGCGCACAGATATATTCCGAAGGCTGCGGTGTGATTGCAGCCATTTGTCCACTCGTATATCCCTGGCTGGCAGCGACGCCCTGTAGCACCACAGGCTGCGCATATGTTTATGAAAAATACGCACAGCAAGCAACATGCACACAAACAGCCATATTCCAAAAAGAACCGCCCCCATCGAAACCGGCAGCACCTTTGTCCACTGATGCAGCCCCCATTCCTTTCCTGCCTCAGGCTGCCGCATCTTATCTCCAAAAGCAAACTCCTTGCCGTCATGCACTCCAGCCCTGCCAATTGCCGCACTCGCCTTTTGCTGCGGGCCGTCCCATTTTCCTTTATCCCAGCGGACAATTGTATTCCAACCGATGCCTGTATGCATCCTGACTGGAACCGCGACTGGAACAAGCAGCCGCACAATCGCGCAAACCCATAAAAATACGAAAAAGCGCCTTGGAACCTGATGCGAAAAAACATGCCTAAAGCACAGAACCGCTATGATTAGCAGGGAACCATTGATCCCCATATAAAACAGACGATCCATATACCACCTCGTTTCTATTTTCCCTGATATGATTGCCTTCTTTTTACGAAAACTCTTCTGCCAGCTTTTTTAACCTTGCAATCTCTTCCGGCGTCATTTCCTGCTTTCCAAGCAGCGACGCGATCAGCAGATCCTTGGAACCGCCATACATCCTGTCGATCAGGTCTTTTGTCGCTGCGCTCTGCGCCTCTTCCCTGCTGACCAGAGGGCTGCATACAAATCCTGGGTCTGTCCTAAGGACAGCATTTTTGTCGACACATTTTTTCAGTACGGTATAAGTCGTCGTCTTGCTCCACTGCACCTGTTCCTTTAGGCGCTGTGCAATTTCCTTTGCCGGCATATCACCTTCCTTCCATAATAGATCCATCACTTTTAATTCTGACTCAAATAATTTTACAGCCATAAGCTTCCTCCGTTCTATTGCAATAGAATAATTATATTCTATCCTAATAGAATATAATTGTCAAGCCCGAAAAAAATAAAAAAAGAACCGCTCGCATTCCTGATAGGAATATCTGGAATGCAAATGGTTCTTTCCCTTTTATGTCAATTATGATATTGCAGCAGATCCTCGTATTTTGTACCTATTAATAGATCACAAAATTTATCCTCGCCGTGAAACGCTTCTTTACATTTTTCCATCTTATGCACGTTACAATCCAGACAACTTTTTGTATAACATGGATTGATATGAGCGCCGTGAGACTGAGCAAAAAATTTTCTGCTTGTCGCCCTTTTAAGCAGATCCTCAAAGTATTTTTCCCAGGATAAAAACCTGCCTGCATATTTTGGTAAATCATTCATTTCACGTTTGACAATGCTTAAATCCTTTAACAAATTCGTACGAAGCAGCAGTTCTTCAAAGCATTCATAATCAGACATATAGGAGATTTTTATTTTTATTTTTCTATTGCATATTGTATAAAATTCTTCCATATGGCAGCCATAAGACGCCATATCTACAATCACAAATATATGCTTATAACTTTTGCTAAGGATGACGAGGTCCTTCACAATAGAACTCTTTCCATCTGTTGCACATTTACAGTCCACATGAACCAAATCCGAAAAGAACTCATATCCTGCTGCTGTATCTTCTACCAAAAAACAATCTGCATTTGATGCCATTAGCTTCTGCGGCGGATACATCGGTTCTATATAGTGATCCTTTCCATCTCCAACAAATCTATAAATATCGTTTGCGCTAAATGATAAAGCTCCAAGCCTCCCTGCTATTGTATCTGCTCTGCAAATAAAAACAAAATAATTATTTTTCTTAATGCTTTCCTTAAAAATAGAAGCAAACTCACGGGTCTCCACAAATTCCTGGTCATCTGCAATATAAATCCTGTTTTCACCAAATCTCATCAGGTCTTTCCATGTGGCGCCTGTTAACGGTACGCAGGGCAATGTGCTTTCTATTTTTACATCCCGCGCACTTTCACTGATCAGTTCCACAAGCTCTGTTTTTCCAATGCCACTGTCCCCCTTGATCACGATGAAATGCCGTTCAAAGCGGATCTTACAGCAATAGTGGTCAGAGCTTATGTTTATATCCATAGTACTCATCGATAAAATCCTCCATCGATCCGATATACGTATCAGACTCAATAATGTATGCATTCAATTTGTCAGGAAACTGCATACAATGGTGCAATGTAATTGTGATATCCTTATTCTCCGCGATTTTTAATATATAAGGAATACAATTATCCCCACACCTGGTTCCATATACGTGCGGATTATCCAATACAGCCAGCAATATCGTCGCTTTGCACCCGGTCGATAACCTCTCTGGCGCTATTGCGCCATATACTGGAGATTCCAGGTATTCATCCCTGACCGCTTTCGTTTTATCGATTCCCCATATCATATCTTTCACATCCTGTCTGTTAAACCATTCCTTCTTTTTATGGCGCCTGAAATAACCATCAACGGATGTTATACAATCATCTGGAAAATCTTCACATATGTGTATTTTTAACATGCAGTGCTCCTTTCCTTATGCATCTGTATCGCTGCAAATAATTTCTGTATATAATACACTTCTAAAAAATTATATCATCTTTTTTCGTATATGCAATCCCCTCTCCCAGCGTCCTCCCGCAAAAATCCAATATCCAACGTTTTTCCCAGTTGCGCTCCCATGTAAACACGTATAAAATAAAACCACCCCTTGATATGATACCTCTCATGATATGCTCTCTTTTTTGTGCATAAAAAGAGAGGAAACATCCACCCCAAACAAGTATTATAATCACTGGAAGGAGTAAACAATGGAATGGATCGAAAAACTAAACAAAGCAATTTCTTATATTGAGGAACATCTTGCAGAAGAAATAAGCTACGACGAGCTTGCACGCATAGCATGTTGCTCCACATACCATTTTCAAAGAATGTTTGCATATATCGCAGGCATTCCGCTTTCAGAATATATCCGCCGCAGGCGAATGTCCTTAGCTGCCATCGACCTGCAAACCGGAACTGAAAAAATTATTGATATTGGTATGAAATACGGGTATTCTTCCCCGACAGCATTTAACAGGGCATTTCAAAGCGTGCACGGTATCGCGCCCTCAATGGCGAAAAAAGGAGGATCGCCGATGAAATCTTTTCCCCCGATCAGCTTCAAAATAACCGTAAAAGGAGTAGAAGAATTGAATTATCGAATAGAAGAAAAAACAGCCTTTCGCATTGTAGGAGTATCTCACCCACTGGATAAGGAAATCGAAAACAACTTCGCAGCCGTGCCGCAAATGTGGCAAAACGCAGCTACAAACGGCACGCTTGAAAAAATTACGCCGCTTATGAACGATCAGCCAATGGGCGTCTTAGGCGTCAGCGTTTGCAATGATAGGGAGGAATGGCGCTATTTCATAGCTGTATCTTCGTCCGCTGATACCGGCGATTCCTTTGATGAATATACGGTTCCTGCCTGTACATGGGCTATTTTCAGCGGAACTGGTACAGGCATGTCCATTCAGGAATTAGAACAGCGCATTATAACAGAATGGCTTCCAACATCCGGCTTTGAATTGGACAACGCTCCCGATATCGAAGTCTATCTAAATCCCGACCCCCAGCATATGCAGTATGAGGTTTGGGTTCCAATTAGAAAAATATGAGGTTCGCGTATGGCAGATCAAAACTATGATACATTTTTAGAAAGCACAGGTGCAAGCAGAGATTTTGTAGAAGAGATCAATAGACTTCTTCTGGACAGCAACTGCACGCGTGAAATCAAAACGGCGAAAAGCGGTTTTACGGTTTCTTATCTTATACAGGATACAAAAAAGACATTGGCTACTTTCGTTTGCAGAAAAACAGGCATAAAGATCAGAATTTTCCCTCAGCGCCTTCCTGCGTATATGGAGTTTTTAGATACGCTTCCCACAAAGATGAAAAAAGAAATTGCAAAAGCGTCTGCCTGCAAGCGGCTTTCCAATCCTAATAGCTGCAATCCTAAATGCGTGATGGGATATGATTTTATGATGGACCAGGAACACTATCAAAAATGCAGATACATGGCTTTTATGCTTTCTGTTACCGAAGAAAGCACGCCTTATATCAAAAAATTTTTACAATATGAGCTGATACAGTAATGCAATAAAAGCCGTTGTCTGGCAGCTAATCGTTCTTTCACTGTAAGGCACTCTGTATCTGCAAGGTGCCTTACACGTTTAGAATGTCCTGCTTACCACCCTCTCAAATAACGCACCGCCCTTTTCACATCCTGTCCCGCCGACACATGGCGGCTTTGAAACTCCTTCCACAGCAGCCGGTAATCAGGATGCTGGTTTTTCAGAAAAATCGCATCGATACTCTTTGCGTCCCGCACTACATTGCGCGGCTCCCTGTATTTTGCGTATCGCCACTGTGCATTCAGTGCTGCCAGCAGCGCCTGCTCCTCATAAAAGCGGACTTGTCGGTTTTTGCTGTAAATCTGCCTTAGCAAGCCCTCCAGCTCCTGATACATCTTTTGCCTGGCTTTTTTGTTCCTTTGTGCATAAAACGGATTTCCCCAGCCTTCCAGCAGCCGCTTTTGCTCTGCGCTGACAGTGATTCCCAGATTGTTTTGCAGTGCCTTTGCCACAATTTGCGCATGTTCCTTCGCAAGACTGTCCATATTGCGCACTGTAATATTGTTCCCATCCCAGCGGTATTCTCCCAGCACCTTAGGCAGATTCGCAAACTGAAGCCTGCCCACCGCCCGCGACCACAGTTCAAAATCCTCAGCCAGATAATTGGGGTCATAAAAAAGCTTCCTGCCTATAAAATCCTGTCTGCGAAACATCACCGTAGAATGACATAGATCGCACGAAAACAGCAGGTTCGCCCTGCACCTGTCCGGCGAAACTGCCGTCTTATGAATCCATTCCCGTCCCTGTCCGAAATGGTGCTGCCATGTCCCGCACAGTGAAATCTGCGGATGGCTGTTCAAAAAATGTACCTGCTCTTCAAATCGCCGCTTATGAGACAAATCATCCGCATCCATCCTTGCAATATATTCCCCGTCCGCCAGCCGCATTCCAAGATTTAAGGATTGTGCGATGCCCTGCCTGGCATGGTTTTGAACCAGGCGGATACGGGAATCTTTCGCCGCGGTTTTCCTGATTATCTCCTCTGTGCCGTCGTCGGGAAGATCCTGGATGATCAGCAGCTCCCAGTTTTGGTATGTCTGGTTTTGGATGCTTTGGATTGCCTCGCGGATGTGGGCTTTGGCACGGTATGCGGGCATGATGGCTGATATTAGTTTGTGCATATCATTACCACTTTCTTATACTCTTTCTTCACATATCTCTTTTAAAACAAACTATACTATCTTTCATTATAAATTTTGGAGATAACAATATAGTTTCTGATCAATGATTGGAGCCATATTTTGGCATACATTTCCCTTAGGTAAATATGGAACCAATCCCTTTTCCCTATGATAATAACATTCATAGATAAATGGTGCTGCCGGCAGTTCATTTTCCGTATCCAATTCCTTAATATACGGAATATTATATGCTTGCGCTATAGACTTAAAATCAGGTGTCCCATACCCAGTTTTTTCAGTAACATGAAGAAAAACATCTCCAAACAGAATACGTTCATGATCTAAGATCATTTCTGAACACGCATTATTTAATACAATTATTTTTACTGGGATTTTCCAATATCCTATATACTGTAGTTCTTGAATATTGTATTGGAAGCCCTGATCTCCCATAATGCATACAACTTCTTTTTTACTCGCATAATATGCGCCAATTGCTCTTCCAAGAGCTGCTCCAAGCGTACCATATGACTTAGAATATAAAAGTACTCCACTTTTTCTGACTTTTTCAAATGCCCTTGCAAACCAAAACTCATTATTTCCTACATCGCATACATATGTTCTGCCTGCTTTTTCTTTCTGTAAATATTGTATCAGTTTTTTCACTGGCATTGTAATGTCGCAATCTTCCAGCCTGCTTTTTAATTCATTACAGACTTCGATCCAAGCTTCTTTCCGTTCCAAAGCTATTTGTACGGTTGCACAATACGATACAAAGCTATTCAAATCAATACAAAAATTTACTGTATTAGGAATTTTTCTGGTAAACTCTTTTTTATCAATATCCAATCGAATGATATCTGCATGGTTGGCAATTTGTAAAAAACTTTCCGAGCCTAACGGAAATGCAAGCCTATTTCCCAACGCAATAATCAAATCAGACTTAGACATAATGAAATTACTATATCTTGTTCCATGACTTCCGATATAACCAAAATATAACTCTGATTGATTGCATAAATCCTGTGCTGCCCTACTGGATAAAACAGGAACTCCTATCAACGAAATCAAATTTTTAAATAACGTATTATTTTTTACCTGCCTTACGCCATCACCGATTAAAATAACCGGACGCTTAGCGTCTCTTACTTTTTTCTGGATATATTTGACTATATTTTCCGACTCACCAAAATTGATATTCATACACTGCTGAGTCAATAACTTTCTTTTTAAGATTGGAGTTATATTTTTTCCAAGCAAAGCAGCATAAAAATCTAAAAAAACCGGTCCCTTCCTTCCTGTTAATGCAGAGCTACATGCCTGCTGTAATATAGAAGGAAGTTCTTCCATAGACGCTATCCTTGCAGCATATTTTGTAAATTTTGATACACTTTCTGTTAAATCAACTTCCTGGCTATATTCAAACCGAGCTTCATTTTTATTTACATTATGATAAGCTGTCATAAATAAAACGGGCAGTGATTCCTGATATGCTTCAGCCATGCAAGTAATCATATTTGTAATTCCAGGGCCGCGTGTCGCATATGCAACCCCAAGGCGATTTCCCGCCTGTGCATAACCGCAGGCTGCAAAGCCCGCCATTTGTTCATGATAATTCAAATGTGGCGTCATCTCTGGTATCCTTAACTGCATTGCATATAGAATTCTCAAAATAACTCCTCCAGGAACCCCAAATGCATCCATTACATCATATTTTATCAATTCGTCAACAATATATTCTGCTACCGTCATTCGTCCTTACTTTTCCTTCATTGATCTTTTAATAATTTGTCCAGATTCTCTGCTGTGTACCTATGCTTCCATGCTTCCGGCATACAACTGAGCACCTTATGAATTTCAACCAACGACATTCCATGCCTCCATTTCATAGCTGACGCATATTTATATGCCGCTTTATGGATTGCCGGGATCATTCTGACCGGTGAATATCCCCAGGTTGCCATTTCATAAGGTCTATATTTTTCCAATAGGTCACAAATTTCTAAAATATTGTTGAACTGATATTCTGTTCCGTGATGTTCATTCATATAATGGACCAAAATTTCTGTCTGAAGATTCCCCGCTCCTTGTCCCATTCCGTATACACAAGAATCAACCAGTTTTTTTCGTTCTGTAAAGTGATCGATAAAATATTTTACATTTTCAAAAGCCCGGTTCATATTATTATGTGCATGAAATCCAATAAAAATATTTGAATTCAATCGTTTCGCATAAAACTCAGACAACCGTTCAATATCTTTCACATTCATGTATCCAAAACTGTCTACAAAATAAAGCGCGTATGCACCCATCTCATTTGCAGCATCAATTACTTTCATTAATTCATAATCTGAATACCTCATGGTAAGCATTGGCTGCACAAAAACTTTGTATCCCTTTTTTGCAAGCTCCCGGCAATACGTCAAAGATTTTTCCAATTCAGAATACCTAAGGATTACCCTGATTCCATCTACAAGTCCTGGCGAATGGTTTGGAATTTTCCCAATGTCCGTATCTGGCCCAGTGTATAACCCAACAAACATCTGCTTTTTATCTTTCCTTATGGGAATCAACCTGGACAATTCCTGTACACTCTGATAAATAGCAAAGCCTTCTTTATTTTGTTTCGATTCTTCGATACATCCCAATTCAATAATTTCTATTTTTGAATCTCTCAGGCTTGACGCTATTTTCATTCGTTCCTCTTCCTGAAACAATTGTATATGTATCCCATTCATTTCTATATCTTCAAGGCATTGCCCACCGTCACGCAGTGTACAATCCAAAATCTTTATTTCACCATTCATCTTCTTTCCTTTTGCTCTGCTAAAATATCGTTCACCGTTTGCACTATTCCATCTTTTAAGCTAGTCTTTAATTTCCAGCCAAGGCCCTTTAGCTTTCGATTATCCAACTTTAAACCAGGCTTTCTTGCATTATTTCCGCTGTCCTGATAAAGCACAGAGATCATACTGCTGCCTTTATAAGCAAATCTATCATTGAATTCATTCGCAATTAGAAATGCAATTTCATCTACTGCTGCAAAATTCCCTAATTCACCATTAGAAGAAATATTATATGCTTGTCCATCCACACCCAATATACAGATCGTCAAAAGCCCGTCAATTGCATCCTCTATATAAATATTATCCCTACGGCAAATCCCAGATTCTTTCATAATAATATTTTTATGACATACCGCTGCATTTATAAACTGAAAGAATGCTGTATCAGGCAGAAATCTTGTATTTCCATAAACTGTACTTAATCTTGCTATGACAGCCTGTATACCATATTGTTTCCTATATGCCTGAACAATAACCTCTGACATCCTTTTTGATTGGGAATACGCCGCGCCTACAGCGTCAATGCCTTGCGTAACATCCGTTTGATCCTCTGATACCGTCCTGTCCTGATTCGTCTGATTTGCATACACTGTGACAGATGAAAATAATACGAGCCTTCCATTGTTTCCAGATTTCTCTTTTTGTCTGCGCAGAAGTTCCAAACAGTTGACAGTACCAGTTAAATTCGGCATAATAACATCCATCGGGCAGTTCGCTATGATCTTACCCTCCATTGGGCCGGCCGCATGAAAAATATAGTCCACATCCGTCTCGATATCAAACGCAGAGCTCTTAGAGACATCAGAAACAATATATGAGAATCTACTGTTTCCAATATATTTCTGAAAGCCATCTATTATTTTTTGTTTATTCCGGCTTAGCGCAATAACCTTTACATGATCCAATTTCATCATAGTATCTATCAAATGGCTTCCGATCAAGCCTGTTGCACCTGTTATTAAAACTGTTTTATTTAAAAACTCTTTCATATGCTATCCTTTCTTTTCATAGCTCTCAAAATTAATCCGTTCTTCTTCTATAACCAGCGGCCGATTCATAATGCGCTTGTTAATACTTAGAATATATTCACCTATAAGTCCTATAAAAAAAATCTGGATTGACCCAAGTATACAAACCATAAGTAAGGTTGGCACTGTCCCACCTACAAACCTCTCCCAATCAGACAATTTTAAAATCAGATAAACAAATCCGATTAAAATACTTGCAATCCCTGCCACCCCTCCCAGAATCATAGCCATTCTAAGCCCTGTTTTTGTATATGAGGTAAAACTAAGCATTGCGGCATCATAAAGAGTTGCCCAATTATTATGTGTCTTTCCTGCTGCCCTGCGCTGCTGCACATAGGATATTTCTTTTCTCTGAAAACCCAATTCCGCTACAATCCCTCTTAAAAATGGTGTTGGGTCGTCCAGGTTCTTTAAAACCTCTATAAACTTTCTGTCATATAAGCCAAACCCTGTAAAATGCTCTATCTGCTCAATATCTGACATCGCTTTGATCATTTTGTAATAACATGTCCTGAAAAACCGCATAACTTTATTTTCTTTACTGCTTGTTTTAATACAGCTTACAATCTTATAGCCTTGTTCCCATTCATGTACTAAAACAGGTATCATATCAACCGGATCTTGAAAATCAGCACAGATAAGCAAAACACAATCTCCCTGCGCCTGGCACATCCCATAATAAGGAGAATTAAACTGCCCAAAATTTTTCGCATTAAAAATGGCTTTTATTTTAGGATTTTCTGCACAAATCTCCCTAATCAACGTTTGGGAATGATCTGTAGAGCAATTATCTATAAAAATAAGTTCATAATCATATTCTGGGCATCCTGTAATTACCTCATGAATAATAGCTCTGCTTATCTGCACGATATTTTCTTCTTCATTATAGGTAGGCACTACTACACTCAGCATTTTCATCCTGCAATCAATCCTTCCACTTTTTCCATGGCGAACTGCCTGTTTCTAACAAATTTTCAAGCATATCCATTTCACGCTTGTTATCCATACATTGCCAAAATCCCTTATGGCTGTATGACATCAGTTCTCCTCTCCCGGCAAGCTCTTCTAATGTTTCCCTTTCAAACACCGTATTGTCATCCCTTATAAATCCAAAAATATCAGGCTGAAGCACCATATAGCCAGCATTAATTGGAACACTATCTGAAATATTTTTCTCTCTGAAAGACTTAACCGCATTATTTCCGCTGATATCTAAAACTCCTTTTTGCTGCTCCAGCATAACGGCAGTAAGGGTTGCCATTTTTCCATGCCCATAATGGAACTTTAATAATTTTTTTATATCCACATCACAAACTGCGTCACCGTAAGTAAGCATAAATGGTTCATTCCCTATATATCTTTGAATTCTTTTAATGCGCCCTCCTGTCATCGTATGTAAACCGGTATCCACCACTGTAACCTTCCATGGTTCCATATGCATATCATGTACGATTAATTCATTTTTGCCATTTTCATAGTTGAAAGTAATATCACTGCTGTACAAAAAATAATCAGCAAACCACTCCTTTACCAAATGCTGCTTATAGCCTGCACAAATGATAAATTCATAAAATCCATAATAAGAATATTCCTTCATAATATGCCATATAATCGGCATCCCTCCAATTTCAATCATCGGTTTCGGCTTAAATTGTGATTCTTCTGAAATGCGTGTCCCAAGCCCTCCAGCTAAGATTACAACTTTCATATAGCATTCCTCTCTTCCTGTCTGTTTTCTATCAATTCCTTTTCTTTCAGTTCCTGATATAAAATGATCAACGTTTTTATCACGAAGAAAAAATATACGACACTAACTAACCCGTTGATTTCTGTTAAAATATTCCATTCATCACCATGCCATACCCCAGTAATATAACGCATATAACTAAGAAGTGAAAACATGAGGATACCAGATGGAATATACCATAATTCTCTTTTACGGCTCATAACCCACCAAACAATGCATAACACATCTCCAATATAAAGATACCTTTCATGCATTCCTGGCAAAAAATAAGTGATTAAGATTACAAAGTAAAGTGCTACTGTAATCAATTTATACAGATCCGCCTCCCACTTTATTTTCACAAATACAGCCATCGAGCAAACGATTAAAATTAGCGTCAATGTTACGCCAACGACTCTAATATAGTGATTCACATTTTCGTCTTTAGATAACACCAATGTATATAAATTATTAAAGCTGTTTGTTAAGCCTGTCGTCGTCCCTGTCCCATAGGATAGAAACATCTGGATGATTTTGCTTACCGGTTTTCCTGCAAAATAAGCAGGAATACTCCAGATAAAATAAGTAAATGGGATTAATCCAAACTTCAAAATAGAAAACTTTTTATCTTTCACATAAAGAACAAGGTATAACGGCATAAGAAAAATTGCCTGCAATTTAAAAGCAAACGCACATCCCATACATATAAAAACCAAATTCCATTTTTCTTTTCCATAGCAATAAATCGAACAGATTAAAAAAAATGTATAAATACTGTCACATTGCCCCCAATACGCAGAATTAAAAATAATCGTTGGTACAAATAATGTGAATGCAAAACAAATGTTTGCTATCATTCTATTGTAATTCCCTATAAAATAGCCACGTACCATTTTTTGAACAAGAAAAGCTGTTAAAAAATCAAATAGGACAGAAAATACTTTTATCCCATATAATAGTTTTACTGGGAAATACGTCAATAATGCCAAAAAAAGCATATAGCCTTCCATGTAATTTCCTATGTCATCTTTTAAGCCCGCTATACCGCCATGAGCTTTTAAATACTCATACCACTGTTCATAATAAACATAATCCCCGGATTCATAATCCAGCAACTTCACCCTTACATAACAAGCTAAAAACACGACTACTCCCATTAACAAGGCTTCTATATTTTTCTCCACAAATCCTCTTATTACGCCATCTGTTTTTTCACCATTGCGAATACATACAATGCAAAGCAAAGCTGCTACACATACTGTAACAAATAATTTTGTTAACATTCCCATTCCTCCAGCATACTCCTTCTTAAAAAGGAATCATTAAAATATCATCATCCACATTTTCAAAACAATTCCATTGTCTTTTTCTTCCTCTGTATTCCACCATACACATTCCTCTCCATCTATTTTTTTCCAATATCAAAACCAACTTCTTGGAATCAGGCATGAATCCAGATATCTTTTTCACCGTCAGCCCGCTGTACCCATTCCAAAAAAGCATACGGTTTTTCACTATCCACACAGGTTCAAACAAATCTATCGCATCATACCATACATCATCCGCAATCACTCCAACAATACCGATTTCATTTCCAACTGCTTGCGGGTCTTGCTCCTCTAATGCATAAATCTGCAACTTGTTTTTTACCCCCCCCCCGCATACTTGTTCCATGATAACTATGTTTTATCCACGTTAATTCCTTTGGAACCCGTTGATACATCATCTTTGCACGATGCCTTGCTTCCAACAGCACATAGCTGTTTTTCTCTTTCTCGTTTTTCATTTGAATGATAAGATTCTTTGCAAATTGTTGTGGGATTTCATATTCACTCTGTGCAGCCGCTTTATTTTTCTGATCAATTTTCCTTTTCCGCATCCAGCCATACTGCCTGTTGTTTTCCCATAGCCTTTGTGACATAAATGCCTTCATATCTGGTTCCAGCCAAATTCCATCCCTGTCTCTGGTATCGCTATATGTATATTTAAGCTTTAAGCCCGGCATATCGCCAAGGGTAAGAAACGCATGACAGGCATAGCAGTATTCAGAATGACATTGATTTCCAACTGGAGCCCACAAAATAGGCTTGTCTATATTTTTATACAGATTATCAATGACCGGCTCATAATAGCATTGCTTTATTTCTCCATTTTCCAAATTGATCGCCGCTGTCCATTCCCCAGCATAGCAAAATCCTTTATACTTTTTTTCCATAATTTCAGACCTGACTTCAAATAAAGGAGACTTCCACATTCCCCACCTTGCATTTAACTCCGAAAATGAATAATCTGACAATATTGAAAACCCTGCTTTTGATTCATCCCGAAGTGCTGCAACATGCGGCAGGACTCCAAAATGCTCTATACTGAACTCGATTATTTCTTTTTCTTCCTGCAAAAAAGGATCAAAAGCCGGAAGCTCAACCGAAACAGAAATCTTCTTTTCTCTTGCCTTTTTTACCATTTTTACAAAACTATCCAGCAAATTCTTTTCTTTTAACTCATCATAATGAAAAGAGAATTTTAAAAACAGCCGCTTGCTTAATTCAATAGGCAATTCCAACAACGGCCTCATTGTCTTTAGAACAGTGCCATTTGTGACGATACTTACATAATGCCCCTCTATCAACAACGCCCTGACAATCGGCAGAATCTCCGGCTCAAGCATTGTTTCCCCTCCAGCACAAATGTTCAGCAGGCAACACCCGCCTAAACGTTCCTTCGACAACGCTTTCCTAATCTCCTGAGCTGTATGGCTGCACTGATATCTAGCTACACGATTTTTACGATGCTGGCGAATATAGCAATACGCACAGCTCAAATTACAATATTCTACAGGCCAATATAAATCTATATACCTTTTCAATCGATCCATGTTCATTTTCCTTTATAACGATTGCAATATTTTATCATACTGCGCTCTTAAGCCTTCTAATACTTGCTTCCTATCTGTCTTGCCAAACCCATCTTTTTGAAAAATCAGATGTTCCATTTCTTCCATCTGTGCTACATACCTGACACCTGACAAATTACCAAGCATTTCACATAAGCCTTGATTTTTAAAGCTTTTTCCTGGCAATACATAACAATTAATACCTGCTAACAGTGCAAAAGCTGCCCCATGAAACCGATCTGTTACCAATACTTGATACTGCTTAAATTCTGTTATTTTACTTTTAATATATTGATATCTCATAGCGGTATCCTCTAAATTCTGCTCTAAGAGCATATCTGTCATGCATACGTCAAAATCTGCTTTTTCAAACAACTGTTTCAACCAATCTTTCTTATCTTGCGTCAAAACAGATTCGCAATCCCTTTTTAGACATAAAGCAGCTTTACGGGAATGCTTGTCCACCGTTCTGTTCGTCTTATGATCCTCATGCAAGTAAAATGCCATATCAGCCACCAATTCACATTTACAGGCAGGCATATGCTTTTTCATAAAGTCATAGGAATTCCTTTCTCTTACATATAAAATCAAATCTGGATGATTCCTCAGGCATGTTTTTACTTTTTCCAGTTTTTCGTCTTTTTCATGTCCCTCAAAAAATACAGTCTGCGGAAAAATACGAATCCTGTTTTCTGAAAAATTAGCAACTACAGATTCTACCAATTCCTGCTCATGCTCCCATAAACTGCCCATATATCCTCCACCGCTAATTCCAATGAGATCTTTTGGTGAAATAAATTTTTTTATCACTTTACCAAAACGGCGGTACATATCTCCTGTAATTTCTATATATTGATAAGATGTATGTTCCTCAACCCAGCACTTTTCTGCATATGCGATCGCATGGTCACCCAAATTGTCATGTATTGGCGTATTTATCATAACCAGTTTATTTTTATTGCTGCGAAACTGTAAAAATAATTCTGCTAATACTTCCTGCATTTTGATAATGCTGCATTCTGCTTTCCAAATCCTACCATCCATAGACTGTTTTACGTTACATTCGGCATTCCAGATTCTTTCATCCAACATCCTGCTAAGATTTTGTTCAGCATTCCAGATTCTTTCATCCATATCATGATGCAAATTCTTTGTTTCTTTACAGATGCTTTCATAGAAACTTCCGCTTACTTCCTGCTTATACTGATAGATACTTTGCTCCATTCTATTGATTTTATCATCGATATCAGCAAGCCTATTTTTTAGCATATGTATGTCTGAACTAATTTTTGCCAGATCTCTTCCTGTTTTTCCTTCTATCTGCCATAACTGCTTTAAAATCACATCTACTGTCCGGTATTTCACTGCATAATAAGGCTTTCGGAACACTTTTTTTATCAAATATTTCATACGATGTTTACGATGTTGATGAAATATTTCATTCATATTACTGACATTCCTTTTTTCATTCCATGTAGTGCCGTATTTTGCCCATCTCCACTTAGCATCAATCACACGCAGCAATTCTTTCTCTTCATAAAAGCCTTTCTTCTGATTCGCCTTTATCACTTTTCTAAGTACTATTTCAAATTCATGATAGTATTTCTTTCTTTCCTTTTCATCATATTTCCAAAAAGGATTTTCCCATCCCTGAAAAAACCAAACCTGGCTTTCGGGAAGTACAAATCCTAGGCTTTTCTTTAGATTTTTTGCAACGATATACCCACTTTCTATGTTTAGCTTTTCTTTTTTTTCGTTTGTAATATTGCATTCTCCTATGCGGTATTTTCCTAATACTTCCGGGATATTCGCAATATCCGTTACATAAAGCGCTCTTGTCCACAGTTCATAATCTTCTGCTAAATAAGAATCATTATAATATAACTGGTGCTCTTCCACCGTCTTTTTCCTAAGCATCAATGTAGAATGGCACAAGTCACACCCAAACAGCAGCCCCGCACGGCATTGTGCAGGAGATATCGGCGGCTGGTGCACCCAATCTATGGAATCCCCAAAATGATGCTGGTACGTACCACAAATCCCAACATTCGGATTTTCCTCCATATACTGTACCTGCTTTGCAAATCTTTCCGGCAGTGCAAGGTCATCAGCATCTAATCTTGCCAAATAAGTTCCTCTTGCTTCCCGAAACCCCAAATTTAAAGATTCTGCCAGCCCTAGCCGTGTACTATTCTGAATGAACCGAATTCTCTGGTCTTTCTTTTCATATTCCCGTAAAATTTCAGCAGAACCGTCATCCGAACCATACTCATTAACAGCCAAAAGTTCCCAATCCTGAAAAGTCTGGGCTATCACACTTTCTACCGCTTCATGCAAATACTTCTTACTGTTATATACTGGCATTATCACCGATACCATACACATACTTTTATCCTCTTTCGTCTGTTACTCTTTACCCCAAATGCCCCTTCCCACACAACACTTCATAAAACACACTCATCATCAAATGATCCAGCACCATATGCACATCCTCCGTCACCTGCATACTGTCCACCGCCACATGCAGCGCCACATCCGACAATCCCTTAAGCTTCCCGCCGTCATACCCGCACAGCCCGATCACCCGGTTTCCCTGCTGTTTCGCATACTCCACAGCCCGGATCACATTTTCAGAATTTCCGCTTCCCGATATCGCAATCACCAAATCGCCATCCTCCAGCCTGTTGACAAGCTGAAAACGAAACACCTCAGCAAACCCGATATCATTGGCAATCGCCATCACTGTCGCCATATTGTCATTTAAGCACACAAAGCGGAATTTTTTCTCCACATATTCCGAGATTCCCTTGTTAAAATCATTCTGGTAATGCGACGCCGTTGCTGCGCTCCCTCCATTGCCAAAAATATAGATCTGCTTTTTTGCCTCATATGCTTCCATAATCAAATTCATCGCCTGATTAACCGCAGCGATATCCAGGCGGCTTAATACCTCTTTTTCCAGATCAATATATGCACGGATCTGTGCCGTATAATCCATACCTTTCTCCTTTCTGATTTCCGTTTTCTGTTGCAGCACTTCCCGTTCCACCTGCGCAATCCGCTCCTGTGTCCCGATATCCTTCACATACTCTGGGGAACGATATCCATACACCGCTTCCTGTTTTGCAATCAAAGGCATCAAAACCTCTTTTTCCAGGTCTGTTTTCTCATTCCTTTTGATTCCGACCAAAATGTTTTTGCCAAGCAGATAAAACCCGGCGTTTACACAGTTTTCCAGTGGTTCGTCCCTTTTGTCGTGTTTGGATACGATTCGCACAACCTTGTTTTTTTCATCCAGCACCACCAGGTCAGAATCATGCGGATGCATATTCGGGTGCACAAGCAGCGTCGCCAGCGCCTGCTTTTCGTTGTGGTAGCGTTCCATCCTGCTGATATCTACAGAAAAAAAGACATCTCCAAATACAAGCAGAAAATAAGGCTCAGTAAGCATCTCCTTAAAATAAGCAAGCGCCCCTGCCGTACCAAGCGGCGTCTCCTCCTTGATATAAGAAATGTTCACACCGTATGCCTGTCCGTCTTTAAAATAATCCACGATGTTCTGTCCCAAATGCCCGATTACTAAAACGACGTCAAAGATCCCGTTTCTCTTTAATTCTTCGATCTGCCACAGCAGCAGCGGCTTTCCCGCAATCCGCACCATTGGCTTTGGAATCTCATCCTTTGTAACAGACACAAGCCTTGTGCCCTTTCCTCCTGCCATAATAACAGCCTGCATCTGATTCACACATCCTCTCCCCGCAGCACACACTCCACAGTTAACGCCACTGCTTCGTCTGAGGTATACCTGGCACGCCAGCCGCATTGATGGATTCTTGCCAAGTCATACTGAAACTGCGGCACATCGCCCTTCCAGCCTCCGCGCCCGCCTGTATAGTGATAGGGAATACCCAAAAGCCCCATTTTTTCACATACAATATCCGCAATCCGCGTCACACTCGTCTGCGTCTCTACCCCGACATTGTACAGCGTCACGCCCTGCCTGCCCGTCTCCATAAACTGTATGATCGCGCTCACCAGGTCAGCCACATGCAGATACGGCTTTGTCTGATTCCCGTCTCCCAGGATCTCAAGCCGCGTCGGGTCTTGTTTCAGCCGTTTGATAAAATCAAAAATGACGCCATGTGTCAGGCGCGTGCCAATCACATTCGGGAACCTGAAAACCAGCACCTGCATCTCGTTCATAAAACTGTACGCGGACAACAGCCCCTCTGCTCCCAGCTTACAGGCTCCATAATAAGAAACCGGCTCCAGGCTGGTGCCAAGCTCTGACACGCGCTTCCCCATTTTTTCACCGTATACGGCAGAGGTAGATGCAAAAAACATTTTTTTCACACCATACAGGCGCATACATTCCAATAAAGTAAAGGTTGTTGTATACGTATTCTTGTATTCAATCATTGGGTTTTTTGCGCTTGCCTGGATATCTGAATTTGCTGCCAGATGAAAGACATAGGCAAACTGTTCTTTTTCAAATACCGCTTTCAGCCTTTCTAAGTCGCACAAATCCTGCTCGTACATCCGAAAGCCCTGCCGATCCAGCAGATGCTTTACATTTTCCTTTGTACCGATAAAATAATTGTCGATGCATACAACCTCGTGCCCTGCTTCTAATAATGCATCGATAAAATGGCTTCCGATAAAGCCGGCACCGCCAGCTACCAGTACTTTCATAATCCCGCTCCTTTCCTATCGCCAGTACTTATCCCCGATATACACAAGGCTGCTCCCGTCCCGCTCAAACTGAAACGCAAATTCCTTAAGCCCCAGATTGCGGCGCAGCGCTTCCTGATGCTGCGGCTCACAGTAAAACAGCAAAAATCCACCGCCGCCTGCGCCAAGCAGCTTCCCGCCAAGCGCCCCGCTTTGCATGGCACGCGCGTATGCCTCATCGATCTTGGGATTGGAAATCCCGCCTGCAAGCGTCTTTTTTAACTCCCAGCTTTCGTGCAGGATACTGCCAAAATGCGACAGGTCGTTTTGCTCCAACGCCTCCTTCATCTCCTGTGCAAGCCCGCACATTTTCCTGAGGTTTTCATTTTTATCCGCCTGCGTAATATTTTTCTTCTGTTCGCTTAAGATCTCATTCGCCGAACGGACGGTGCCTGTATAAAACAGCAGCAAATTCTGTTCCAGCCTGTGATATGCTTCTGCCTTCATCAGTACAGGCGATGCCGACACAAAGCCATCCTGATGGAACCGGATAAAATTCAGCCCTCCAAGCGCCGCCGCATACTGGTCCTGCTTTCCAATCGGCGCACCGAGCTTTTCGATCTCAACCTCGCACGCTTCCTTTGCAAGCCGTTCTTTCGACACAAATTTCCCTTTGTAACAGTAAAGCGTATGAAGCAGCCCAACCGTAAACGTACTCGAAGAACCAAGCCCTGTCCCGCCTGGAACATCTGCCGTACTGCTGATCTCCACACCGGAAACTCCCATGTCACAGAGTACCCTGTGGAAAATCTTATGCCGGATCTTGCGGATATCCGAAACCAGTTCATTTTCTGAATATTTCAAAAGCGTCTGCTTTTCGTCAAAATAGGGATGGATCGACAAATACATGTATTTATTGATCGAGGTGCTTAAGACGCATCCGCCGTGTTCTTTGTAAAAATCTTCGATGTCACTTCCGCCGCCGCAGAAACTGATACGAAATGGTGTTTTTGTAATCAGCATTAGACTTTTCTCCTTTTTTTGTATTTTAGGATGGGTAAGGCAGAGTTGTAGGTGTTGGGGTCGAGTGATGTATTTTTTGGATGAGGGGACGCTGGAGGGAGGGGAGCGGGGCTTGCTTCCGGTTCCGATTCCAAAATGTAAGGAGCCCTAAGCA
>CAMUPC010000025.1 GCA_947090545.1 uncultured Eubacterium sp. | reverse complement strand
AAACCTTCTTCCAAGACCGCAGCCAGGGCGTGCCAATCCCCTCTCCCGGCTGGTTTTCGAGAGTTCTACAAAAATAGCGGCACTTTTCCACCATATATTTCTGACAGATCCTTGTTTCTTTGCAACAGCGATACAGTTACATTGACTAAGCTATGCTGGATTCTACTTTTGGATTGGGCGAAATACTAGCTGTAAGCAACAGCTTATTTAGAGCCCTCGAAAACCAGCCGGAGGACGGGGAGCGGGGCTGGCTT
Organism: uncultured Eubacterium sp.; assembly: GCA_947090545.1. Lineage (GTDB taxonomy): Bacteria > Bacillota > Clostridia > Lachnospirales > Lachnospiraceae > Eubacterium_J. The sequence goes on along the minus strand of CAMUPC010000025.1, from coordinate 27,836 downwards.
CCTGTGACTTTGGAAAAATGTTAGGAGCCCTTAGCATCCTGCTCAGTAACACAGGGGCGAAGCCAAGCGGCACCTTTAGCTGCTGGCGTTAGCCAGGGCGAACTAGGTGCCGCGCCCGGACGCAGCCGCAATGTAAATGCAGGATGCTTAGGGCTCCTTACATTTTGGAATCGGAACCGGAAGCAAGCCCCGCTCCCCGTCCTCTGGCGTCCCTTCCTGAAAAAAACACCTCTTGACTAAAACCGCTACCATTTTAGCAGCTCTCCCCTCACTCCGTTCACACATTTATCCTGAATTCATATTCATTCTTGTAGAAATCCCAAAAAACTTATGCTATACTTTCTTTCATCAAACAAGATACCTCAAATAAAAAGACAGGAGAAAGCAACATGAGAAACATAGTTCTATTTATCGCAATGAGCCTCGATGGATATATCGCCGATACAAACGGCAGCGTCGACTGGCTTATGGGACAGGACAGCGCTGCTGAGAATAACGACAGCTATGCTGCCTTTGGACAAACAATTGATACGGTTATTATGGGGCATACCACCTATCAGCAGGTTACAACAGAGCTTTCCCCGGAAAAATGGGTATACGAAAACCTGCAAAGCTACATTATTACGCACAGGCAATATCCATCAAAGCCAAGCATCCGTTTTATGTCAGTAAACCCATGTACTCTCGTAAAGGATCTGAAAAAGAAAAATGGAAAAGATATTTGGATCTGCGGTGGGGCTTCGATTATCCGCCAGCTTATGCGGGAAAATCTGATCGACAGATACCATATTTCTGTGATTCCTACGATTTTAGGCGGCGGGATTCCTCTATTTGGCACCGTCCCATCGGAAATCAAGCTCCGTCTGGTTTCTGCTGCAAGCAGCAACAGCATTACGGAACTCGTTTATGAAAAGAAATAGAGCTGCCGCAGGAACCATACCTTGCTCATACACAAACGTTAATTTAGAAAATGGGGATGTAATCGTCCCCATTTTTTCACAGCAAAAAGTGTAGGCTAAACTGTTTGTTTCATCTTCTTTCAACGAAGCTTAAGAATAAAAACAGCCTGGTCTCCCCTTTTTTCCTCGTTCATAATTTCAGCCATTTTTGAATATTTCAAAACACTTTTTCCTGCATACAGCAAGCAGTTTTTCAGCTTTCTCCTTTCTGTCCCCGCAATGTCCTTTTGATACATTTCACTTCCAATAAACTGGAAGGAATTGCTGTCATAAATGACTTTTACTACCCGCATCCCTGCGTGTGCGGCAAGATACCGTATACTTTTCGGGGAATGTAAAAACAAGTGCCTAGGCGCATCCAGCTGCACCCAGTTTTCCCGGTATTTTTCAAAAGCATAGCCCGTACAGACTGGCACACAAACCATGCAAACGCTGTTTTTATCTTTTAACAGCTTTGCTATTTTTTCAAATATTTCCCTCTGCCGCTCCATATGCTCCAGGCTGTGGTGCAGCATCACAAGGCCATATTTCCCCTGTATGGAGAAAATGTCTCCCCGTATCAATTTTACCCCCCCCCGCTCCTCTTGCAGCAAATAAGGGTCGGCGCCTGTTAAGTTTTTGTAGCCAACGGAATGCATCATTTTCAGCAAATACCCGTCCCCGCACCCTACATCCAAGACAGGCGTATTCCGGTTACGGCAGATTTTATAAATATATTCATAAGCAGCCCTTGGCTGTAGCTTGCAGCACAGTTTTTTCAAAATACCGTCTTTTCCGCTCAACAAGCGCTTATCCCGGATTTTTAAAAATGCTGCCACCATAGCTTCGGGCAAAGAAGCTTGATGCCTGTCCATATGCAGGCTGTAATATTTTTTTCCGTAATAGCGCCCCAAACCATTAGGAATTTCTTTTATCTGCAAACAGAGGCACTGCCTGCACTGAAAATATTCAAAAACCCCATCCCGCCCATAATTGAGGTCCCTTGCTTTTATACATGCCCCAATATTTGTGCTTCCGCATATCTTACACCTCATACTGCACCTTCTTTCTATCTCCTGCGCCACTTTTAAACATAAACCAATACGCACATCATCCCCGCATAAAAAACGGAGAGCCCGCATAATGCCCTGTCGGACAGCAGCACCTCTACCGGGTCCCCATAAGAGTTTCCCCTGATCGCCATCTCATATTTCATTAGGATAAATAATACAAGCGGCACTGACCAAACAGCCCAGCTATCCACATTCGTGCCGCTTCCTGCCCAAAGGGAGTAAAATACAACCCCTAACGTGGATGCCATGGACATGTACTTATCCAACAGCCCCACGTCATAATACTGCAAAACCTGCCTGGTAGAGCTCCCGCCTGCCTGGTGCAGCTCATTCCTCCTTTTCCCTATCCCCATATACAAAGCAAACGACATCACGGTCAGGCACAGCCAGCTGGATACGGCGGACCCGCTGACAGCCGCCCCATAGAAAACCCGGATTAAAAACCCTGCCGCTAAAATGCAGACATCCACAACCGGCACATGTTTCAGCTTCATACTATATGCAAGGTTGATGCCTAAATAGGCTCCGCACCAGGCAAAATGCCGGTATGGGCGCGCGCACCTGATGCTGTAGCCTGCCGCCGCCGCAAAAGCCAGTAAAACAACTATCAGCGCCTTCGCCTGGCTGATGCCCACAGCGCCTGACGCAAGCGGGCGCGTGCATTTTACCTCATGCCGCCTGTCCTTGTCGATGTCTTTGATATCATTAAAAATATAGACTGCCGATGATGCAAAGCTAAAGCAGAAAAATCCAAGGATAAGGCTTGTTATTGTCTGCGTTTCCCACAAATTCTTAGAAAAGAAAGCAGGGATTGCGATTAAAATGTTCTTAATCCAATGTTTCGGGCGCATCAACTTTACAATGCTTTTCATGTCCATCCCCACCTTCCGCTTATTCTTTAAATACAAACACATTGTTGATATAAAACGTCAAAATAATAACCACTATGCTTAGCCCTATTTTCCCGGCATAAGGGTGAAAATGCAGCTTCTCTACCACCAGGTAAAAAAGAATGTTTTCCAGGCAGGCAAATAATGCCCGTGCGATTAGAAAACGCATAAATTCATCCTTTTTGTTTTCCTTTGTTTTTGTTTGAAAGACAAATTTTTTATTCAGTACATAATTGAAAAACACTGCCAGCAGGTACGAAACGGTATTTGCCAGGATATAATGCAAGCCAAGCTTCTTCAATAAAACAAACAACGCAATATTGAATACGGTTGTAATGGCCCCATACGCCCCATATTTCGCAATTTTTTCCACATCCTTTTTCATTTCCCGTATTCCTTTTCTACAGCCTCGGCCAAAGCTTCTCCATCGGAAGCTTGGCATATGCCATAAGCAGCCCTGTCAGACATCCGCACCTTTTGAAAACCCTTCCCCAAAATACAGCTATTTTTACCACGCCGCGGTCCTCGCGCAGCAAGCCGGTTTCCCTTTCCCATCCAGGAAACAGCCTGCCCATTGCACGGCAGGCGCTTTCACACTCCTGTTTCATCATCCCCATTGGGGCGCCCCTGCCGCTTTGTAATAAATACCATAGGTAATACTTTACCGCAAAGTAACAGACCAAGCCCTTCTGGGAAGGATAGCCATGAAGCAGGCGGGCAAAATAGCAGGCAGACGATTCCACAACCCCTTCTGGAAAATGGCGCAGCTCTATGTGGGATGCAGAAGCCGGGTTATCCAGCCAGAAATACCCGCTGCTTCTTTCCAAAGCAACAACAGGATGCGCCAAATATGCCTCTGCCGCAAAAAGCACATCCTCTCCAAAAGGCATATTTTGAAAGGACAAATGGTTTTTAAGCAAGTATTCTTTTTTATACATTTTTGCCCAGGGCGCGATGCTCTGCACAAGCGCTATTTTCTCATTGCGGTAGGCCCTGGCATATTTTCTTTTCCCATCCATGCCTACCTTCTGAAAATATGTAATTACAATATCCGGGCTGTGGTTTTTCTTTGCACAGCAGGACATCCTTTCCAAATAATCACTGCTTACATAATCATCACAGTCTACAAAGCAAAGGTAGTCTCCTTTGGCAAGCTCCATGCCTTTTGCCCTGCTCCCGCCAGCGCCTAGTTTTTCATCTGTATGGTACACCTGGATTTTTGCGGGGTGCCTGGACTGGTAAGCCCTCGCAATTTGCAGGGTCTTGTCCGTGGAAGCGTTATTTACTAAAATTATTTCATAATCATCATAGGTCTGGCATAGTAAGGAATCCAAACATTTCTTCAGGTGCCTTTCACAATTATATAAGCCAGATATTATAGATATTTTCATTTTTTATTCTTTTGCTCCTTATTTTGTTATCCATAAAATTTTCTAATCCACACGCAGACAGCATCATAAAATATGGTGCCAGAATCAGCTTATACCTGCTTTGCACACCTGATAAAACAAGAATACAGATAAATCCTGCAATTGTTAGTGTAATAGAATAAACAGATACATTTTTGTATCTTGGCAGCATTTGGAATATACTGTTGCATAGTGCAAATATTAAAAGCAAAAGATAATATCCATTTGCTGTAAAATAGAATTTGAAACCAAACACCTCATCCATTTTCTCAGCATATCCAGCCTGACTGTTCGTATTTGTCCAAAACCACGTTGCACCTTCTGAATTTATCGCCTCTTTATATTTATCTAAAAAAAGCAGCGGCAGTTTTCTGCCATTTTTCCTGATTTCTTCCAATGTCAGCTCTTTTAAAACAGCTTGCTGCTCTTTTAAGTTCTCATATGTTTCATATACCTCAACCACCTTATCACTGCCCCTTTTTGAATCTAAGGTACCGTCATTATTCATCGTAATTCCCGAATAAACATAAGTCCATGTAGAATCAATTACATTCTGTTGTACATAATGTTCTACCCATACTGTTAATGTTTTGCTCCCAATCAAAAAGCAGGCAAAAAAACTCAGTATATACACAACTCCAATCAAACTGTATTTTCTTTTTTCCTGTTTCTGATATGTACCAATCCAAAAACACATAAATACAAGAAAAAACAGTACACTTAATGGTTTAAACCAATTAATAAATACACATACAATCGAATGCAAAATAATCAAAATCAAACATGCCTTTCGATCTTCTTTTTTTCTCCATATCCAGTACCACAAAATTGCCTGTAAAGTAAACAAGCACATCGTAATGTGGTCGGGGCTCATAATATTTGTCCAAATAATCATACTTGGAGAACATGCATATAACATACCCGCCACAAATGCTGTAGTCCTCTTAAAATAACATCTTGCCGCATAATAGATTCCTGCACAGGTTATCGCGTTTAAAACGGCATTTGCATATTTTACTGCTTCGGCATGAATCATTCCCCTGCAAAATAATCCATAAAAAAGATTGACGATTCTCATATATGGAAACCATGCTGGATATCTTGCATAATAATCTTGGCAATATTCCAAAGCAGATGTATCTTGTATCTCATTCTTAAAAGCTTCAATTGCAAAATTACAAGTTGCAAAATCACTAATCTGTTCTGTTTTCATCATACAAATTCCCATCCACCTTAAAGCAAATGCGAATACGATCATAAAAAGTATGATACCGATCTCTTTTCCTCTGCTGCATCTGTTTAAATTTCTGCCGGCAATCCACAAAAAAAGTATGTTACATCCTGAAATAACAATCCCTAAGATGTATTCACATGCATACGCTGGATTATAGATTGTTTTGATACAGCAAAAACATGCATACAACAGCATGGCTGTTATGAATAAAAAAAATAAAATATACACATAATCTGCAAAATTTCTTTTTTTCTTATTTGTATCATAATCCATAAATGACTCTCCTATTTAAACAGCGCTGCTGCTAAAAACTGCCGCAATCAAAAAAGGCAGACTACAAAAAACCGCATAGATATACCGAAATTCAGCATATACCGGTGTAGAAATAACTAATGTTGCCACAATTGCCAAAATTGGAATACAAATAAATATTCCTGCCCGATCCCCTCTGCAAATGCTCAAAATACATAAAAACAGATCAATCCAAATATAAAGGCCAATACTCAAAAATAGTTGCAGAAAACGATTCTCAGAAAATAGCCATAAATACTCTTTTAGGCATCTGTCCAAAAATACAGAATGTATCGTTTGCTTAATTCCATAAGAATTCTCCATCACCTCATCTGTCCAGCGCCAATAAGGATAACCCGCATTCCAATATCCTTTTGTCTCATCCACCCATGCTTTCAAATATGTAAACGGATGCCTGCACCCAACAGCAAGATAAATTTTTAAAAGCTCATATTTGTGATCTTTGATGTACTGCTGGCTTTCTTTGCTGTACACAAGATTTTTTACTGGGTCTGAACTCCAAGCGGTATATGCTCCTGCAACCTCATCCATTTCGGCTACTTGGTTTAAGATTTCCCTCTGCTGATCCGAAAAATCGTTATGGCCTGCCGCAACTCTTGCTATCTGCTGTAACGGAATCGATAAAGATTCCACCAGGCTTGCCTGTCTTACTCCTAAAACATTTAAGGCATAATGCTGCATAAAAAAACTAAATGCAATCACAGCCAACAACAGAAAACATGTTCGCTTTTCTTTCCTGCCGAATAAATATATAAACGACACAAAAACAAGTAAAAATGCAAAAAAACCATTGCTCCTGAAAATACATACGCCTATGCCTGATACGATAAACAGTACATCATTCATAAAAACGTGCTTTCCGATCCTTCTTAATATACGAAAAGAAAAAACAATAAATAAAATGACAAATCCGCCAAACATAACATCCTTCCACATCGTAAAGCTATACATCATGTGGAACGGCATCAGCAGATACCATGCTGTTATCATAAAAATAATTTTCAAACGTATTTTCATTTCATACAATGTCTGGCAAACCATAGCAAAACACGCTGCCATAAATAAAATTTGAAATACATGATAAACTGCAACCGCCGCATTCATATTTCCAAAGATCTTATATCCAATCGCAACAAAAAATCGTATCACCATCGTATGATAGAATGGATGATGGTTGGAATATGAACCTGAGACTAACTGCCCTATCTGGTTGATACTGTCATAGGATAGAAGCCCGGGATACCTGCAAAGAAACAAAATAAAAAGATTCCATATCGCAATTACTGCAAAAGATATGATAAATACTGTTGTTGGCAGTATTCTTTGTATTTTTTCTTCTCGTATAGATATCTTCGTTAACTTTGTCACAGCAAAAGACAATATATTTTTTGTTACAGCATACCCACCGACACTGAGTAAAAGAAGCAATCCAGCCTGATAGAGCGTACGAAAAATCCCACCTACAGATTCTGCATACGGAATATCAGACCAAATCTTATAATTTGCTGTTACGGTCAAAAATGAGAATAATACGGAGCTAATACTGATCACCCATCGATCTTTTCTCTTTGTGAAAACGATTTTTTCGGTACATTTTCTATACAAGCAATAAGATGAAATAATCCCTACAACTAAATATGGCGCATAATACGCATCCGTATCTGCTAAAAGCAAAAGCCAGCAAAACATTACGCCAATCTGCAAAATCTCTTTTTTCTTTATATTATGATCCATAATAACTCTCCCGCTGGGCAGAACCCATTTCCACCCTAATACTGTTTTTTCCCCCCCCCTTGAAATAAGCCATTTCTTTTGCTGCATGATACAATTCGATTTCAAAATCCTGCCTGTTTTTTTGATAAATCGTCTGCAAAACAATTCCAGAAAATAAAGAATACAACGCAGCAAGCATCACAAAGCCGCACACAATTAAGGTCGGAAAATTAGGAACCGTACCTGTATCCAAATAAACCTTTAATACAGGTATAAAAAAGGAACTGGAAATCACTGCCAATAAAGCAGCAATTGTACTGAAAAATTTCATGGGGCGATATGTCCGAAACAGTTTAAGTATTGTCAGAATAACTTTCATCCCATCCACATATGTATTCAGCTTCGATTCACTTCCTTCTGGCCGATTTCTGTAAGAACAAACAATATGTTCTACAAACATGTTTTTATCAATTGCATGTATGGTCATTTCTGTTTCTATTTCAAAACCCTGTGACAAAATTGGAAATGTTTTCACAAAACGATAGCTAAAAGCCCTGTATCCTGTCATGATGTCTTTGATATCATTTTGAAACAAAATATTAACTGCTTTTCGCACCAGATGATTTCCAAAATTATGAAAACGCCTCTCATTCTCTTTTGAATATGTAGAAGAAAGCCTGTCCCCGACAACCATATCCGCCTTACGCTTTAAAATGCATTCTGCCATAGTTGCTGCACTTTCAGCAGAGTAAGTGTCATCCCCATCAACCATGATATAGCATTCTGCATCGACCTCTGCAAACATGCGCCGCATTACATTTCCTTTCCCTTGCTGATACTCATAGCGGACTTTAGCTCCAGCATCTTTCGCAATTCGGTCTGTCCCATCTGACGAGTTATTATCATATACATAAATAACCGCTTCTGGCAGGCTCTCCTTAAAATCTGTTATTACCTTTTGGATCGTTTTCGCCTCGTTATAGCAGGGAATCAGCACAGCAATTTTATCCATGTATTTAACACTTTATATCCTTTCCTTAATCATCCATCTTATTGTTACCTGTTATGGCACCTGCTGCCATCCTGACAGATACGCGTCACATACCATACCAGCCTCACCGCTCATTACCATCCGCCCTTTTTCCAGCCATAATGCTTTCTCGCACAATTTTTTTACCGATTCATGGGAATGGGACACGTACAGCAGTGTTGTGCCATGCTCCAGCATACGGTGCATCCGTTTTTCACACTTTTCCTGAAATTTATAGTCTCCTACCGCTAAGATCTCATCACAGATTAAAATATCAGGCTGCACCATCGTAGCTACTGCAAATCCAAGCCTCGCTGCCATACCGGATGAATAATTTTTAATCGGCATATCCAAAAAATCCTGTAATTGAGCAAATTCAATAATCTCATCAAACTTCTCTTTCATAAATTTTTCTGAATATCCCATTAGAGTGCCATTTAGCACTACGTTTTCCTTTGCTGTCATCTCTCCGTCAAACCCAGCGCCCAGCTCGATCAACGGTGCTATTTTTCCATATACACTGACAGTCCCTTGATATGGTTTTAAAATTCCGCAGATCAGCTTTAAAAGCGTCGATTTGCCTGAACCGTTGGTGCCGACAATTCCCCAGGCTTCCGCACGTTTTACCGTCAAATCTATTTCCCGCAGTGCAAAAAATTCCTGAAACATCAGTTCCTTTTTCATCAGCTTGATCATATACTCTTTTAAATTGTTGACCTGCTGGTTCGCCATATTAAACCGGACAGTCGCATTGTTCACTTCGATCATGACTTTCTTTTCTTCCATGCCTGCTCCTACATCATATATATAAAATAAATTTGTCCTGGCTTCTTAAAAAAGCGTACGTTCCAAGAATAAGAAATGCAAACGCCAGGCTTCCTCCATATGCTACAGAAGCCATATCTGGAATGCACTGCTCCAGCACCAATGTCCGAAACTGTGTGACATAGTGATACATTGGATTAAACGTCCGAATGGATGCCTGCATATTTTCAGGAAGCTGCTCCATGGGATAAAATAAAGGCGTTAAATACATCCATGCTGTCGTCAGCACGCTGTAAATATACTGAATATCCCGAAAAAAGACTGCTGCCTGCGCCAAAAATAAACCAAGCCCAAGGCTAAACACATACAATTCCACCAGCACAACTGGCAGCAAAAGCATATAGGCAGAAAAAGATACCCCTGTCAGAATAAATACAACAACCATTGCTCCCATCGAAAACAACAGATTCACAAGCGAACTTGTCACCTTAGACAAGGTAAAAATATATTTTGGAACATATACTTTTTTCAGCAGTGTACTGTTGCCCGTAATCGAAAAAATTGCCTGGTTTGTAGCTTCTGTCATAAAAGTAAACAAGGTCTGTCCAATAACCAGGTATGCCGGATAATTGGCAATCTCTACGCGAAACATCTGTGAAAAAACAAGATACATCACAATCATTACAAGCAGCGGATTCAGCACACTCCATACATATCCCAGAAAGCTTCTGCGATATTTCAGCTTCAGATCTTTGATAACCAACTGCTTAATCAGTGACCGATACCTGAATAGTCCCTGAAACCTCAATATTATATTTTTCATCTATTTTCTTTCCTTATATTTATTTAAGATACTGCAAAACTTTTCCGCTACTAACTCACAGGAGAACTGTTCTGCTGCATACGCCTCTGCCTGGCTGACCATCCCTCCTTTATCCTCCTCCATCAAAAATTCTCTGATGCGCTCCATTTGTTCTACGTTGCCCATATCCTCCAGGCACAGCCCGCGGTCAGTGCCAACCATTTCAGGCAGTGCCCCCACCGCATTTACAATGACCGGGCATCTGCATTTCATAGCTTCTACAACCGTCATGCCAAAAGATTCATTTTGGGATGTACAGATATAGCATCCTCCGCTGTTTGCCGCATAACTGTACAGGATACCCATTTTTTTATAGTCTACCTGTGGAATCCAAAGCACATGTCTCTCCAAATCCTTCTGGCACACACATTTTTCAAATTCGTGTATGTCCGTTTCTTCTGACTTCAGCCCTCCCGCAACCCAGAATAAAAAACTGTCTGTACGCCTATGCAGATAATCAGCAATCCGAAGAAACAGCCTCCAATTTTTATGCTCGTCTATTCTTCCTACCCATAACAGTATTTTTTTCTCTGACGGTAAAACACATTGCGGCTGATAGCAAGTTTCATGATTGACTGCATTGCCTATTACATAAATCTTTTTTTCCGGCACTTTTCTTCGGACCAGCCTTTTCTGGTAATCAGAAGGAACAATCACAAAATCAACCATAGACATCCGCCTGTCCTTTAGATACCTCAGGCTCTCTTTGTAAGTCGTATGTACCTCAAGCCCAATCCTGCCATCGTATCCGATCTGAGCAAGCAGTTTTAAAACAGCAAGAGAGTCAATAGTGATCACCAGGTCATACTGATTTCTGCGAATCAGCTTTTTTAAGTATTCTTCCGTGCATTTTGTATAAATATGCCCCTTCCAGCCTTTATACATCTCAAGCCCGCCATAATCCTGAAAGAAATGAAGGTCAATCCGATATGCTTTTTCATCTATTGCACGCAGCCTGTTCAAAAGCGCTGTTTCCACACCTCCCCTGCTGCAAAATAAATAAGAAATCAAAACTTTTATCATTTGAACTCCCTGTGTCCTTTCTTATTCATACTCTTTTTGCCAAAGCTGGCAAAATGGCGCTGATTTTTGCAGCACATCGATCCACTCTGCCATTTCGATCCATTTCTGTTTCCAAGTATTACGGCAGATAAACGTTTGCAGAACCTGTTCATCCATCTTGCATTTTTGACAGGAAAGTATGGCACGTTCAAACTCTTTCTCATTTTTCGTTACCTTTACATATGGATAGCCTTCTATTTCAGGCATATAGGAAGCTACTACCGGAAGCCTTAGCTGCAAGTACTCAAACACTTTAATCGGATTGACAGCTCTTGTCAGCGCATGATTTAAAAACGGTATTACTGACAGATCCCAAAACGCCGCATATTTTGCAAGCTCCTCCGGGCGTTTTTTTCCGTATAAAATAATATTTCGAGGTACCTTAAGCTTTTCCGGCTCACCATATCCGATAATATGAAAGGTCCAGTCCGTATGCTTTTTTGCCAGCCTGACCATCAGCTTCCAGTCAAACCATGCATCTGTCAGATGTCCAAAATAGCCAATCTGCAAAGCTCCTCTTGTAAAATCATACGCAGGCAGTTTTTTCGTGCGTTTCATTCTATCCGCATCTACGCCATTGCTAATCAGTTGAAAAGGTTTATCCAATACAATGTCCTGAGCCAGTTTTTCTTTCAGCACCCTTGCTGTTGCAACATTTGCATCTACAAGATTTGCAATGCGCAGTTCCGCTTTTTTGTCATACCACTGTGCCTGTCCAAACCGTGCAAATTCTTCCCAATCATCAATAATGTCATAAACGGTTTTCCATCCAAAGGAATTCGCAATTTCAATAGCCTGTACCACACAAGGATGCGGAAATTCCACAAGCAGGCACTTATGTTTTATAGATTGAAAGTAAGTTTCAAAAATAAATACCCTGTTCTGGATAAGCAGGTCAATCGGGATCTTAACCAGGTTTTCTTCTGATGGCTCAAGCTTTTCCTGCACATCCCAGCGCCAATAGGCAAAAATAATCTTCACGCCCGCCTTTCTTGCTTCGTGAATCAACCGAATCCCGCGCTGCCCCTCGCTATCTACATATTTGACTCCGCTAAATACAAGCAGCAGCTTCTCATCTTCCTTCATTTCCTGTTCAAGCCGCTCCATCAGACGAAATATTTCATCCTCCTGCGCTGTATGAGCGGGCTGAAATGCTGCATTATAAGTACCAAAATATTTATTAACAATTCTCTTGCGAATTTTTTTTGGTATCAGATATTTGGATGCGGAAATATATTTCATACTTCTAAGCTTAAGAATCAGCAGGCGCGGCTCTCGCAGCATCCGGCACACACTGGCACACTTACGAACCGGAGCTGTCATCCGCCAGGAAACAGACCTATGAATACTGCGTAGCTCTACCTGCATTTCATAAATCATATTCCTCATATACTCTATTTCCTTTTGAAACGTTTTGATCCTTTGCCTAAAAATATCCGTTTCTTTTTGAGAGGTTTCCAACTCTCCCTGATAAATCCCAATCCATTTTTCCAATTCTTTTATTTTTTGTTCTTGTCCAATTTCATTTTCTTTTTTCACATGCTCTTCCCCACTCCAAAATATGCCCAACAATCCGTTCACTCGCATGTCCATCCCCATAAGGGTTCACCGCTTTTGCCATCTTTTCATACGCCTCCTGGCAGGTAAACAGCCGTTTTGCCTCTTTGACAATCACATCCTCCTGCACGCCTACAACCTTCGCCGTACCCGCCCATGCCGCCTCAGGGCGCTCGGTCTGTGTCCGCAGCACCAAAACCGGGACTCCGCACGCCGGCGCTTCCTCCTGCAATCCGCCAGAGTCCGTCATCACAAAATAGCTGCGCGCGATCAGGTTGTGCATATCGGCAACATCCACCGGAGGAATCAGACAGACATTTGCAATGCCGCTTAAGATCCCGCGTACCGTCTGCTGCACGGCAGGATTTAAGTGCACCGGATAGACGAACACGGCATCCGGGTGGCTGTGTGCCAGCCTCTTTAACGCCCGGCAGATATGTTCTAACGGCTGTCCCAGGTTTTCCCTTCTGTGCGCCGTAACAAGCACGCATTTTTGCGTATCAAGCCGCAAGGTACGCAGCGTCTTATCATGAAACCGATAATCCGGCTTTACCGTTACCCGAAACGCGTCAATCACTGTATTTCCGGTCACATAGATCTGCCCGCTTGTATGTTCCTGCAACAGATTCTGCCTGTTGTGCTCGGTCGGCGCAAAATGAAGCTGTGCAAGCCTTGCCGTCAGGCAGCGGTTCATTTCTTCTGGAAACGGCGCGTACCGGTCCTGCGTACGAAGCCCCGCTTCTACATGCCCCACCGGAATCTTTTCATAAAACGAAGCAAGCGCCGCCGCAAACGAAGTCGACGTATCGCCATGCACCAGCACCAGATCCGGCTGTTCCAGGCGCAAAACACTTCCGATTCCTTCCAGCACATCGGTCGTAATCGTCGTCAGCGACTGCTCCCGCTTCATAATATGCAAATCGTGCGCTGCCCTGATGCCAAAAAGATCCATAACCTGGTCTAACATTTCCCGATGCTGCCCGCTCAGGCAGACAGACGTTTCGATATCCTGCTGCTTTTGCAGCTCCAATACAAGCGGGCACATTTTTACCGCCTCCGGCCTTGTCCCAAATACAGCCATTACTTTCATTTCCTATCCTCCCGCTTTCCTTTCTCCGCCTCCAAAATGCCCAGCACCTGCTTTCCGCGAAAGCTCCAGCAGTTGTCTGCCGCAAACCTGTGGTAAGCCTGCGGATCGGCAAACGGCTGGCGGGCTCCTTTTGCCGCAATCTGACGAAGCTGTGAGAGATCTGAATACAGGCTTGCCATTCCCGCAAACCGCTCCGTCTCCCTGCACCTTTTGGCAATCACCGGTTTTTGGAAGGCAAGGTACTCATAGATTTTAACCGGATTGACAGACGCAAGCAGCGGGCAGTCCAAAAACGGATACAGGCACACATCACAGCTTTTCAGCAGCGCCGGGATCTCTTCTTTGGGAACCGTGCCCAAATAAATGACATTTTCTCTCTGTATTTTCTTAATCCGCACAGGCCCCGCCAAAACCACCCTGCTGTTTGGAATATCCGCCAGAACTTCAATCGCCGCATTGTCAAACCATTCCGCAATCACACCAATATATCCAAATACGGTCTGTTTTTTTATCTCTGGTTGCTCTGCTCGGATTTTTTCTTCGCAGTCCTGACGAAAATGATCCGGCATGGCATTCGGTACGAAATAGACATGCTTCCTTTTTCTTTTCAGCTTTTCGTAAAATACAACCGATGTGGTAAGGATGATATCTGCTGTTTTTTCCAGTTTCCCGCACGCCCTTTGCAGATAAGCACGCGTTTTTTGATCCCCCGCAAGACGCACATAGTCGTCCATCAGGTCATAAACGACACGGACGCCGCTAAAGTACTGCGCCACCCCGTACCATCCCGGATATCCGACCCATACAAGGTCAATCTGTTTGATTTTGCGCAGGATCTGGATATATTCAGAAATTGCCGACCAATACAGTTTGTCCGCATATTTCAGGCGGTACGGCAGGCTGAGTTTTCCATCCAGCCTGATCACATACAGGCGTTTTGAGCGTCTTTGAACGCTCTGCCTGACATCCAGTTCTTTATGGCGCAAAGAGGACGCAAACGATACGGTTGGTTCGATATAATAGACCGTATGGACGCGTGCAAGCTGCTCGGCAAGGTACTGCGGCCTTTGCTTTAAATATCCAAATGCGATCGGTGCAAAATAAACGATATGCATGTTTTCTCCCTGATAGTTTTAAACTCGCGTTTTCTCGTTTTTTTCGTATATTTTCTATTTTCACGCTCACTTTTTTATGTATTCCTGATAAAACAGCTTCGTTTTTTTCAGAAACGTTTTCAGATAGCTGCGCATCTGCCTGTCTGTAAAGCTGCGCAGGGCATAAAGCATCCTGCGGTAGTGATACAGCAGGCAAAGCTGCCATTTTTGCGCGTGAAGGTATCTGGCACAGTAGTACAGCTCGCTTTGGCAGATATACGTATGCATCAGCGGACGCATCCGCCCTGCCGTAGCTCCATGCTGGTGGACGACGACGCTTTTTGGCTCATACCGGGTACGGTATCCCGCCTGCTCCATACGGATGCCAAGAATCGGCTCTTCGTAATATAAAAACGTGTTTTCGTCGAATGGAAGGGTTTTTTGCGCGCATTCCCGCGAGAAAGCAAAACAGCACCCTGATACATGGTACACGTCCATCGGCAAGTCCGGGTTTTGCAAAAGACAGTGATATTTCTGCCGTTTCCTGTAAAAGAGCCACTTTGCCGCCGTATAGAGCTGAAAGATCTCTGTCATGCCGGTACGCATCCCGCACCGGCTCGGCTGTATCCTGCCTTTGCTGTCTACGACTTTTGGCGCCGCAATCCCGATCTTTCGGTTAGAAGCCAGGCAGTCCGCCAGTTTTTTCACTGCCTGCTCCTGAAAAAGGATGTCATTATTTGCTACCACCAGCACACCGCAGCCATCCGCCAGCGCCCTGTTCAGCCCGATATTATTGCCAGCCGCATAGCCTTTGTTTTCTTTCGCCTGCAAAAATACAAGCTTTTGCTGCTTCTGGGGCGCATCCGCATCTGTTGTTTCCGATCCGTCAAATATCCTGCGCCTTGCCGCGTCCGGCATCCGCCGCTTAGAAGCATTATCCACAAGGTATATCCGATAAGGCAAATCGTTGCAGGTCTTACGGATACTTTCGATGCACCGAAGGCTTTGTTCCCATGCCTGATAATTTAAAATGACAATGCCTATGTTTTCCATAACTACAGCCACCTTTCGCGCCGTAATAATACCGCTGCAACCGCTTGAGCACAGAAACCGGAAGCAGCCCTACTAACAGCGGCTTTGCCGCATACAAAATGCCCTCCGGCATCAGCCCAAGCCTGCAAAAGCCACGGTATTTGACCAAAGCTTCGTGGAAGCGGTAGCGGTATTTCCTCCTGCGGTACTGTTCCCTGTCCCTGCGGATATAATAAAGTACTTCATCCAGATTTGCGCCGCGCAGCCCCGCTGCATACATCCGCAGCAAAAGGTCATAATCCTCGACTCGCACCGCAAGCCTGCCGCTGTCATAACCGCGCACCCGCTCCAACGCTTCCCTGCGAAACAGTATGGACGCATGGACATAGGGAAGCGAAAACAAAAAATCCTCCGCCTCAGGGCTTTTCCAATATGGATACTGTTCTCCGTCATCTCCGATTCGCGAAACAAAAAATTCTCCTCTGCTCCCCACAAAATCAAATGCAGCATGTGTTTCCAAAAACGAAACCTGGCGCGCAAGCCGCTCTTTCGCTGAGAGGTCATCCGCGTCCATCACAGCCACATATCTGCCTCGTGCCGCACGGATACACCTGTTTCTGGCAAATCCCGCTTTCCGGTTGCGCCTAAGGCGAATCAAGCGGATACGCGGGTCTGCCGCCGCTAACTTGGCAAGCATCTCCCACGTCTGGTCTTTGGAACCATCGTCGCAGATCAAAAGCTCCCAGTCCGTATAGCTTTGTCCGCAGATCGACGCGACAGCCTGCCTTAATGCCTGCCCGTCCCCAGCATGAAAAACAGCCATAATCACAGAAACCTCCGGGCATTTTTCTTTTTCGTGATGCAAAAGGCACGCCTGAGCTTTCGGTTTTGCCATGATACCGTAAATGCACCGCATCCTCCTTTGCACCTTCTCGAAACGGTAGGCTTCTATTTTCCGCTGGTTATAGCTCCCGCACAGCTCCCTGCGCTCGGGATCTGCCAAAAGCTCCCGCAGCTTTTCCAATAGCTGCCCGGGGCTTTTGGGCGGTACAAGCCCGCCGCCCCTGTCGTCAATCAGCTCCCTGTTTCCGCGGATATCGGACGCCACGCAAGCAAGCCCGGCTGCCATTGCTTCCATCAGCGCCACCGGAAGCCCTTCCTGCAAAGACGGAAATACAAAAAGATCTGCCTGTTCATATAGATCCGCTACATCTTCCACATACCCGGGCATCCGAACGCGATGCGCGATCCCCAGCTTACGCGCCTGTTTCCATAGCGCCTGTTCCATCACGCCCTGCCCGCAGATTATATAATAAACATCCTCCTGCATCAGCCCCGCCAAAGCTTTGAGTACCGCCTGGTGATTTTTCCGCCTGCTCAGCTCTCCGACTGACAAAAGAACCTTTGCCTTATCAGGAATCTGGTATTTTCTGCAAAAAGCGTCTCGCCTGCTGGAACTCTCCAGCGCCCGATGCATCCAACATGCGCCCGGCGCCGTCTGCACCTGTTTCCTAATCCTGTCAGGCGCAATGCCCACACCCGGAATCCGCCGGATATGCCCGGCACGCAGATGCCGCCTGGCAAACCTTTCATCTTCCCGGTTGACCGTAACAAGCACATCCGTCCAACGCGCCAGCAGCTTTTCCACCGGATAATACGCCAGCCAGTTCCAAAACGGCGCGCCCTTGTAAAAATGAAATCCATGCGCCGTATAGACAACACCCACACCGATGCGGTGCGCCGCCGCCCTTGCCAATGCACCGCCAATCGGGGAATGGCAGTGTATCCAGTCAAAAGAAACGCGCTCCAGCAACCGCTCCATCTGCCGGTAAGCCCTCGCGCAGTCTGCCACAGCAGACAAACTCCTCGGGCAGTCCCACTGATGGCACCTTACATGCATCTGGCGCAGCCTTGTCCGCAGCGCCCGGACCGCGCGTGCGTCACACGTATTTCCTTTTTGAAAATTACAAGCTACATGCACCTCATATCCAAGATCCAGCAGCAGACAGATATTTTGCATATTAAACTGTCCAATCATAGAAGCAACCGACGCCGCCATTAAAACCGCCGGCTGTTGCCCGCATACCGTCTCCTTATTCCTCATTCATAATCTCCGCCACCGACTTCATAATTCGGATATACATGGAATAACTGTCAGAATCCGTCTGTTTTTGCTGCTTCCACATGCTGCGCATTGCCGCATCCGACGACTGCGCCACGCCCCAGAGCAGCGCATCCGCATCTGTCTCCAATTCCCTGCACATTGCCGCAAAGGTATCCATACTCATTTTCCTCGTGCCGCGTTCAATATTTCCGACAAAATTCAGGCTGATCCCACATTTTCTCGCAAGCATGTCCTGCGACCAGCCTTTTGCTTTCCGAACCTGGCGGATTCTTGCCCCAATCCTGGAATAGTCTAATTCATACATCCTTGACGACCTCCTGTCTGACATGCGCACCCGCTCATCGGTGCCAGGTGTTAAAACTATTTTTATAAAACATAACATTTTATAACAGATTGTTATGTTTTACGGGTGTCATACGACAGCGGAAAGCCGCTGTTTGCAAGGGACAGGGCGATTTGTTCTGTGACTGGCGGATGATTTTGCGAAAATGGAACGAAATGACGGGATCTGAACTTGATTTTCGTAGTGAAACCGTTTGATTTTTGTGTATATTTTCTGAATGAAATCGAATTGGGAATAGAATTTTTATGAAACATATATAAATTTTATCCTTGGGGTTGCAAAATAAAAGAAAAACGAATAAAATACTTATGAGCTATTTATTAAATATTAATCGTGTCTATAAGAACAATTTCAACTTTACAATCTGTTATAGAATGTTATGTATTACAGCGAAAAAGCTGTTTTCTTTTTGTTTTAAAATTCCCATCTGAAAATGCAGAGATCTTTGATGATATAATGATAAGATACAATGATAGGAAGCAGAATAAATGCATAAACGCATGAATGAATATCAGAACCTGAGAAGTGCAAAATAGTTAATTTTTTATTTGAAACAAACGCGGCCAAATGTTGTATGTTTGTGTATAGAATCACGCTGGGAGAGGGTGTGCCAATCCCCTCTCCCAGCGTCCCCGTATCCACAAAACTACAGAATTTTTCAAAGCTTCTTTCTACACATTTTTTGTAAACCTGCACCTAGGGTAATTCCCACACCCAAAAAACATCCCAAACTTTCCCTTCCGTTTTACAAGCTCCCCGCCGCATACCGGGCAAACCTCAACTTCAGCCTCCGCCGGAAGCTCCGCCATCTTTTCATAACACTGCTGGTTCATCATACAATCGCAAAGCGCCCGGTGCGCGCCCTGCGTATCGATCTGAAAATAGGACGCAAGGTCTGTCAGCTTATGATGGGCAAGCTTCGGCAGGCACCGCCTTGCCATATACAGAGTATCTATATAATCGTTTGGAATCCCCCTGTCAAGCAGCTCGTTCGCCGCCAGGTATAAAAACTTTAAGTCAAACGCCTGAATATTGTGCCCAACGAGCACATACTCGCCAATAAACTCTAAAAATTCCGGCAAAGCATGTTCCAGCAGCGGCGCATCCGCCACCATTTCATCCGTGATTCCGTTTACCTGCGTCGCGTAATGCGGGATATGGCACTGCGGATTGACAAGTGTGGAAAAGGTATCGGCGACTTTTTTGCCTGTTACCTTCACCGCGGAAATCTCAATAATGCTGTCATTTAAGTAGCTCGTCCCTGTCGTTTCCAAGTCAAAGACGACATAATCGGGCACATATGCTGCAAGCCGTTTTCCTGTTTTTCGTTCTGTCATATGTATTCGTCCTTCCGATTTTTACTTCTGTGTAATGTTACAGCCGGAGCCTGGCATTCCATCCAGACTCCGGCTGCTGCTTTTTATGTATTCGGCTCCTGATAATCTGCATCCTCTCTTAAAAAATCGATCAGCTTTTTCGCATCCTGCTCATTTTTGGCGATCAGCTCCATCTGCGGCACATCACCGTTTGCAAACATACGCGTCATCGACAAATACTGGCTTAACTTGGATTTCATGTTCAAGCAGTCACCTTCTCCGGTAACAAGCTCAACATTCATCGTACAGCTATCAATAACCTCAAATAACTTGCTTACCTGATTTACTCTTTCTACTCTAATATTCATTTCCAAGTTCCTTTCTTACTGGCATTTTCCCCTTTAGTATAACAAGGGGAAAATTGGATTTCAAGTGATTTTCAGGAATCCGTGACTATTTTTTACAGATTCGTCCTTACAAGCTTCGGCTGATAATGGTTTCTCTCCAGCGCTTCCATAATCTGCTTTTTATGCTCCGTGCCGAAGCTTTCCATCGTAATGCGCAGTTCCACCGCCGCATTGCGGTTGGTTGAAACAAACTGGTTGTGCTCTAGCTTAATCACATTGCCCTGTTCCCTCGCGATCGTGTCCGCAACCTTGCATAATTCGCCTGGCTTATCCGGCAGCAGCACCGATACGGTAAAGATGCGGTCGCGGAAAATCAGCCCCTGCTGCACGACAGAGCTCATCGTAATTACGTCCATATTTCCGCCGCTTAATATAGAAACGATCCGTTTGCCCCTGACATTTAAGTGGCGAAGCGCCGCAACGGTCAAAAGCCCGGAGTTTTCCACGACCATCTTATGGTTTTCCACCATATCCAAAAACGCGACGACAAGCTCATCGTCGGACACGGTCAGAATCTCGTCCAGATTTTTCTGGATATATGGAAAAATTGTTTTTCCCGGCGTCTTTACGGCTGTACCGTCGGCAATCGTGTTCACTCCGTCTAACGTAACGACCTTGCCTGCTTCAAACGAAGCCTTCATACAGCTTGCCCCGGCAGGTTCCACGCCGATCACTTTGATCTTTGGATTCAACAGCTTTGCGAGCGCGGATACGCCTGTTGCAAGCCCGCCTCCCCCGATCGGCACCAGGATATATTCTACCAGCGGCAGCTCCTTAAAGATCTCCATTGCAATCGTGCCCTGCCCGGTCGCCACGGCAAGGTCGTCAAACGGATGGACAAACGTATACCCGTGCTCTTTTGCCAGCTCATAAGCATGTTCGCACGCTTCGTCGTACACATCCCCGTAAAGCACAACCTGCGCGCCGTAATTTTTCGTGCGGTTGACCTTAATAAGCGGTGTCGTTGTAGGCATCACGATCGTTGCCTTGACGCCGTAGCATTTTGCCGCGTAAGCGACCCCCTGGGCATGGTTGCCTGCGGAAGCTGTAATCAGCCCCTTTTCCCGTTCCTCGTTCGACATCGTGCTGATTTTATAATAAGCGCCGCGCAGCTTGTATGCGCCTGTATACTGCATATTTTCCGGCTTTAAATAGACCTTGTTTCCGGTCTGCCCGCTTAAATAATCGCTGTAAATCAGCTTGGTTTCCGAAATGACTTCTTTTACCTTTTCGCTTGCTTCTTCAAATTTATCTAATGTCAGCATGAAAACTCCTCTTTCCTGTTAGTGTCAATCTCACTGCCGCATCCGTACAGCAGCATACAAACATATTTTCGCACGTTCTGTAAAAATAGTCAACGTTTTTATTCCTTTCCGAACTCGGAAAGCACAAGCCCCTCATTGCGGTCAAGCGTCATGCCGACGCTCCATTCGTTGATAAATAAAAGAAGCGGCCGCCCTTTCATATCCACGACCTTTTTCATGTCCGAGGTTCCCGTCAAACGCTCCAGATCCAGCCCTTTATTTTCTATCCAGCGGATATGCTCATACGGCAGGTTTTCCAGGCGGATCTCTACATTGTATTCATTTTCCAGGCGGAACTTCAACACGTCGAACTGTAAGACGCCGACCACGCCGACGATAATCTCTTCCATGCCGCCCTTATATTCCTGGAAAATCTGGATCGCGCCTTCCTGGGCGATCTGCGTTACGCCCTTGACAAACTGCTTGCGCTTCATCGTATCGACCTGGCGCACCCTTGCAAAATGCTCCGGCGCAAACGTCGGGATGCCTTCAAACGCAAAGCTCTCCTTTGCTGTTGTGAGCGTATCCCCAATCGAAAAGATGCCTGGGTCAAACACACCGATAATGTCCCCCGCATAAGCCTCTTCGATCATCTTGCGTTCCTGCGCCATTAACTGCTGCGGCTGGGAAAGCTTTACCTGCCTGCCGCCCTGGATATGCTTCACTTCCATGCCAGCCGTAAATTTACCGGAACAGATACGCATAAACGCCACGCGGTCACGGTGATTTTTATTCATATTTGCCTGGATTTTAAATACAAACGCCGAAAAATCCTCCGAAAACGGGCTGATTTCCCCGACGTCGGCATTTCTAGGAAGCGGCGCATACGTCATAGACAAAAAATGGTGCAGAAATGTTTCCACGCCAAAGTTTGTCAGTGCCGATCCAAAAAATACCGGAGATAACTCTCCCTTTGTTACCAGCTCCTGGTCGAACTCTGCGCTGGCGCCGTCCAAAAGCTCGATTTCTTCTAGCAGCAGTTGTTTTGCGTCGGCGCCGATCTCCTGGCCCAGTGCCGGATCGTCAATCGCGATCTCACGCTCTGTTCCTTCCTTTGTGCCTTTCAGCGTATCTGAAAAGGTCATGACCTTTTTCGTATTGCGGTCGTAAACCCCTTTAAACTCTTTCCCGGAGCCGATTGGCCAGTTCACCGGGCAGGTGGCGATGCCAAGCTCCTTTTCAATCTCGTCGAGCAGTTCAAACGTATCGTTGGCGTCGCGGTCCATCTTATTAATAAATGTAAAGATCGGGATATGGCGCATCACACAGACTTTGAACAGCTTTCTCGTCTGCGCTTCCACGCCCTTGGAGCCGTCGATGACCATCACCGCGGAGTCCGCCGCCATCAGTGTCCGGTACGTATCTTCTGAGAAATCCTGATGCCCCGGCGTATCCAAAATATTGATGCAGTAGCCGTCATAGTTAAACTGCAAAACCGACGAGGTCACGGAAATCCCCCTCTGCTTTTCGATCTCCATCCAGTCGGAAACTGCGTGCCTTGCGGTTGCTTTGCCTTTGACTGACCCGGCAAGGTTAATCGCGCCGCCGTAGAGCAGGAATTTTTCGGTTAGTGTGGTTTTTCCTGCATCTGGGTGTGAGATAATGGCGAATGTTCTTCTTTTTTCTATTTCCTGACGTAAATCTGTCATTACTTATTCCTCCAGTCTATCAAAAATGCCGATGTAAGCTGTCTGCCAGCCAATCGTAATTTTAGTATAGGAGGGATCATCTGTCAAGGAAATATCTGGCGGGATTGGATATGGATTCTATTCGTACAGCATGGCAGCGAAGTTACTATTGCCCGTTCTTTCAAATACTACTACGCCGTTTTTTTCTACTTCCTGTAAAAGAGCCGCATCGCAGTCCTCCCTGCGCCAGTAGTCTACGCCGCGCTGACAGCCTTTTGCAAGCAAATATCGTTTTTGATCGGCTTGTTCAACCATAATATCAATGTCACTGACTGGTGAAAATGCAGATGTTATGCTGCTTCCAAAAACAACGATTTTATTTACTGCGTCGTATTTTTGGGCGTTGCGAACGATACATGCCACACTGGGCTGGGCTGCTGGAAAAATAAGCTGCTGGTTCATAAAATGGTCATTTGTGACAATTTTCCACATAATATCTCCTTAACTGTGCTTTGTTGCGGCAGCGCCTGTTGGGGTTAATTTTACTTTTTCTACATTGATTCCATTTTTTATAAACAAATCTTCTACGGCATTTAATGCATAAAGAATTGATTTTTTCGATGCTAAATAATCCTTTACATAGCGCGTTTTTGCTTCCCATAATGTCAGCGTCCCCGATAACGCTCTTATTTCATCTGTTAAAACAACCGATGTTTCAGCTTCTTCTAATAAATCCAAAAGTGTATCAATATCATGAGAAAACGGAAAACCTGTGCTTTCTGTTTCCAGAAAATGTTTAATAAATAATTCTACAGCTTGCTGTAATTGATATCCTACAACATTTAGCACACGTTCATCGCCATCATTCAATTTTTTCAATGAATATTGTGCCATTTCTAAATTAAATGCGGCGCGGTCTAACAGTGTTTCTCCCATTGTACTCACCTTTCTATTTGTCTGTTTATACAACTCATATGCATCATTATAACCGCAAGCAGCCTATTTTACAATATCCCACGCAGCAAAATATTGGTATAAAATTTTAATTCCTGCACACACTGCCTGTAGATTCTATAAAAAAGGAGCATAGACCAATGACCTTCAACGAACTGCACCGCAATGTCTTAAAAGCAAAAAAAGACGGCGCCCCGCTCCCGGACGGGCTTACGAGCAGCGAACAGCACCAGCTTAACTGCCTGCTGCATCCAGACGAGCATCCGCTTGTATGGAAAACAGGAGACTGCGGCTGTGAGGACGGCAAATGTGCTGCCGCCTGCACCTTTGCTGCCCTGGAAATAAAAGACGGGCAGGTTTCCTTTGATCCTGAAAAATGTACCGGATGTGCCAAATGCATCGAAGCCTGCCAAAACCAGAACCTGACGTTCAGCCACAACTCGGTCAAAGCCCTGGAGATGCTCAAAGAAGAGGAGCATCCTGTATATGCGCTGATGGCGCCTGCTTTTATCGGACAATTCGGCGAAGCAGCCACGCCTGCCAGAGTACGCAGCGCCCTAAAGCAGATCGGCTTTGCGGGCATGATCGAGGTTGCCGCCTTTGCGGATATCCTGACTTTAAAAGAAGCGCTGGAATTTCACCACAATATGAAGCGTCCCGGCGCTTTCCAGCTTACAAGCTGCTGCTGTCCGGTCTGGATAAAGCTGATCCGCAAGGATTTTGGCAAAATCGTAGAGCACCTGCCCGCCTCCGTATCCCCAATGATTGCCTGCGGGCGTGTGGCAAAGGAGCTGCACAAGGGCTGCCGTACGATCTTTATCGGCCCCTGCCTTGCCAAAAAAGCAGAAGCCAAGGAGCCGGAGCTTGCAGGCGCGATTGACTGCGTCCTGACCTTTGAGGAATTAAATGACCTATTTGAAGTATTCCAGGTAGACTTTCGCGTCATGGATGACGAGGTAAAAGAACACTCGGCGAGCGCCGGGCGTCTCTATGCGCGTACCGGAGGAGTCAGCCAGGCTGTCAAGGAGTGCGTGGAAGGGATTGACTCGGGCTGCCAGGTAGACCCTGTGTGTGCTAACGGAGTCGCAAACTGCAAAAAACTGCTGGATGATATTTTAAATGGAAAAGCACAGGGAAATTTCTTTGAAGGCATGGCATGTGACGGCGGCTGCGTCGGCGGGCCAAAGCGGGTGATTCCTACAGAACGGGGTACGGAGCTTGTCAATGAATACGCCAAAAACGCCCCTTACCGGACGCCGGCGGAAAACCCGTATGTCATTGATTTGATTCACCGGCTTGGATTTTTTACGATTGAAGAATTTTTGAAAAACAGTACTATTTTAACGAGAAGCCTTTAGAAACTAATTTCTTGCATAGAGGGGGACGCTGAAGGAGCAGCCAAGGCGTGCCAATCCACTCTCCTGGCGTCCCTCCTGCATAAATCTTGAATTTTAAGAAAAATATGGGTCTGTCACACCGTTTGCTTCAAACGCTTTTTTGCGGTCCAGGCAGGTCGCACAGCGGCCGCACGGGTGCTCGCTGCCTTCATAGCAGCTCCATGTCAGTTCATACGGCACATGCAGGCGCAGCCCTTCTTTTACGATCTGCGCTTTGTTGCATGTTATAAACGGCGCTATAATCCGCAACGCTTTTCCGCTGCCTTCATAGACGGCGCTGTCCATACTGGTTAAAAATGCTTCGCTGCAATCCGGGTAGGCGCTGCCTGCCGCGTCGTCCTTATGCGCACCGTAATAAATGCACGTACAGCCTACGGACAGTGCCATGCTTGCGGCGCACGATAAAAACAGCCCGTTGCGGAAAGGCACGTATGTGCTGACTGGCGTACCCTGATTGCCTTCTAGCTGGCTGGCATAGGATTCCTGCGGGATATCCTGGTTGGAATGGGACAGCAGCGAGCAGTTACTGTAGGCAAAGACAGGGGTAAGATCCAATTCCATGCCCTGCAATCCGTAATAGCCCAGGATCTTTTTTGCTGCTTCCACTTCTTTTTGGTGCTTTTGCCCATAGGCAATCGAAAGCGGTATTACAGACTCCTTTCCAAAACGCTCGATAGCAAGCCCCAGACAGGTAGTGCTGTCCACACCGCCGCTAAATAATACCATTGCTTTTTCCTTCATCTCCTGCTGCTCCTTTCCGATCTTTTGTTCCATACGAACAACACATTTTGACACAGATCCAGCCTCTTTGATTCTCTATCGGTTATCTACTTTTTCAGGATACAGGTCGTGATGGCTCAGCCGTTCAAACGCCACCTGTTCCCAGCAGGTTCCAGGCTTGCCGTAATTGCAGTACGGGTCAATGGAGATCCCGCCGCGCGGCGTGAATTTGCCCCATACCTCGATGTATTTCGGGTCCATCAGCCGGATTAAGTCTTTCATAATAATGTTCATGCAGTCCTCATGAAAATCCCCATGATTGCGAAAGCTAAACAGGTACAGCTTTAACGATTTGCTCTCTACCATAAGCGGCCCTGGTACATAAGAGATATAGACCGTGGCAAAATCCGGCTGCCCGGTAATCGGGCATAAGCTTGTAAATTCAGGGCAGTTAAATTTTACAAAATAATCGTTGTCTGGATGCTTATTCGCAAATGTCTCCAATACCTCCGGCGCGTAATCCATACGGTATTTTGTATTCTGGCTGCCCAGCAGCGTAATGCCTTTTGACTCATCGTCTGTTCTTCCCATTACGGTTTCCTCTTTCTTTCTATAAAATCTCAGTGCAAAAAATACACAGTCCAAGAAGAACTGTTTTCTGCTGTATCTGTCAGGAAAAGCATTGTTTTCATGCTGCTACGCTTCCCGCGTTTTTCTGAAACTGCCTGCGCAGGTGCGCTCGATCACTTTGACAAGCAGCACGCCGCATACCGACGGAACTGCCTGTCCGATGCAAAGGCTTGCCGCAAGCGGCAGGTACGGAAGCTTTAGCAAATAAGACAGCCAGGCCGAAACGCCAAATCCCGGTACGAGTACGATGGGAACCGCAATCAAAAAACGGCTCCAGCGCATTTTGCGGATGCCTACGATCAGCGCCGCCGTCACGATTCCCACAAGGCACCCTCCGCACATGTCTAAAATGCCGAGTCCTCCAAACAGCATGTTTGCTATAAAATTTGCAATGCCAAGGGGTAAAACCAGGAACGGAAACAGGTAGGAAAGGGCATACAGCGCCGTAGCAATGCGGATCTGGTATGCTCCAAAAGAAAAACTCTGTGTAAAGTACAGTACGGTCACATACAATGCAATGACCATCGCAGAAAACGTCAGCTTCTGCACTTTGCTCATATCTTTATTTACCATATTCGTTCACCTCCATAAATACTTGATCCTGAAAAACTGTTTGTTTTCAGAAGGATTCACAACAACCAAAGCTACCTGGCTGTCCCTAGTTTTGTTTAATGACAGGATGGTCTCGAACTGTCAATTCCATATTTGGAAGCAACGCTGCTTTTCCAGCAGACAGAGAAAGTATACCGTATTGCGTGAAAAATTGCAAGTGAAATTTTGTTGTGTTAGAATAACGCGTGAAGGAAGATGAGAGCCTATGAGACGTAAAAATTGTGCACAATGGCAAACTATTTGTCTGGGAAACAATTTTGGTCGAGTGTTGTATTTTTTTGAGAAAAGGACGCTGGAGGAAGGGGCGCGGGGCTGGCTTCCTGTTCCGGTTCCAAAATG
>CAMUPC010000024.1 GCA_947090545.1 uncultured Eubacterium sp. | reverse complement strand
GCCACAGCATAACCGCAGGATGCTTAGGGCTCCTTACATTCTGGAATCGGAACAGGAAGCCAGCCCCGCTCCCCTCCCTCCAGCGTCCTTCCCCGAAACCTACACTACTCAGCCCATATTTTACTGCTTCCTAACCGCTTCCAGACAATCCCCGCAAAGCCTTACAAGAATGGTATCACCACCCGCAACCTCTCCAGCAAGGATAATTTTCGCAGCAAGCGTCTCTACCGTTTTCTGCAAATACCGTTTCAGCGGCCTCGCGCCATACACTGGATCATACCCATTTGTTACAACAAACTCCTCCGCCTGCGGCGTCAGCTCTACAGACAGGCTGCGGTCCGAAAGGCGCTTATTTAAGTCGGCAATCAATAGCCTGATAATACTGCCGATATCTGTCTGCGTCAGCGGCTTAAACAAAATCGTTTCATCTAAGCGGTTTAAAAATTCCGGCCGGAAGCTGGCACGCAGCTCGTTCATTACAGCCGCCTCGCACGCAGGCTGGATCTCTCCTTTTTCATCGATGCCGTCCAGCAGGTGTGCGGAACCGATATTTGATGTCATAATCAGGATTGTATTTTTAAAATCTACCGTCCTGCCCTGGGAATCGGTAATGCGCCCGTCGTCAAGTACTTGCAGCAGGACGTTAAATACATCTGGGTGTGCTTTTTCAATCTCATCAAACAGCACAACTGAGTAAGGCTTTCTGCGTACCGCTTCTGTGAGCTGCCCGCCTTCCTCATAGCCTACATATCCTGGAGGCGCTCCGATCAGGCGGGAAACCGAATATTTCTCCATATATTCGCTCATATCCAGGCGCACCATATTGTTGGCGTCGTCAAACAGGCTTTCGGCAAGTGCTTTTGCAAGCTCCGTCTTACCAACGCCTGTAGGCCCCAAAAACAGGAAGGAACCAATCGGCTTGGACGGGTCTTTGATTCCCGCTTTGGAACGGATAATCGCTTCGGTAACCTTGGTCACGCCTTCGTCCTGCCCGATGACCCGTTTATGCAGCTCCTGATCTAAGTGCAGCGTTTTATTGCGCTCGCCCTCGGTCAGTTTTGCAACCGGGATGCCTGTCCAGCGCGATATGATTCTTGCAATCTCCTCTTCGCTGACGTTTTCATGCATCAGCGAAAAATCTTCGCTCTTGAGCCGTTCCTCTTCTGTTTCCAACTGCTTTTGTATCTGCGGCAGCTTTCCATACTGCAACTCTGCCGCTTTGTTTAAATCGTACTGCTGCTGCGCCTTTGCAATCTCCTTTTTGACATTTTCCAGCTCTTCCCTCAGCTCGTGCACTTTTTCGATCAGTGCTTTTTCATTGTCCCACTGTGCTTTTTTCGTCTGGAACGCACTGTTTAACTCCGCCAGCTCTTTCTGCAAATGAGAAAGGCGTTCATGGCTTAGCTGGTCGGATTCTTTTTTCAATGCCGTTTCTTCGATTTGAAGCTGCATCACACGGCGGTTTAATTCATCCAGTTCTGTCGGCATGGAATCCAGCTCGGT
This sequence comes from uncultured Eubacterium sp., assembly GCA_947090545.1. Lineage (GTDB taxonomy): Bacteria > Bacillota > Clostridia > Lachnospirales > Lachnospiraceae > Eubacterium_J. The sequence continues at coordinate 26,853 of CAMUPC010000024.1, read as the reverse complement.
TTTAATCAGCGCGCACGCCTCGTCTACCAGGTCGATCGCCTTATCCGGCAGGAAACGGTCTGAGATATAACGGTTTGATAGTACTGCCGCCGATACAAGTGCGCTGTCCGTAATCTTAACGCCATGAAATACCTCATAGCGCTCCTTTAACCCTCTTAGAATCGAAATCGTCTCCTCTACGGTCGGTTCATCGACCATCACCGGCTGAAAACGGCGCTCCAGCGCTGCATCCTTCTCGATGTATTCCCGGTACTCATCAAGCGTTGTCGCACCGATACAGTGCAGCTCGCCCCTTGCCAGCATCGGCTTTAGCATATTTCCGGCGTCCAGCGCGCCGTCCGTCTTGCCTGCGCCTACAATTGTGTGCAGCTCGTCGATAAACAGGATAATCTGCCCCTCGCTTTTGCGCACTTCGTCCAGAACCGCCTTTAATCGCTCCTCAAATTCCCCGCGGTACTTCGCGCCCGCCACAAGTGCGCCCATATCGAGTGCAAATAGTTTTTTATCCTTTAACCCTTCCGGTACATCGCCGCGCACAATCCGCTGCGCCAGCCCTTCGATCACCGCCGTCTTGCCGACTCCCGGCTCCCCGATCAGCACGGGATTGTTTTTGGTCTTGCGCGATAAAATACGCACGACATTGCGGATCTCATGATCCCGCCCAATGACTGGGTCTGATTTCTGCGCCCTGGCGCGCTCTACCATATCGTAGCCGTATTTTTCCAGCGTATCATAGGTCGCCTCCGGGTTATCCGAGGTCACGCGCTGATTGCCGCGCACAGTAGAAAGCGCCTGCAAGAACCGCTCCTTCGTAATGCCGTATTCTTTAAAAATCTCCTTCATCGCCTGATTTGGATATTTCAAAAGGCTTAAAAACAGATGCTCGACCGATACATACTCGTCGCCCATCTGCCGCGCCTCATCCTCCGCGCTGATTAACACCTGGTTTAAATGCTTTCCTATATATACCTGCCCGCCGGACACCTTGACCCGTGCCTGCAAATGCCGCAGCGCATTGTCCATAAAATGCTCTTTGTTAATCTCCATTTTTTCAATCAGCTTTAAAATCAAGCCGTCCTGCTGCCGCAGCAGAGCCACAAGAAGATGCTCCTGCTCGATCTCCTGATTGCCGTATTCATAGGCAAGCTTTTCACAGTCGTTGACTGCTTCGATTGATTTTTGTGTAAATTTCTGAATATTCATCACGTTGCCTCCTTTTGAAAGAAAGTTCCTGCGATAGCATATCCGTATTGGAGTATTCTCATCCGCAGAGACTTAAAACAGGGACTTTGTTTGTCTGAATGCAATATAGCACGGATTGTTAGCACTGTCAAGCGTTGAGTGCTAAAATTGTGTGAAAATTTTACGAAGTGCTGATTTTGTGCGGTTTCTAATGGGTATCTATTTCTATTTTACCCATTTTGACATACGATTGACATACTTTTTCTTCTGACATACAAAATCCACCGCCGATATTGCTGACGGTGGATTCATGCTTAGAAATTGATTACATTATCAATTCTCTGTACTTCCTTTTCGCTTCTCTCAAAACTACTATGGTTATACACATTCATTGTGATACTTGCATCAGAATGCCCCATGACGTTCTGTAGTACCTTGATATCCATTCCTGCGGATGCAAGCAAGGTACACCCGGTATGCCTTAATATATGCGCTGACAGGTGCGGTATAGTTTCCTCTTGATGTGCTTTATTATACGCCTTTTCCATATTTAGCAAAAAGCTATTAACCACATTTATCGCAAATGGCTGTCCGTTGCCGCTGACAAATACAATCAAGCCATCTGATACCCTCCCCCTCCGAAATTTCACTTCCGGCTGCAAAACCTGTGAATGCGCGATAACTGCAACCCTGTTTCCTTTCGTGACAAGTGCAAACTGTATCTCCTGTTTAACCATTCTGCAAGCCCTCCCGCAGTTCTTTTATAATGCCGGATGCTTCATTTATGTAATCCCCGGCAATGTCTAAGCATCCGTATTCTTTTCTAATTTCTGGCTTATTACGCTGATTAAATATTCCAGCTTGCATGATTGTCCGCAGCACAGTTATTGCTTTTTCCAGTTTTAACGCCACTCCTGAAAGAATATTCTGAAAACCAAGGCCATGTATACCTGGCTCATGTGCTGTTTTCCCTTGCAGATACCCCAGCTTGAAAGCGGCCAGTATCGCCCGTGATTTCCCCATGTGCGCATAATCCGCTACTTTCAAAAGTAAAAGGAAATCATTTTTCTTTTCTGTGTCCATCATATCCATTGCAGTTTCGTCCGTAATTTCTGCCGTCTGGCGTTTGTAATCGGCAAGGATGCTTTGCAGTTCTGCCTTTGTTGGCTTTTCTGCCTGTTTTCTTTTTTTCTTCAAAATTCCCATAAAATTATGTCCTTTCTTTAAAAACTGCTAACTGTGTTTGTTTGGCTTTCAGATAGCCAGATAAGAAATTGTTATTTCACAAGACAATGAAATAAAGTAAGCAAAAAATAATATTTATTTTGCTTTCGCTAATTTTTTTTAGTTGACTTTTACTTTTTATAATAGTAAACTAAATATATGGAGGTATATTTATGTCTATTAAATATTACAAGTTATTTGATTTATTAAATCGTAGGGAAATGAAAAAAACGGATTTACTAGAAGTCATATCAGCCCCAACGCTTGCTAAATTGTCAAAAGGAAAAACTGTAACAACCGAAGTTATTGCGACTATTTGTACTTTTTTGGATTGCCAACCTGGGGATATTATGGAAAATCAAAATGATAGTTCCACGCAGTAAATTATTTTTTTATACTTCTAAATCAACTTTTAGCAAATATAAAAATATGTGTTGCACTTATTGGCAAATACTCTTATATGTGTTATTATATACTTGTCAGGAGGGAACACTACATGAAAAGCTATTCATCAAGGGAAATAATCAAAATGCTTAAGGCAGACGGTTGGTATGAAGTAAACGTGATAGGCAGCCACCATCAATTTAAACACCCAACCAAAAAGGGACGCACCACAATAAAACATCCTGACAAAGACATACCGCTCCCAACGCTGAAACGCATTGAAGAACAGTCAGGGCTAAAATTTAAGTAGCCCTGGCTACCCTTTACAAAATAAATCCCGGAGGTAAATTAATTATGAAAAAAGTAGAACGCTATTTTTATCCTGCTGTATTCACGTATACGCCCGGTCAGGAAATTGCCGTAGATTTTCCAGACTTAAAAGCTGCCACCAGCGGCACTAATGAAGATGATGCCCTGATTTCTGCCCGTGAACTGCTTGGCTGTGTCCTTTTCGGGCTTGAAGAGGACGGTGAAAAAATACCATCTCCTACTCCGTTGTCTAATATAAAAGTTGAAGAAAATGAACGGGCAGTTCTTGTTGATGTTTATATGCCGTCTATCCGCATGGCACAAGTAAACCGCTCTGTAAATCGGACTGTGACACTTCCTGCTTGGCTTAATGCCGCAGCATTGGAACACAATGTAAATTTTTCACAGGTTTTACAAGACGCATTAAAAGCGCAGTTGCACTTAGGATAAACTTTCCCCGTTGAAGCTGTCTGCAAAATATACGAACTGTTCCATTGCGATATAGGGGATATTTTTCAGTATGTGCCAGATAAAAAAGGCTCTTGAAATCTGATAGCAGATATGCTATATTAGACGTAGAAAAAGGGAAAAGCCATAGAAGCGGCTCTACCCCCGATTGAATGATTTTTTACCTCATAAGAGGCAAGCCGTCACTATTGGTAGTAGTGGCGGCTATTTCTTTTTTCCCTTGTAAATCTGATAAATCAAATTAGCAAGGGCGACAACGAGTATACCTATCTGAATCAAGTCCTGATATGTAACATACATTGTTTCACCCTCCTTTCTTTCGTCTGGAGGGCTACTTGAACCCTCCGAATAAAAAAGAGGGGCAAAGCCGCCTGGCTCTATGGTTTTCCCATACTGCCAATATAACACAATTTTCTAATTCCAGCAATATCCGCTTTCAACTTTTTCTGCCAATTAACGCCATCCTCTCCGGTAGCGTTCCTCAATCCCCCTTAAATGCTGTTTATGTTCCTCCGCTTCTATCTCTTTCATCGCTGTACGCTCCACAACGGAAGTAAAACCATGTTCCCGGTAATTTCATAATGCTGTACTGCCTCCCACAATCCAAAATAGGATTTTTCTTTCTACTAATGCCTGATTGGTGTGCAAAAATTTTGAAATATGTGTATAGAAACGGATAAACCGGCAATACTATTACCAGAAAAGAAATTCGACAGCTTAAAATCAACTTCGTTCGACAGCAAATTTCTACATATCTGGTTCCTGTCAATAAAGATTTTTCATCCATAGACACAGAATTTTTTACACCCTCATAAAACGCCCTGCCAAAGCAGAGCGCCTTATCATTTCTCATTATCATCCCCGTTGTTATATATTTTACGGCATAGTTTCGCGTGGCTTTGATTCACTACTTTCGATGATAAAGTTTTTCCCACACTTCCACCATTTCGCATCTTTCTGCATCTTCCCGCGTGCATCGCGTAATACAGTCGTTAATATCCCAAGTCTCATACATCTTTTTGTACGATTTACCGTTAGCAGGCAAATCCTCTTTGGTATGGCGCACTTTTCTGTTGGCAAGCTTCTTTCCATATGCCCCATATCCCGCACACTTAGCGATTGGCGTTTTTTTAAAGCTCCGGCTCATATTTTCTCCTCGTTATCTGCATTGCAATAAACTCCACATTTTCCGCAACGGATCTGTTCCTCCGTTTGGCACTTTTTATGTTTAGATTACCTGAACGATTACCTGCTGTCAATCCGCAAATTAATACGTACTAATTTTTTCCCGAGGGGATACCAGAAAATTTCACCCGCATACCATTCAGAAAAAACACTTCCCCTAAAAATAATCCGCCACCAGCCGCACCGCTATTTCCTTCGCCGCCGCGCTTGTAACATCTGCCCCGTCTGTCCTGCCAAGGTACACACAAAAATAAATCTGCCTTCCACCTTTCCCCGCAAATCCACTAAACCAGGCGTCCACCACAATCCCCTGGTCCATGCCCATTCCAGTTTTTCCATATATAGAAGCATCTGTCTGCTCCTGCTCTACTAGCATCACCTTCTTTAATTCCCGCTGTGTCTGCTTTTTATAAATGGAATCCTCGCCAAAAATGCGTTCCATCACTTCCGCCTGTTCCTTCGGAGAAACAGCCAGCGAAGATTCGATCCAGAACCCAGTGAGCGCCCGGTTGTTCTGACTGGTATTCAGCCGTCCTTCCCAATCGGAAATATCGCAGTTGCCATACATCAGCCTGTCTAATTCCGCCTGCATCAGATCCCTGCCAATTTCATCCGTCAATTCCCGAAAATACCAGACACACGACTCCCGAAATGCCATACGAAAATCAAGATCCTGATTCCATGTATCCCTCCAAAACGTCTCTCCGGTCCATCTGCGCACAGAATGCGCCGGGTCAAGAATCCCATGCTCCAATGCAATCATGGATGAAATAATCTTAAAGGTCGAACACGGTGAGCGTCGTTTTTTTGCAAGCTTTTTATGATATATCGTATACTGCATAGCCGATGCGTCGTACAGCACTGCCGCCCCATGAAGCCCGTGAAAATACTCTGACCAGTCTGCCTGTATCATTTGCGGCTCCGCCTGTTTTGTGCTGTTGCTTACATCTTCTGCTGCTTCCTGCACCGTTGTTTCCTGCATAGTTTCTGGAGCTTCCTGATATTTTGTATTTTCCTGTTTCTGCGCTGTATCCTCCTTCCCTGCACAACTGCAAGCAAGAAAGATACCTGCCATTCCCAGGAAAACTGCTTTGACAAAGCGCGCCCTTTTTTTCATATTCCACCAATCCCTTCCAAAATAGCCACTTCTGTTTTTATTCCAATTCCTGTCTGAAAACGCTTCCTGCCTGCCCGCCTTTTTCAAAATAATTCTGAAAAATATCCCTTCCCACAGCCGTACTGTTGGATGAGCCATACCCATTCGCAATCCGTACCGCTACTGCGATCTCCGGCTGTTTGGCAGGCGCATAGCCGACAAACAGCGCATGGTCCGGGCGGTTTTTGGCTTCCTGCGCGGTGCCTGTTTTGCCAGCCGTCTCGATTTGCATATCCTTTAAAACCGTGTTGTTTTTCGCAAACTGCACCATACCGGAGCGTACCGTATCCCACACGGACGCAGGCAGCTCCACCTTTGCTTCCTGTACAGGCTGGTGTTTTGCAGCGATGCCGTCTGCATCTGTAATCTTCTGGATTAATGAAAGTGCAGATGCGTTTCCTTTCGATGCGATGATGCTTACATACCTTGCCAACTGAACGGTTGCATAGTTATGCGTTCCCTGCCCGATTGCGGACGGGATGCCGTATGCATCGGTTACATGTGGATCGGATTCTGCAAGCTCCACGCCCGATTTTTGATCCAGATAAAACTGCTTCGCATACTTTTGCAGGCATTCCAGCGCGGCATTGTCCGTATATTCCGTATGGTTCTTTGTCCCCATCCGGTATGCGATCTCACACATATAATCGTTGCACGAAAACTGCAATGCCATAGGTGCGTCTTTTACCGCCCCGTGTCCAGAATGCTTCCAGCACCTTAACGGCGGCTCTACTTTGTCAAACACACCGTCGCAGAACACTTCCGAATCAGCCGTAATCAGCCCCTCCTGCAAGCCTGCAATAACCGTAACCGGCTTTAACGTAGAACCGGGCGCTGTAAGCTGCTGCGTCGCCCGGTTGTACAGCGGCAGTGACTGGTCGCTTAAAAGCTGGCTGTAATAGCTGGCATCCATCTGGTTTGCCAGGCGGTTGTGGTCATATCCCGGATAAGATACGAGCGCTAAGACACTCCCTGTGTGCGGCTGCACGACAACTGCCGAGGCAGAGCACGGGTCAAGCGCCAACTGTGCCGGCGTAATTTCCGCGTTCTTAATTTTTTGTTTCAGAAAAGAAAACGCATCGACAGTACCTGCGGCAAGCTTTTCATAGCTGCCGTCCGTATCCTTTAAAACCTGCTGGTCATATAACAGCATACACAGCCTGTTTCCTGTAATCTTCTCCTCTAGCAGCAGCCGCTGAAACAAAAGTCGCCAAAATCCGGGATCGGCAAGCTTTTCCAGGACAGCGTCTGCAAGCAGTTCGTACATTTCGCCCGCAGTCGCATATTCATTGCCAGAATTGTCCGGTTCTAATACCACCCATTGATTGACAGCCGCATAAGACAGAAATTCTTTTACACTGATTCCTCTTCCTTCGTTCCATTTCTGGTAAACCTCATCTTCTGGATCAATTGCTTCTTCGTTTAAAATACCTGTTTCCTCAATCAAATAAGAACTATACTCCTGGATTTCCTCTGGTAAATCTGCATAGTCCGCGCCGCTGTTCCACGCTTCCCTGATCTTTCGCTTTGCTTCTTTTTGCTTTGCCTTCAGCAGATTTGCGAAAGAACGTTCTAATTCGGACACATCCGCTGCAAACAAGCCTTCGATACAGATTACCTGATTCTCAATCAAGGCAAGGTAAACATCATAAATCGGGATGCGGATACCGGATGCGTCCGAAATTTGCGCAAAGTCAAACTCCTTTGCCGGAACCAGGTTCTCTGCAACAATCCCTGCCAGGTTTTTCTCCAATGCCTGGTAAACCGCCAGTTGTAACTCCTTATCAATCGAAAGGTACACATCCCTGCCGCGCACGGTTTTTCGGATAATGCTGTCCTCCCCGATCTTTTTGCCTACGTTGTTTACCGTAATCCGGCGCTGCCCGTCGGTTCCTTGCAGTACTTCCTCCATGCTCTGCTCAATGCCTGCTTTTCCAACTATGGAATCCATCGTATAGCAGTGCCCGGAATCCGCATACGTTGTAAGCTCCTTTGGCGAGATCTTTCCTGTATATCCAAGGATGTGGGAAAACGCTTCTCCGCCGTTATAAACCCGCTTCCACTCTTTCCCGACCGCAATCCCCGCCAGGGACTTTTGATTTTCCATAATATAAGCCGCTGTTTCCTGCGAAATATCCCTTGCTAAAACGACCGGCACATATTTTTGATATGCGTTCAGCGAAAGCTGATACCGGATGCCCGCCATCGCCAGCAGCTCTTTGCTGCTATACTCCTTTGGCAGCCCATAGGCAAGCCGCTCTTCGTCGGTATACTCGCGCTTTCCCTGTCCGTAAAACGCAAACCGGTCATTGGAAGCAAGGGATTGTATGACCTCTTCGGCGCTCATTTTTTTCTGTTTTGCTGTCAGAGTATCCGGGCCTGCTTTCCCAAATACGTCGGCGCGAAATCTTGCCAGAGCCGTTTTTGACACTGTATACTGATACTTTCCATCCGCATCGGTACGGATTTTCAGCCCATGCTCTGCCTGCTCGCCGTTTTCCTCAAACACTCTCAGCACACGGTAAATCAAGCCGTTTAATGCCAACTGGCGTTCGCGCTGTGTGGCATACACGCCATCGTCAGTCATCGTAACCGTGTAGACAAGCTTGTTATATGCCAAAACTTCTCCGTTGCGGTCATAGATCATGCCTCTGACATTTTTTTCCGTGACGGTACGGCTGATTTTCAGCTCATAATGATCCGCATACGCCTGCCCGCCTACAATTTGCAGCTTCCATAAGCGATGCAGCAACAGCAGGCTGAGTATGACAAATACTGCCTGCAACACCCAAAGTCTTTGGTTGGGATTTTTTTGTTTTCTCATTTGGCCATGTACCTTTCGTGTTTGTAGAGGTTTGATTGGGGCTTCTTTTCTGTTTTTTTTGGTTTTAAATCTTACGTGTGTAGGATTTTTGTGCAAAAAATCGTGTGTAATATGAATCGGAAACGATCGGTTCAATTTGCGTGGATCGAATTCTGATATTGTTATAAATATTACATGAGTAAGAATTAAATGTCAAGCTTTTTGTTGCCAAATGCTGCATTTTTAGCGGGAGAGACGCTGGAGGAGGGGGAAAGGGGATTGGCACGTCCTGGCTGCGGCTTTGGCAGAAAGTTTAGAAACACTTCGTTTTCACTTCTTCAAACCGGTCATGAAACAATTCCAAATGATCAGGGTACAAACTGTCGTAAATGCCTTCCAGATACGATATATCCTCAACAGAAAACCCGCTTTTTTTCAAATAAACATGGACAGTCACACCGTCTGCTAATTGTGCCGTATGAACTTTTTCAAAATGGCTGCTGATGTTAGAATGTTCGTCTGCAAACTCCCGCTGCAAGACCGTAATAACCTGCTGGTCTTGTTCCCGCAGATGAACCTGCACAGGTTCTGTCGTAACCACAATGTCCGACGTAAAAAATTCCTCGGAAAACCCATCCCGCAAATCAACATGGCTGACTGCTGACAATTGCAGCGGACATGCCTCTGGAAGATAATATTTCGATAAGATATCGTTATTCAGTACGCTTCCGCTTGCGATACAGTAAATTTTCTTGTCCTCCTGAATACTTTGCAGATACTCTGTTAATTCTCCGACTGCTGTTAGATCTGTCCGGTTTTTACGTACATAAAGATCCCTCTGGCAAATAGCCGCGTTCATCATTGGCATAGAAGTTCCAAAGTAGACATAGATCGTATTATAGAAAAAACAAATGCTGCAAATCACAAAATATATATTTCTTCTATCAGCCATTATAAGAGATAAAAACAGCATCAACAGCAAAAGCAATGGAAGCAGGAATGTCCAGTAATGATGGATACCTACAGACTGTACTGAAAAAAAGCATACCGCTGCTACCACCTCAAAAACAAAACAAAAAAGAACCAACGGTATATAGTTCTTGTAATTTCTGCATACTGCAATTGCTGCAAATAAGATAAAAAGCAGCAGCAACATTCCCAAATGATCTGTAAATGCGCGGCATTTTTCCAACATGCTGCCATTGTTATAAGCAACGTACATCCCCGCATAATCCACAAATAAAACTCTTTGTAAAAATCCAGGAAAAAACAAAATCAGCGTGAACATACTGATGCATCCGACCTTCATATAGGAAGCCGCATATTGAAAAAGCTCTGCTTTTCCCTGCCGATGCATCCGCCAACAACAGAAACTGTAACAAATCCCTCCAAATACAAAACCCACAAGATAAAAGCAAAAATATCTCCTTAATAATGCCGCCGCTATGAAGGAAAAGGAAAGCACAACCGCATCCGCCAGGGTAATCTTATAAAGCCCTTCGCTTTTTAAAAAAATCCACAAAGAACAGATAAGCGGTACAAAAGCAGCTATTCCCGGATATCCCTCCAGCATCGGCTGTAAATACCACGGCATCAGTAAAATCAGCACATTACATCCTAGAAAAAAATACTTATGCTGCTTTTCTGAAAAATACCCCCCCCCAAGCAAACTCAGTGAACATGCCGCTGGCAGCGCAAACATCAGATAAACAAGCATGATGTAATCAACAAACCTGCATTGCGTCAATTGCAGCGGAACTGCCATCACTGCTGAAATCCATGTCCCATAATCGGATAATGTGGAAGTTTCGTATACATTTTTTAAAACATCCAACGCGCTGCCTTCATACATATTTTTTATAAAAATTGTCCGGTCATAATATCCGCCATAATCCCAATAATAAATAAACTGTTCTCCTGAAATGGCAGCAAAAATCAAAACACCCACTGCGAAATAAACAAATAACGTAACTATTGCATTTGCTCTCTTTGCAGGAATACTATCAAACGCACGATATCGGATCAGAGGATATAATAAGAAAAAATAATAAATACCTGTCAGTAATACCCAAATCAGCATACCTGCCTCCCCTCTTGTAACCGCCAATCTTTTTGTACGGTCAGTTTCTTCTTGAAATTCGGACTGCTAATTCATACGGAACGACCCACTTTGCGGCTTTTTTTGCCTGTTTCCATATGCTGAGCTGCTCTGTATAACTGCTGTTAATACTGCTGTCATGATTAATCACCGGCTTTTGCAGCTCCTTAGGGACTTTCCGGTTCTTTTTCTCTGCCAGCCGATAATACTTTAAAATATGGCTGCTGTCATGGTTCTTTCGTTTTATATAACGGATACATATACGATAGAGGCTTTCATACTGTTTTAATTTATCCAAAAAAACACCTAACTCATCCCAGCGTGTCACCTGGTCAAACATAAAGACCTGGGAATCTGCCATACGTGCGATAATCCTCTCACAGATATACTGCTTCTTTCTTGCAGACAACCGCTTTTCTTTCATCACAAAATTGCAGATACGAAACAAAATCGCTTCATGGTCTTTATACCTTTTCTTCCAAAAATCTTTGGAAATTGTCTGTCCCTCACGCCCGATCAAATAACGATAAATATCCAGGCCATAAAAAACAACAGTATCGATATATGTAAGGCTAAAGCTGTTAAACTCCATATCCACATATGGCATTTTTTCTGAAATCTGAAATCCCGCCTTTCGCAGAACCTCTGTACGGTATGTAGAAGTCGTCAGCAGCGGGCCATATCCTGTAAATCCATAACCAGGATACGTGAGGTCATCAAAATGATAAATTCTCCCTTCCTGTAAGGCATCGTAATCAATAATATTTTCCAAACGGCTGCGCTCTACATACTCATAGCAGCCCTTTGTCAGCATCAGGTCTGCATCTGTCTCCTCCAGCAGCGCAATCTGCTTTGTAAGGTTTTCGGAATCTACCCAGTCATCAGCATCGATCAATCTGAAATACTTCCCATTTGCCAATGCAATCCCTTTATTGATAGCAGAACCATGCCCGCCATTTTCTTTATCCACAACGATGATATTGGATGCGCCGTACTTTTGGATAAAAGACTCTGCCTTTAACCGTGTCTGGTCTGTAGAACCATCATTGATAAATAAAATCTCCAGTTTATGATTCAGGCTGTGATTCGTTAACGAATACAGGCATTTGCCCACATATTCCTGCACATTATAAGCAGGTACGGCTATTGTAAGAACTGGCTGTGTGTTCTTTTTACCTGTATCACAGAGCCGCATATTTTCTTTGGCGTCAGAACCATTCGCCTGCGCTAAATTTTCACGAATCAAAGCAATCTCTTTTCCAACAGTCTGCTTGATACAGCACCTTGCCATTGTTTCCCTGGACATCCGTCTGCTGATTGCAAGAAATTCATCTGGATTTTTATATAATCTTTCGATAATATCCGCTAACTCTATCGGATTCTCAGGATCGGCAAGCGTATGGTTTTTTTCCTCATTCATAAAAAATGGATTGGACGTAACTCTGGAACCAACGACCACCATGCCGCTGGATGCGGCTTCCCCCATAGATACCGCATGTGCGTCATGCCTGGAAGGAATGAGCAAAATCCCATTTTTCTTATAAATCCCAGCAATTTTTTCATTCGGCACAAATCCTTTGTGTATCTTAACATTGGAAAATCCACGAACTGGCTCCAACAATTCTTGAAAATAGCTGCCATCCCCATAAATATGAAATTCCAGATCCCCAAAAAAGCTTCTTCTGGACAATTCCCGGATCGCCAGGACGCTTTGATCGATTGAATGCTGCGAAATATTGTCAAATTTTCTGAGAATCATAATACGTTTCCGATCTTCCGCTGTTTTTTCACAGTATGGGAACAGTTGCTCATGTATGGTATTATGAATCACTGCGGTATTCCTAAATTTGATCCCTAATACTTCTTCACTGTAGTCTTTCAGCCATTGCGATACAAATACCCATGTAACGTTTTTCTTTTTTGCATACGTTTCTACATATCGCTTTTTGCTGGCATAAAGATATGGATTTTCATGCAATGGTTTCGTAAAATATGGCCTTACCTTATTTGGAAGCACCTCAAATAAGGTTTCCGGCCCATGACAAATAAAAATCAGCCTCTCATCCTGGACATACCCGTCAAAAATCTGCATAAATTCCTCAGACACAAAATGCACGACAACCACCTTCGCTGTCTTTCTCTCCAAGATCTTTTTGAAGTCGCCATAATTCCCTTTAAAAACAAAAACGCCGTTTTGCTCATAACTCATTTGGTACCAGGTATCAGCGATTGCTGCCACCTGTACCTTTAACCCAGCCTTGACATATTCGCGCACCCTGGAATGGACAAACGCACACAGATACAGGTTATCTGCTGATGGATAGTCCGGCGTCACTACAAGGACGTCCGCTTGCCCGCTTAACTGCCTTACCATGCCGTTGTCTTTTTGATAGACACGCAGGCTGATGTTGTCCATCTGTATCGAAGTCTCTCCCAGCACTTTTAATTTCAGCTCCAAATTAACCGGCATACATATAGGCATTTGCAGCTTTGCTCCTGCCGGAACATGATATCCGTTGATGTATAAGCAGGCACCGCCCCTGCTGCACTGATAAGCTTCAAAATCTACCGTTAAAAATGCCTCCTGCTTTTTATTATTTGCAGCTTTTAATTCTACCGTCTCTTCATAGGCCCACTCTGTATATGCTTCCCTGTGATTGACAAGTACATCCTGCAAATTATATTTTTCAGATGTTTTTTGTTTTCCAAGCCTTTGCCATTGTTTCGTCAATTGTATGTTCATATTTTTTCATATACATCCTTTCACTTCTTTGCAGCCGTATAGTACTGCCCGCCAAGCGGAAGCCATCCCAGCCATGTTTCCAGCCCAGCAAGCTTTTTTAGTATTCCTTTTCTGGGGAAAAAAATGGTATAAGCTGCCTTTATCTTTTCAAATCCTGCCTGTCTGAGCATTTGATACATCGTTCTTTTTGAAATCAGGACAGCATCCTGGTCAAATACACACTGATCCACAATTTTTCTCGTAACCGGATTCCACGGATTATGTTCAAAGATATACACAGCCCCGTTTTTTTTCAGCACCCGCCTGCATTCTCTCAGCAATCCTATCTGTTCCGCCTGCGGTACATGATGCAGTACACAGGCAATCAAAATAACATCAAAGCATCCATCCTGATACGGGATTTTTGTTCCGTTATAACAGGCAAAATGGATGTTCTGCTTTTCCAGTTTCGCAGCTTGCCGAATGCTTTTCTCAGATATATCGATCCCAAAATATTCCATTTCAGTAAAATATCTTTCAAAATGCACGGCATTCATCCCATCTCCACATCCAAGATCCAAAATGCTGCATTGCCTCTCTACCCCCCCCCATTCTTTTTTTACAATCTCCACTTTATACTTTCCAAAATAATCACTGTCAGCACCGCTGATTCCTTGTATATTTTTCGTATGTATCTCACGGTAATTTTCCGCAAAACGGTCAAATTCTGCCTTTTGCCCCATCTTTCATCCTTTCCTGTGTCCTTTCACTGATAATATACCTTGGCCTTGCCTTTGTCTCCAGATAAATTTTCCCGATATATTCTCCTAAAATGCCCAGACAAACCAATTGCAGGCCGCCAATAAAACAAATAATACTGGTCATACTCGTCCATCCTGCCACCGTCCCGCCCTGGAAATATTGTACAAAAGACCAAAGCCCGACACAAAAGCTAAAAAATGCAATGAAAATTCCAATGCCTGTAATCATACGAATCGGCCTGATACTAAGGCTCGTAATGCCGTCGAATGCCAGCGCCAGCATTTTCCGAACAGGATAATGGCTTTTCCCTGCAATACGCTGCTTCCTTTCATAAAAAACTGTCGTAGCGCGAAATCCCACCAATGGAATCAAGCCCCGTAAAAACAAATTGACTTCTTTGAAATCTGCAAATTCTTTTAACACACGCGCAGAAAGCAAACGATAATCCGCATGGTTAAAAACCACTTCCGCACCCATCAGGCGCAAAAAACGGTAGAATCCTTCTGCGGTCGCTTTCTTGAAAAAGGAATCCGAATCCCGGTTACTGCGGACTCCATAGACGACCTCATTTCCCTGGTGGAACGCATCGATCATTTCTTCCATCGCATGAATGTCATCCTGTCCGTCGCAATCGATAGAAATGGTAAGATCCGCCTGATCTTTTGCTTCCATCAGCCCGGCAAGCACCGCATTCTGATGCCCGCGGTTTTTGCTTTGGCGAATACCGCAGTAATGTACGCTGTCCGCAGCAAAGCGGCAGATCAGGTCCCAGGTATGGTCCGTACTGCCGTCGTCTACAAACACAATCCGGCTGTCAGCGCTGATTTTTTCTTTGCATATCAATGCTTCCAGCTCTTCCAAAAAAAGAGGCGCTGTTACCGGAAGCACTTTTTCTTCGTTATAACATGGAATCACGATATATAATATGTCTTTGCACTGACTCATCTGCTTTCCCCTCATTATTCCCCAAGCGACGCCATATACTCGCTGCACACTTCCTGCGTACCGCCAAACAGCACGCTTCTCCCATGGTCCAGCCACAATACTTTGTTGCAGATCTCCCGGACGTTATCTATGGAATGGGATACAAACAGCACCGTTGTCCCGCCGTCGATCATGCTCTGCATTTTCTCCCTGCTTTTTTTCTGAAAGGCAGCGTCTCCTACGGAGAGGATCTCGTCTACAATGAGCACTTCCGGCTCTACGAGCGTGGATATGGAAAACGCCAGCCTTGCCAGCATCCCGGAAGAAAAATTGCGCACCGGAACTTCCATAAAATCCGCAAGCTGTGAAAACGCGACAATCTCATCGTATTTGTCGCACAAAAACTGCTTGCCGTATCCGAGTACCGCGCCATTTAAAAATACATTTTCCCTTGCGGTCAGTTCTGTATCAAATCCGGCTCCCAGCTCCAGCATAGGCGCGATCATGCCGTTTACCTGTACGCTTCCCTGCGTCGGCTCAAAGACACCGGAAATCACTTTTAATAAGGTGGATTTTCCGGCTCCGTTTGCGCCTACGATGCCCAGCACATCTCCCCTGTCGATATGAAAGCTTATATCACGCAGCGCCCAAAACTCATTTTTCGGCATTTCGCGCTTGACGGATTTGATCAGTGCTTCTTTTAATGTATTGATTTTTTCAATTCCAAGATGAAACTTCATCCCCACATGCTCGACTGTAACCATGCCCTCTCCTTATATATAGTAAATAAACTTTTTCTGCTGACTGCGGAAAAAACAAAATCCTGCGGCAAGCGCCGCGGCGCCGAATACAAACAGGATCACAAACTGCTGCGCGCTTGGCACCCTGTGGTATAAAATAATGTTCCTGGCAAACGTCACGTACTGGTACATCGGGTTTGCGCGAAATACTGGAACCATCTGCTCGCCCACAATCGAAATATCATAAAAAATCGGCGTCAGGTACGTCCAGGCAAGTGTCAGCAGATTATATAAATAGATCATATCCCTGAAAAAAACCGTCAGCGCCGCCAGGATAAACCCAACGCCCAAGGTAAATAAAAACAGGCAGATAAAATCATACAAAAGCAGGATATGATGCCACGTAACTGCTTCGCCTGTCACAAAAATCACCGCATACAACGCAATCAGGGAAAAAAACAGGTTGACACATGACGTAATCGTCTTTGATACCGGAAAAATATATTTTGGCATATGCACTTTTGTAATCAGGTTAAAATTGCCGGTAATCGCGGTCAGGGAATAATTCGTAGCCTCTGTAAAGAAGTTAAAAATCACCAGCCCGGTAATAATATACACCGGATAATTCATGCTCCCGGACGTCGTCATCCGAAACAGGTTCGTAAACACCACCGTCATAATCAGCATCATAAACAGCGGGTGCAGGATGCTCCAAAGCACGCCCAGTACCGAGCGCTTGTATTTTACTTTAAAATCCCTGAGTACAAGCTGATACAGCAAAAATTGATAGCGTTTCCATATGGACAGATAGCGAAAAATCATCATGTGCGTCCTCTACTCCCTGTGTGTACCGCCTGCAATGTATTGGTCCATCACCTCAAAAGCACGCAGAATTACAGCTTCCATGTTATAATATTTATAATCCGCCAGCCGTCCTACGGGAAGGACCTGCCGGTACTTGGACAGTTCAGCGGCATATTGTTCATACAGCAGGCTGTTTTCTTCCCGGTTGATCGGGTAATACGGTTCACCAAACCTGTCTGAACCCTGGCGGTATGTTCCCGGATACTCCGTAAGCAGCGTCGTCTTTCCTTCCAGCTTTTGCCCGGTCAGCCGCTTCATCTCTGTGCGCCTTGTCGCCCGCCTTTCATCCGGCCAGTTCAGCACGGTTTCCTCCTGCATATAATCCTTGTCGTACGTCTCCTGTTGAAATTCCAGCGAACGATAAGGAAGAGCGCCGTAGCGTTCCTTAAGCAATACGTCGATCGCGCCTGTATAGACGACCGTTCCCTCAAAGCTTTGCCCCTGATACAAAACGGTATGGTTCTTTTCCTCCAGGGCAAGCACCTTTTGCGCATCTGTATTTAGCTGCACCGTAATATTGGGATGGTTCAGCAGCTTTTCAAATAATTTTGTAAAGCCGTCCTTTGGCATCACCTGGTATTTATGTAAAAAATGCTTATTGTCATAGGAAATCCTGACAGGTATCCTTGCCGTTACAGCAGGATCGATCTCATCCGGTGATAAGCCCCACATTTTCATTGTGTAATGTACAAATACTTTTTCATAAATATATTCCGCAAGCTTTTGTACCTCGGCATCCTGCGACCTGCGCAGCTCAAGGATCGGTATATTGGCATCAAACCCATACGCTGCGGTCAGTTTTTCTTTTAAAGCGACTGCTTCTTCCACCGGAAACAGCAGGTCGATGGACGTCAGGTTAAACGGCAGCGGTACTTTTCTTCCGTCTATTTCAGCCCTCACTGTATGGTGATAAGGCACCCATTCGGTAAAGCGGCTTAAAAACCGAAAGACCCGCTCTTCATTCATCACAGAAATATGCGGCCCGTATTGATGCACCAAGATTCCATGCGCATCATATGCATCGTACATATTGCCTGCGATATGGTTCCTTTTTTCGATCAGCAGCACACGCTTTCCTAATTCTTCGGCAATCCTTCTGGCACATACCGCTCCCGCATAGCCTGCTCCAACTACAATAACGTCATCCATGTTTTTCTGCCTCCTGCTTTTTTGTGCTTTTCTGTGCATCTGTCCTTCTTTGCTTCCAAAAAACCGATAAGCGGCAGGCTTTTCGATACATGAGGCGTACGCCGTCTAACAATTTTAAATACATTCGATACCCATATGCTTTTTGGACTTTTGACACAGAAAAATCATATGTTCGGTAAATGCGCAGAAAAGGAACTGCCTCGTTCATCCTCTGATAAAGCGCGGCGGAGGTACGTTTTAAATACGTATCAAACGCTTTCGCCCGCTTTACGCCCCGCGCATGATTTGGGTCATAAATAAGGCAGATTGCATAATGTGTGTAAAGCAGTTTTTCTAATATCTGCCATACATATGCTTTCTTCCTGCCAGAGAGTGTTCCATTTGCTGTTTGCCCTGCTGCGGTATCCGCAGCCAGTGTATCGATCACCCGGTGCATGACCCGGTTGTGATGTGCATACCGTTTGACCATCGTCGGCAGATAAACGCTTTGCTGCGTATTTCCGACAAAATATTTATATAAATACAAGTCCAGAAAATAAACCGTCTGCACATACGGCATCGGAAGCAGCATATACTCTACGTCAGCATAAAACGTATGCTCCTGTATCGTAAGATCCATCGACTGCAACAGCTTCGTCCGATAGCAGATGCAAGCCAGCGCAAAATAAATATCCGTTACCGGAAGCTCGTCAAATGGATATACCTTGCGGTAGGCGACATGTTCCTGCCGGATGGGAGTACTGCTGCCCGTCTCCATATCTACCCGGCTGTAATGGCAGGAGATCAGGTCAGGCGCCGTATCTTTCATGCTTCCGATCGTTTTTACAAGCTCCGCAAGAGCCTCGCTGTCCAGCCAGTCATCGGCATCCAGAACGAGAAAATAGCGTCCATGCGCTTTTCGCATCCCCCTGTTAATCGCAGAGCCGTGCCCGCCGTTTTCTTTATGAATCACAAAAAAAGAAAGCGGATATTTTTCGGCAAACTGCTGCGCAATCTCTCCGGTGCGGTCAGTCGAACCATCGTTAATCACAAGCACCTCGATCTTGTCTAAATACGAAGCGCACCCGGCAACCGAGTGCAGGCAGCGGTACAGATACTTTTGCGCGTTGTATGCCGCAACGGTTATGGTCAGCCATTTTTCCATGTTTGTATTCCTTTCTTTTGGCACAAACCATCTTTTAAGAGCCTGTCAAAATACTGTGCTGTCTGCGCGGAAGAATATTGTAACGGACGGACAGCATGTTCCATCCTGTGATCCACAAGCTCCATCAGCGTTTCTGAAATCCCAAGCACATTGCCCCGCTCCAGCAGCACGCCGCCATTTTGCAATACAATCCGCGCCGCTTCTGAGCCTTTCTCTGTCAATGCCAGTACTTTGTTCTGGCTGCCCAGATAATCGGCAAGCTTGGATGCAAAGAAAATCGAACCTCCCTTTACAAAAGAAAATGCGGCGTCAATATGCAGCAAATAATCCGCATCCTTCATAAGCTTTAAGCTTTCCAGATAAGAAACCGGCTCCCGAAGCTTTACGATGCCATCCAGAAAAAAAGCATTTACCGCATCCCTTAAGCCGGCATCCAGATTTCCGACAAACTGTACAAAAAGCCTGCCTGCCGCCGACGGATGGATCTTTTTTAAATGTGCCAGCGCCTGTAAAAATTCTACAGGCATCCGCTTCCTGTCCAGATACCCGACATAAGTGATGCATACGCGCCCTTCACACCGTTTCTTCTGCCCTGGATACAGGCTGTCGTCATACGAGTGCGGCACAACTTTGCACTTTTGTTTGTATTTGCGGTTCTGCTTCATTTCCAGCAAATAGTCCCTCTGCCTCCTGGACGGAACAACAAGCAGCTCTGCCTGCCTAAGCGCTGCCTGCTCCAGATCGTAGAGCTGGCGTAAAAGCCGGTATTTTTTCACCGGAAGGCAGCCAAGCAAATACCCGGCCGCTTTTAGATGCTTTACAAAAAACTGGTTTACATGCAGCTTCTTTAACAGCGGGTCCTCATAAACATACGCTTCCATCTCGTACGGATTGCGAAAAACCGGATCGCCCATGCTTGCAATCCAGCGGATATCTGGACGCATCTTTTTTGCCGCTATCCCGACCAGAATGCTTTCCGGCGGCATACTCCTGGTCATCACATAATCATAATGACGGGTTTGTCCAAGCTTTTGAAACAGGCGGATACATGCCCTCACCCAGACGTCGATCTGGTCCGTATCCACCGGATATACATGAATATTTTCAGCCTTTAAATCCGACTCCTGCGCGTATCCCCACAGCCTGCTTCGCGAGCAGCAGACATCATACGTATAAGAGGAATGCTTTAGCAGCTTATATGCCGCCAATCCTTCCGCAGAAGTCGCCGGCGGAAAAAACCAGCTTGCTGTAAAGATTCTCATCGCATCGATTCTCCTTTCACATAGCTGCCTTGCAGCAGTTTCAGCAGCCCTTTTGCCATGCTTTTGCATCGATATGCCGGCAGCAGCGCATAGCCGCTTTTGCGCAGCAGCTTTAAAAAACGGATCTGACAGGACAGCTCCTTGAACATTGGCGCATCCTGTTTTCGCAAAAAGGCATCTGTCTGTTTCAGACGTACCGCGGCGAGCCTCATATTTGGCTCGCATTGCAGAAAAATATAATAATGGTCCAAAAACGCCCGGCATACGGCTGTCCTGATATATTGTTCCTGTGCCGATTCCTTTTTGTCAGAGCCTTTTTTGCCGGAGCCTTTTTTGCTGCTGTAATCGTAGAACAGGCGGCAAACCATTTTTCTATGCTGCACAGCATTGTCTGCCATCTGCTTTTTAGAAGTGCTCTGCGCAGCCGTCCCGACCCTGTACTGATACGGCGCCAGGTCTAAAAAGACAACCGTCTGTACGAGCCACATTGGTTTTGTCATATACACAAGGTCGTCATAATAACTATGTTCCGGCAAATGAAGCGCCGCCTTTTTTAACAGTTCTGTCCGATAGCAGATCGACGGCAGCGCAGCATAGCAGCCTGCCGCCTGCAAACATGCAAACGGCAGAACCGTTCCATACAACGGCGCTTTTGTGTACACTACCGTCTCCTTCCTGCCCTTTACCCTCACATAATGGCTTACGGCAAGGTCGGCATCCAGTTTTTCCAACTGCATCACAAGTTCCCGAAAATCTTCCTGCCTGACCCAGTCGTCTCCGTCTACGACCATAAAGTATTTTCCGCCTGCATATCGCATTGCTGTATTGACAGCGGAGCCGTGCCCGCCGTTTTCCTTGCGGATGTAGCGGATCATATGCGGATATTTCCTGGCATATTGTTTTGCCGCCGCGGACGTCCCGTCAAAAGAGCCGTCGTCCACAGCCAAGATCTCTACTTTTTGTTCTATTTCTTGAACCAAAAAGCTTTCCAGGCACTTTTTTATATATTGCTGCACCTGGTACATAGGAACCGCTACCGTCAGCACTTTTTTCATTGTTTTTTATTTCCTTACTTTTTATTTTCTACAATGCCTGCGAATCACCGGAATCAAACAAAATGCGCAAAATAATTTCTGTAATCCGCTCACATGCGTGCCCGTCCCCATAAGGGTTGACTGCCTTTGCCATCCGCTCATATTCTGCTGGGCACTCAATGAGGTTCACTGCCGCCTGATAGATCTGCTCTTCTTTGACACCGGCAAGTTTTACCGTGCCTGCCGCCAGTGCTTCCCGCCGCTCTGTTTCCGTGCGAAGTACCAGGACTGGCACGCCGCAGGAAGGCGCTTCTTCCTGCAAACCGCCGGAATCTGTCATGACAAAAAAGCTGCGGCTGACCGCATTATGCATATCCTCCACATCTACAGGCGGAATCAAAAATACATTGTGCCTATTTCCAAGAACCTGCTCCGCTGTCTCACGCACCTTCGGGTTTAAATGCACCGGATAGACAAACGCCAAATCTTCATACCGCTGCGCCAGCCTTTTCACTGCCCGGCAGATATTTCTAAGCGGCTCGCCCAGGTTTTCGCGCCGATGCGCGGTCAGCAGGACATACCTGCTTTTTTCAGCATTCAGCCGCTGTAATGTCGGGTCTTTCCATACATAATCTTTCCTTACCGTAGTTTTTAAAGCATCGATGACCGTATTGCCGGTTACGTATACATGTTCCCTGATCTGTTCTCTTTCCAGGTTTTTCCTGTTCTCCTCGGTCGGTGCAAAATGAAACGCGGCAAGCCTTCCCGTCAGGCTCCGGTTCATTTCTTCCGGGTACGGCGCATAGGAATCATACGTACGCAGCCCTGCTTCCACATGTCCAACCGGCACCTGCCTGTAAAATGCCCCAAGAGCTGCCGCAAACGAAGTTGTCGTATCCCCGTGCACTAAAACAAGATCCGGCTTTTCTTTCGCAAGTACCTGCGCAAACCCTTCCAGCACGCCGCAGGTAATCGTTGTCAGCGTCTGATGCGGCTTCATCAGGTTTAAGTTATATTCCTCATGGACGCCAAAAATATCCATCACCTGGCGTAACATTTCCCTGTGCTGCCCGCTTAGGCAGACGACGCTTTTAAGCTCAGGATGCTTTGCCAGTTCTTTTAGCAGCGGGCACATTTTTATCGCTTCCGGCCTCGTCCCAAAGACGGACAACACTTTTTTCATCTTTCAACAACTTCCTCTCAGTCTGGTGAATACCTGTTCGATCTGCGCTGTCCTAGCTTCCCAGCTATTGTGCTTAAGAAACTGCCTGTGGCTTTTCGCATCCGCAAACGGACGCCAAAAGCCCTGCTTTACAATCGCTTCGATCTCCTCTACATCCTCATAAAGCGCCAAATATTTTTTGAATCGCAGCGTTTCTTTGCTTTTTACCGCAAGCACTGGCTTGTTAAGCGCCAGGTACTCATAGATTTTTACAGGGTTGATCGTATCAAGAAGCGGCGATTGTTTAAAATTGTAAAGGCATACGTCAAACGTCTCAAGCAGCGCGGGAAGCTGGCCGTTTTCCAAAATACCAAGATAATGGACTCTCGGATGGCAGATCGGGCGCCGGTCATTTCTGCCTGCCAGATAAATCTCATACCGGCTGTCCAGCGCCAGCAGCTTCCAGATCACAGCCTCGTCAAACCATTCGCTCATCGTCCCGATATACCCAAATACATTTGCCCGGCGCAGCCTTCCAAAGCTTGCCCCATGCGCCCCGCCGGATGCAAAGCTGTCTGATACGGCATTTGGAATCAAATACGTCTTTTTGTTTGCCGCTTTTAATTCATCATAAAACTGGACCGCTGTCACTGTCACAACATCAGCCCGGCGCAGCAGCCTGCGCTGGTTCCTTTGCAGCGTCAGCTTCCAAAGCTTAGAAGCAACAAGCAGCGCTTCTTCATCCATCTTGTCAAAAAGAACCGGTATGTGCTTCCAATGCCGGATAAGCGGATACCAGCCGCTGTATCCTGTCCATACAAGGTCGCATTGTTTCACAAGCCTGCGAAGCTGCCAAAGCTCAGACAGGCTGTTGATCCCGCAGACATCCAGGATCTCGATGCTTTTGTGAATCGTCAGGCTCCCGTTGAGCCGAAGGACGGTCAGGTTGCCCAAGATCCTCTTTTCCATCCCCGTAAAGCTGCGCCCGCCCTTAAGCAGCCAGCGCACAAGGCTCACCGTTGGCTCCACATAATACACCTGATGCTTTTTAGCCAGGCATTCCGCGATCTGCTGGGGCCTTTGTTTCATATCGTTATAATAAATCGGGGCAAAATATAGTATTTTCATTATCCTGTCACTTTCTCTGTAGCACATGAAACAGCCTGTCCGCCAGCACATCGGGCAGAAACAGCAGCAAAAGGTCAAAATAGGCGTATTTTCGACTGCATTTTCTGTACCGAAAAATCCCTGTCATCTTTCGGCACAAGCGGGCTTTGGCAAACGCCGCCACCTGCTTTTCCTGTTCAAAATGAATCCCGCGCCTTTTGATCTCGCATATCAAGCCGTACATCGGAACTACCCTTTTTTTATAATAATCCTGTTTGCTGCAAATTCCCTGCAAACGCCCCGTCTGGTTGCCGCCGTGCCTGCGGTAACGGACAAGCGGCTGGCGGACAAACACCACCCTGCCGCACGCTGCCGCGTACAATGCAATCCACTGGTCGCAGTATGTGCAGCTACAAAAAGGAACCGCCTGTTTCGCAAGATCCGCCCGCACAAGCATCGAACAGCCAGCCGTACAGTTCTCTGCAACATATTTTGCCGCGGTATTGCCGCCGTTAACATACGAAAGCCCCCTGCGCATTTTTCGCAGGCTTTGGAAAACCAGAACACCGTGTTCATCGATTACGGACATATCACTGTATGCCATTACCGCGCCTTCTTTTTGGATCGCTTTTACCAACATCTCCAGCTTTTGAGGTTCCCAGATATCATCCTGGTCACAAAAGGCAAGATAATTCCCATTTGCCATACGCACCAGCTTTTCAAATGTCCGGTTGGAACCCTCCCTGCGGCTGCTTTGGCACACGCTCACCCGCGGCATGTCGAATAAGCTCTTAGCCGCAATCTTTTGTACGGTACGAAATACATCCGCATCCGCACTGTCATCCATAATAATCACTTCATAAACCGGAAACGTCTGCCGGGAAACCGATACAAGCTGCTGCTCCAGCCATGCCGCATTCGGCTGGTACACCGCAACCAGCACCGAAATCCGAATGTCCGGCTTCATCCCCGCATAAATGCGCCTCATACGCTTTTGCACCGCCCGCAAACCATATCCCGCCATCGTTTTTTGATAAACAAGCCCGCGCTGCCTGCGCAGCCTATCATCTGCAACCAAAGATTCCAGCAGCTTTACTAGCTGCTCCTTGTTTCCCAGAGAAAACCGATTCTCCACCAGCTCACGGTTTCCGCGTATATCGGACGCGACACACGGCATCCCTGCTGCCATCGCCTCCATCAGCGCCGCCGGCATCCCCTCCTGTAACGAAGGAAACACAAAAATATCCGCATATCTGTAAAATTGCTCCACATGCTCCTGAAAACCAAACAGCCTGACCCTTCCTTCCACACCCAGCCGTTTCGCCTGCCGCATCAGCCGTCTTTTCTGTCCTCCCTGCCCGCAGACCAGATAATAGCAGTTCTTTTCCTCCATCTCCGCCAATGCCGCAATCACAGCACGATGGTTTTTGCGCCTGCTAAGCTCGCCCACAGACAACAGGATACAGGCATCTTTAGGAATCCCGTATTTCCTGCAAAAATCCCTTTTCCGCCCTAACGTACGATCTTGCGGCAGGCTGTGAAATCGTTCCGTATCAATACCAACACCAGGAATATAAAAGAGACTGCCTGCTTTTCGATACAGGTGCTTTTTGGCAAACTGATAATCTTCGCGGTTTACAGTCACACATACATCCGTCCAATAGGAAAGCAGCTTTTCTGCCGGGTAATAAAGCAGCCAGTGATGAAGCGGCGCGCCCTGATAAAAATGAAATCCATGCGCCGTATAAATCACCCTGATTCCACATCGATGTGCCACAAGCCTCGCCAGCGCCCCGCCAATCGGAGAATGGCAGTGCATCCATGCAAACCGATACCGTTTCGTCAGCTCCAAAAGCTGCCTGAACGCCCGGCTGCTTTTGCCAACAGACCATATTTTCCGCGGACAATCCCACTGGTGATAACATACAGACAATTCGCGCAGGCTTTTTTTCAGCTTCTGTATCCGAGATTCATCACAGGTATTACCTTCCAAAAAATTGCACGCCACATGCACTTCGTATCCAAGCTCTAACAGCAGCCGTATATTCGGCATATTAAACTGGTCTATCATGGAAGCCACGGATGCCGCGACCAGTACTTTCTCCTTTTTCATATCATGCTTCATTCATAATCTCTGCAACTGATTTCATAATCTTAACGTACATCGCATAGCTGTCCGCCTGTTTTTGCCCGCCGCCGGACTTTACTTTTGCAGGCTCCCACAGTTCCAGCACAGCATCCGACGGATGCACTTCACCCCAAAGCAATTCATCCGCATCCGCCTCCAACACCCCGCAAATACTGACAAATGTCTCCAGGCTCATAATCCTTGTCCCTCGCTCAATATGCCCCAGAAAGGACATACTGATCCCGCATTTTTTTGCAAGCTCTTCCTGCGACCAGCCCTTCGCCTTCCGAACCTGGCGGATGCGCATCCCCATTTTTGCGTAATCTAATTCCTTCATCCTTCCCTCCATTTTGCAGCCGCAGCTTCCCATTCTGCCGCGGTTGTAAAAACGATTCTTGCAGTCCATAACATTTTATATAGAAAAGTTATGCATTACAAATGACATACAATATAAGAATCGCTTAAAAATAAGGAAAATACCGTTATGTTTTCATTTACGCATAAAGGAATACTGTGATCAGCTAAACGTAACCGTTATGGATAAAGGAATGTTTTCATGGAAATAGCGTGATTTTATTAGGGATTATTCATAAATAGAAGTGGATCATGTATCTTAAAAATGGGAATTTTAGACAATTTTTTTGTTTCTATTGCAAAAAAATAAAAATTGGTATAGAATACTAAAAGATAACTTTTCTATATAAAAAGTTGTTTATAAGAACGATTTCAGATAGTGCTAACGCTTGACACAGAATATCTGCAAGATACGGTTTTGATAAAAGTTTCAAACATCGATATCCAGACAGATTCTGCATCTCTATTTTCTTTGTCATCTGATGGATTTCATTCGCATTATATCTCTCTTTTCCGTGTAAAAAATTTTTGATTGCGAAACATGATTATCGACATTTCAGATCACTCGGATCAAATATTGCGTTTTTTGAAAAGGGGACGCTGGAGAAAGGGGAGCGGGGCTTGCTTCCGGTTCCGATTCCAAAATGTAAGGAGCCCTAAGCATCCTGCGGTTACGCTATGGCACCGTCCGG
>CAMUPC010000023.1 GCA_947090545.1 uncultured Eubacterium sp. | reverse complement strand
GGCCTTGGAAGAAGGTTTAGAAGCCCTTAGCATCCTGCTGAACCAAAGCAGGGGCGAAGCCAAGCGGCAGCCTTTAGCTTCTTGCGTAGCAAGGGCGAACTAGGTGCCGCGCCCGGACGGTGCCTCAGCGTAAACGCAGGAAGCTTAGGGATTCTTAACCTTCTGGAACGGACGCCGCCAGGGAGTGCCAATCCCCTCTCCCGGCGTCCCCCGTATGAACAAAAATACAACACTTGACCACATTTAATGCATTAGAATTAGATAAGATAAAAATTTTGCCACTTTCTTTTAAAAATCATCGATAAATATCTAAGCATCTTCAACAACCGCAATACCCGAATAACTCCTGCGGTAAATAAAATACGAAAACACCGCCGACACAATCTCCGTAAAAACAAACGCATACCACACTCCGTCAGCTCCCGCAAAACGGCTGAACAAAAATGCGGCAGGGATAATGACAGCAACATACCGTGCAATTGAAATATACAAAGACGGCGTCCCCTTTCCGAGCCCTTCAAGCACCCCGGAGCAGGTGACTGACACTGAGGACACGACAAATCCAAGGCTGATAATATGCAGCGCCGTGACTCCCATATCGATTGTATCCTGGCTGGAAGTAAACAGCCCGATCAATTGTGCGGGCATCAGCCACGACAGCACCATTCCAATGAACATAACGCCCATAGACAGCTTCAGTGTCGTCTTAAAAATGCCGTCTACACGCTTATATTCTCCTGCGCCGTAATTGTAGCCGACGAGCGGGCGTACTCCCTGGATAATTCCGTTTGCGGTCAGGTAAATAAAGGTCTGCAATTTATAATAAACGCCGAGTACCAGCACATATTTTTCAGAAAATCCGGCAAGTATCCCGTTCAGTGCTGAGATTAAAAGCGACGGCAGCGCCAGGTTCAGCATCGCCGGAATACCGATCGCATAGAGTTTTTTTGTCACCTCCTGATCAAAACGCAAGTACTCTTTTGCAATTTTCACGGGAATCGGACGGATAATATACAGCGCCGCATATACTGCTACCGTAATACACTGCCCGATTCCTGTTGCATATGCCGCCCCCGCAGCTCCCATCCGCGGGAAAAATCCGATTCCAAAGATCATCAGCGGGTCTAAAATAATATTTGCAGCAAACCCGCACATCATACAAAACATCGTCTCCTTCATGCTGCCGACTGACTGAAAGATTTTCTCAAAAGACAGGCTGACCGCAATCATCGGTGCAAATAAAAATGCACGGTTGGAATAAATAAGCGCCTGCTCCATAATCGGCTCCACTGACGTAAACGCACGCAGAAACACCGGCATCACCGCAATACAAAGCGCAGCCAATACGACTCCATGTACAAAATTTAAGAAAACACCCTGTGTAGCCGCCCGGTTTGCCTTTTCCTTCTGCTGCGCTCCAAGATAATACGCCGTTACCGCATTGACGCCGATGCCAAACCCGATCGTTACCGCATTGATTAGATTCTGCACCGGAAAGACGAGCGCCAGTGCCGTCATCGCATCTTCACTGTAGCGTGCCACAAAATAGCTGTCCACAATATTGTACAGCGAATTGACCGCCATTGACAGCACCATCGGCAGCGCCATCGACAGCACAAGCGGCAGTATTTTTTTCTCTTTCATAAATGTCTGTTCCATGTCTTTTCCTCCATCTTAAAAATAGTCATAAAAAAACCACATGCCTGCGAATCTGGAACAGCGGGACTCCTTTCAGAATCCTCGCCTTCCATGCAGTCATGTGGCGAAAAAAAGATATTCCTACTACATCTTGAAAAATCCACTCCTGTAATTCGATACAGGTTTTAATAAATATAATTCCATGTGCAATCATTCTAACAAAAAACAAGGTGCTTGTAAAGTACTAACTTGAAATTTTTCAGAATAAACCAATCTCCCTCATCTGTGAAACCTATGATACTAAGCCATCAGGTCAATCCCTCCGCCCACAGCCTCCACTGGCATCTGCGGCGTCTCCACTGGCATCTCCAGCCCTGAAAGCTCCAGCGATACACCGCTTGGCATCTCAGACGCAAAGCTCTTGATCCCGCTTGAAAGCTCCTGGCGTTCGCGTTCCAGCTTTTGGAACACGGCACGCAGATATTTCATATCCGCATCCATAATCTCGCGCATTTCATCCGAACGGTGCTTTTTCTTTAGCTGCTCCAAGTCCTCCGGCTCCATCTCATAAACGGCGCCGCAAAATTCCTCTGACAGCTCTTCCAGCGACGCTTCCTGCAACAGCTCTTCCATGGATTCCTGCATCATCTCCTCCATCGACTCCTGCATCATCTCCTGATATTCTTCCATCAAACGCTGTAGCTCCTCTTCGCTCAGCTCCAGCTCCGCTTCTTCCTCAGACGACTCCTCCAGCCCGTCTAGCAGCTCATCCTCCAGCTCTTCCGATTTCCCTTTCTGCTCGATGTCCTCTTCCTGCTTCAAATGCCGCATCCGCTTTTTGGCAATGCGCTCCATCTTGCGCGCATGAATAATCGCATGTTCCAGCTCCTGGTCATCATATTCCCCGGACCTGACTTTGCGCAGCAGCATCGCGATTGTTCCCCGCGCCTTTGTTACGGCTTTTCCCGCGCTGTTGGATGTTTTAGAAAGTAAGATCTGAGACGAAACTGACTTGAAATTATAGTTTAGGCGCTTCGTCTTTTTCTTGCCTGGTTTTGATACGCTGAATGTCGCAGCTACAGAACCGTCAAAATTTTTGATCTGAATCACTCGCCTGTTCTGATTCGATCCGCCGACCCTCATGCCCATACGCTCATCCTCCCTGATCCCTGATGTAGCAGCCGGTTGTGATGTCGACTGCTTTTTTTGTATTGGTAAGTCCGTTTACCGTTTATGTATGTTAATAATTAGTATATCGGCTTTTTCATCTGTTTTGTAAAGTAGTGCTTTGGAATCTTTTTAAAATTTTATGGGAGGGTTTCCACTGAACCAAAATTCCTCCATAACAGCATTAAATTGATTTGGCGTGTCCATATTTACGCAATGCCCTGCTCCCTCAAAAATAATCACACCACATTCCGGCTCATTTTTTTCCACATTTCTACGGCTGATATATGCATTTTGCACTTCAAAGTCAAACAGATCAAGCAGACATATTTTTTTACAAATGCAAAGCAACAGAACATTTACCCTCTGCCGCCATGTTACCTATGCGAAAATGATTTCCCCGTTCACAATCTCCATCACACAAGCCCGCATGTTATTGAGCCATCCAAGGGAAACATTGAGCCCGCCGCTTATAAGAAGCCGCTTTCTCAAAAAAGACAGCAAGGAATGAAACACCATAATAAAATATTTCATCGTATCATTCTATTTACGAATAATACGTACATTTTATATGTTTTCCTCTTGATAATACGTAAAATACGTGTTATTATGTCATTGTAAGGAGGAAACATACATGAGGTTTCGAGAAGCAGATCGGATGTTAAAAAATGATGGCTGGTATGTCACAGATATAAGCAGTTCGCACTATCAATACAAACATCCAGAAAAGCCCGGAAAAATAAGTGTTCCAAATCATCCGGGCGACATTCCTAAAAGTATCGTTAAATCCATACGCAATCAGGCGGGGCTGAACTAAGCCCCTGCCCCTTGCAGATAATATACATTACACGGAAAGGAGTAATAATTTATGAATTATGTATACCCAGCCGTTTTCTATGAAGAAGAAGGCAAAATATCAGTCATTTTCCCCGACTTAGGAAATCTCGCAACTTTTGGGGACAATGTAGCGGACGCTATGCGCATGGCACAGGACGCTTGCGGGCTACACCTGTTCACATCCCTGCGTGATGGTGAAAAACTTCCTACAGCTACAGCCCTAAATAAGATAGATATTGCATCCGTTTTAAAAGATTTCGATATGGAATCCGCTGAAAGTACTGCTTTTGTAAATATGGTACTTGTAGATATGACTGAATACGCAAAACAACACAGTGACAAAGCAGTAAAAAAAACATTAAGCATCCCCATGTGGCTGAATACTCTTTGTGAAGAAAAAAGCATTAATTTTTCTAAAGTATTACAGGATGCATTGCTTGCAAAAGTTCAATCTTAAACAACTAACACTAAAAATTCTCGCGTTCCATTGCGATATAGGGAATATTTTTCAGTATCCACCAGATAATAAACAAGCCGTCAACTATTAAGAATGATCTGCTCCTTGTAATCCATCTATATTATATGTAGCACCTGCGATAACCAGCCGGGAAAGGGGATTGGCGCGCCCTGCATGTGGCCTTGTAAGAATATTTAGAAGCCCTTAGCATTGTGAAGAATAACACAGGGGCGAAGCCAAGCGGCAGCCTTTAGCTTCTTGCGTAGCAAGGGCGAACTAGGTGCCGCGCCCGGACGCAGCCACAACGCAGCATCACAATGCTTAGGGCTTCTTAATATTCTGGAGCGGACACATGCAGGGCGCGCCAATCCCCTTTCCCAGCGTCCCCTTCGCAATACCCCCCATACAAACAAAAAAAGAGCCCGCAAACCCCCAGGCTCTTTTTTCTTCATTTACACCTCAAAAATCAAATCCCCATAAGACGGCATCGGCCACATATCCTTATCCACCATCATCTCCAGACGGTCAACCGGCTCACGCAGCGCTTCCATCGCCGCCTTAATCACATCCCTGTAATAAACAGCACGTTCCCTGCCCTCATCCATCGCAGACCCGACAGCATCTGCTTCAACCAGCTTCTTCAGCGCCGCCTTCGTCTGTGCAAGCAGTGCAGACACCTCCGTTAACAGCTCCGTCTGTACGCTTACATCCGCATCACATGCCGCCTTTACCCCATTGATCGAAGCAGCAAGCGCAGTCGTAAACCGGATCACAGACGGAATAATCTGCTTGCCTGCTATATCAATCATTGCCTTCGCTTCGATGTTGATCGTCTTGGCATACGTCTCATATTCGATCTCTACACGGGACTCCAGCTCTGCTTTTGTAAATACATTAAATTTTTCAAATGCGGCAACCGAAGCCTCTGCCGTATATGCCGGAATCGCATCTACCATCGACTTAATGTTTGGCAGGCCGCGCTTTTGCGCCTCCTCCACCCACTCGTCGGAATAGCCGTTGCCATTGAAAATAATCCTCTCATGCTCTACCGCGTATTGCTTAATCAGATCATGGACTGCCTCGTTAAAATCCTCTGCCTGCTCCAAGACATCACAGGCTTCGGAAAAAGCTTCGGCAACGATCGTATTGAGCACGACGTTGGACTGTGCAACGGAATCCTGAGAGCCTACCATACGAAATTCAAATTTGTTGCCAGTAAATGCAAACGGTGACGTACGGTTTCTGTCCGTCGCGTCTTTTCTGAAATCCGGCAGCGTCTTAACGCCTGTCTCAAGCATCTGGCGCTTGATCGAATGTGTCGCCATGCCTGTGCTGATTAGCTGAGAGATCACGTCCTCGAGCTGCTCGCCTAAAAATACTGATAAAATAGCCGGCGGCGCTTCGTTTGCTCCAAGCCTGTGGTCGTTGCCGACATCCGCCGCGGACGCACGCAGCAGCGCAGCATGTTTGTCAACCGCTTTTAAAATACAGGTCAGCACAAGTAAAAACTGGATATTTTCATGCGGCGTAACGCCCGGGTCTAACAGGTTGATGCCGTCATTTGTGACCAGCGACCAGTTGTTGTGCTTACCCGAACCGTTGACGCCCGCAAATGGCTTCTCATGAAGCAGGCATTGCAGCCCGTGGCGCCCTGCCACTTTTTTCAGCGTTTCCATAATTAAATGGTTGTCGTCCACTGCGATATTGCATTCTGCATAGATCGGTGCCAGCTCGTGCTGTGCCGGTGCTACCTCGTTGTGCTGTGTCTTTGCCGATACGCCAAGGCGCCACAGCTCTTTGTTGACGTCGCGCATATAAGCCGCAATACGCTCGCGGATCGCGCCGAAGTAATGATCGTCCATTTCCTGGCCCTTCGGCGGCATCGCGCCGAACAGTGTACGCCCGGTAAAAATCAGGTCTTTGCGCTGCAAATATTTCGCCCGGTCTACGATAAAGTATTCCTGTTCCGGCCCTACGGACGGTGTTACTTTTACGGACGTCGTATTGCCAAACAGCCGCACGAGACGGATCGCCTGGTCATTGATCGCTTCCATCGAACGCAGAAGCGGCGTCTTTTGGTCTAACGCTTCACCCGTATAGGAACAAAAAGCCGTCGGGATACAGAGCGTCGCGCCCGCAGCGTCCTGTCTGACAAATGCCGGAGACGTACAGTCCCATGCCGTATATCCTCTTGCCTCAAATGTCGCACGCAGCCCGCCGGACGGGAAAGAAGATGCATCCGGCTCGCCCTTGATCAATTCTTTCCCGGAAAAGCTCATCAGCACTTTGCCTGTAGACATCGGAGCTGTAATAAAAGAATCATGCTTTTCCGCAGTGACCCCTGTCAATGGCTGGAACCAGTGCGTATAGTGTGTCGCGCCCTTTTCAATCGCCCATTCCTTCATCTCATGTGCAACGACGTCCGCTGTGGCAAGATCCAGTTCCGCGCCATTTTCAATAATTTCCCTCATTTTCTTGTAAACCTTTTTCGGAAGGCGTGCCTGCATGACAGCATCATTAAACACATTTTCCCCAAAAATGTCTGCTACATTAAAAAATTCGCTCATAGTTCTATCCTCGTTTCCTTTCTTTCCGATCCTGACGGATATGTACAGCAACCTGACAGTTTTAGTATATGATGAAAAAAAACAAGGATGCCCCTTTCTGGAACATCCTCGTTCGTTTTCTGATCTGCTACTAAAATACACCAAATTCAGACAAATTACAATACTTGAATTATTTTTCAGGATATTATTCTATTTTTCAAATGATCTCAGCCTGTTTTTCGGCAGATTTACCAACATCTTACGCCTTGCCGACAGAACCAAACAGCTCCATCTTCTCCTTAACAGTAGCCTTAATCGCTTCTGCGCCAGGTGCGAGCAGCTTACGCGGATCAAAGCCCTTGCCCTGCTGGTCTTTGCCTTCTTCGATATATTTGCGCGTTGCTTCCTGGAAAGATAACTGGCATTCTGTATTTACATTGATCTTTGCAACGCCAAGTGAGATTGCTTTCTTAATCATATCTTCTGGAATGCCTGTCCCGCCGTGAAGTACCAACGGCATGTCGCCGGTCTCTTTCTGTACGGCATCCAATGTTTCAAAGCTTAATCCTGCCCAGTTTTCTGGATATTTGCCGTGAATATTGCCGATGCCAGCCGCAAGCATATCAACGCCCAAATCAGCGATTGCCTTGCATTCCTTAGGATCTGCACATTCGCCGGCACCTACGACACCGTCCTCTTCGCCGCCAATCGAGCCTACCTCTGCTTCAATGGAAAGCCCCAGATTGTGGGATACTGCTACTAACTCTTTTGTCTTTGCTACATTTTCCTCAATCGGGTAATGTGAGCCGTCAAACATGATGGATGTAAAGCCTGCTTTAATACATTTATAGCAGCCTTCATAAGTACCATGGTCAAGATGCAGCGCTACCGGGACGGTAATTCCCAGCTCTTCATCCATTGCTTTCACCATCGCTGCAACCGTCTTAAAGCCAGTCATATATTTTCCTGCGCCTTCAGATACGCCAAGGATCACCGGGCTGTTTAATTCCTGCGCGGTTAATAATACAGACTTGGTCCATTCCAGGTTGTTGATGTTAAACTGGCCTACTGCATAATGACCGGCTTTTGCTTTTTTTAACATTTCTGCTGCTGATACTAACATGTGATTTCCTCCATCTCCTTACTTTATTTTGGCTGGATGCCCTGATCGAATCCTGCTCCAGCCTGCTGCCTCTTTATCATACCATTTTTCGGCAAAAAAGGAAAGTAAAATTTGCCATTAAAGGATAAACAATTGTAAAATTTTTTTGGGTCGAGAAAGGACGCTGGAGGAAGGGGCGCGGGGCTTGCTTGCGGTTCCGATTCCAAAATGTAAGGAGCCCTAGGCATCCTGCATTTACGCTGTGGCACCGTCCGGGCGCGGCACCTAGTTCGCCCTGGCTTACAGCCAGAAGCTAAAGGCTGCCGCTTGGCTTCGCCCCTGCGTGATCGAGCAGGATACCAAGGGCTCCTAACATTTTTCCAAAGGAACCGCAAGCAAGCCCCGCGCCCCTTCCTCCGGCTGGTTTTCGAGGACTCTAAATAAATTATATCTCATAGCCAGCAATTGGCGCTGGAGCTTCTACCTCCTCCACCCCAAACCGCATCATTACCGTAAAGAAACAAGAAGCTGACAGTGACAGAACTATATCTTGTACACGGCACACAGTATACTGTACGCCATGACAGTGGCAGAACTATACTTTGTACATGGCACACAGTATACTGTACGCCAAGTATCTTTTGTAGAACAGGCGATAACCAGCCGGGAGAGGGGATTGGAACGCCCTGCCAGCGGCTTTGGAAGAAGGTTTAGAAGCCCTTAGCATCCTGCTCGATCACGCAGGGGCGAAGCCAAGCGGCAGCCTTTAGCTTCTGGCTGTAAGCCAGGGCGAACTAGGTGCCGCGCCCGGACGGTGCCACAGCGTAACCGCAGGATGCTTAGGGATTCTTAACCTTCTGGAACGGACGCTGGCAGGGCGTTCCAATCCCCTCTCCCGGCGTCCCCCCATCGCTGCCCTTTTAAGGAATCATCAGTTCACTTAGCTCATTGTTTGCGCCGCCCCTTCCTCCAATATCCGGTTCAGCCGCATAAAAAGCATCGACGCCGTAACCGCAGCCGCTAAAATATCACTCACTGGCTCTGCCACAAATACCCCGAACACCGGATCTGAAAAAACATGCGGCAGTATAAAAATCAGCGGAATCAGCAGCACCAGCTTCCTAAGGCACGCCATCAGCAGGCTGATCTTTGCCTGCCCAAGCGCCATAAACGTCTGCTGGCAGCCGACCTGTACGCCGGCTGAGAAAATGCCTGCCATATAAATGCGCATCGCCCAAACCGTATACTCTTTCAAAGAAGCGTCACTGCTGAAAATGCCCGTAAAAATTTGCGGGAATACTAAAAGCAGCAGCCACATCACGCTCGCATATAAGGTACACGCCAAAAACTGGCAGCGAAACGCCTGTTTCACGCGTTCTTTGTTGCCGGCTCCATAATTAAAGCTCATAATCGGCTGCCCGCCCTGGCAGATTCCCTGTATCGGCAGCATTACCAACTGGCTGCAAGAAGAGATAATCGTCATCGCGCCTACGGCAAGGTCGCCGCCATAACGCGACAGGCTGCTGTTAAAGCTGATATTTAGGATACTTTCTGTGCTCATCATTACAAAGGTGGAGATTCCAAGCGCCAGGCAGGGCATGATCACCTTTGGGATAATCCTCATATGCTGCACGTCCAGCCTCAGCAGCGTCCTTTTGCCTGTTAAAAATAAAAACACCCACACAGCGCTGACTGCCTGGCTTGCTACTGTGGCGACTGCCGCGCCTTTTACACCCATGCCAAGCACAAAGATCAGGATCGGGTCTAAAACAATATTGCATACCGCGCCGACAATCGTCGTAATCATGCTGAATTTGGCAAAGCCCTGTGTTGTGATAAACGGGTTCATTCCCAAGACAATCATCACAAAGACCGTGCCTAAAATATAGATGCGCGCGTACGCCAGAGCATATGGCAGCGTTACATCACTCGCCCCAAACAGGCGCAGCAGCTGCGGCGCGTAGATATAGAAGCCAACCGTCAGCAGGGCGGCGCAAATAAGCAGCACCGAGAAGCAGTTGCCTAAGATCTTCTGTGCGCCTTCTCTGTCATTTTTGCCCATAGCGATCGCTGCCCTGGGTGCTCCGCCGGAGCCTGCCAGCATCGCAAACGCATTGATCATCATTAAAATCGGCAGGAACAGCCCGACGCCTGTCAGTGCGGACGCGCCGGCGTCCTTGATATGCCCGATATAGATTCTGTCTACGATATTGTACAGCATATTGATCAACTGTGCGACAACGGCAGGGATGGCGAGGCTCAGCATTAATTTCGGCACGCTGCCGCTTCCCATATCCTGTTTTTTGCTTGTTTTTGTCATAAATACCTTCTCCTTTTCCTTCTTTCTTTCAGATACTGTATTGATTTTTTCTAAATTTCCGATATAATGTCATATAGATTCACAATGCAACTCGATTACAATTTTATCATCCTATATTCGGGGGAATAACAATGGAACTACGCGGTTTAGAAAAAATCACTTTTAATAAGCCAGAGCAGTGTGATTCATGCGGGGGTGAGCTGGAATACAAAGGGATCGGCCGCTACATATGTGTAAACTGCGGCAAAGAGCTGCTGGATGACTACGGCGTGATCAAAGAATATTTCCGCACACATGGAGCGGCGCCGCTGTTAACGGTAGCGCGGGAGACAGGTATGAGCAAAGAGAAAATAAAATATATCCTGGACGGAAATTACACAGAAATCCCGACCACGGATACCCGCACCATCAATCGCGCACTGTTCGCAAATAATTACAAAAATTTTATGTAACGAATTTATGTCTGTTCTTTCCATACCAACAGACGGCAGGCATGTTCCATGTCTGCCGTTTCCTCTTGCGTTTCCTTGCCGCTATTCAAGATCCACTTCCACTGCTTTCACCATAATCTCCACGGCGCGGTGCCAGTTTTTAATGACAGTCTGTGTATGTGCTCCGCCGTATTCTCCGTCCAGCGTCCACGGCACCTCCTTATCTGTATAAAAGCGGATCTGCCCCGTTTTAAACGAATAAATCAGGTCTGTATTGTCAACTCTTGTAAGCAAAGATGTAACAATTTCATTCAGCTCCAATGGATTTTTCGGACGCTTTATCAGCGTCACCTCAAAGACGCCGTCGTCCAGCAGTACATTTTTCCCGGCAATCTGCTTAAATCCGCCAACCGATATGGAATTTGACACCATGCCATAAATAAAATCCCCCTCCAGCACGACGTCCTCGTATTCCACGCGCATATTGTACGCCTCGATATCCAGCAGGCTTTTTGCCCCCTCCAAAATATAAGCCGCATGGCCGAGCAGGTTTTTCAGCTCCTGGTTCGTCTGATAAGACACCTCTGTAAAAATGCCAAATGCCGCCACATAAATAAAACTGTTGTCATTAAATCTGCCGACATCACATGCAAACCGCCGCCCGTCCAGCGCAATTTCCGCAGCCTTTAGGACATTTTTCGGCAGCTTGAGCGAATTGGCAAAGTCATTTGTACTCCCCATGGGAATATACCCGATCGGTTTTTTCTCCTCTACACGCATCATCCCGGTGACGACCTCGTCTAACGTGCCGTCTCCGCCGCTGCATACGACCAGGTCATACGCCGCGCTTTCCTGGGTAATCACTTCTGTCGCGTTCCCGCTCCACTGCGTCGGATGGATGGTGACCTGGTATCCTCTTTTTACCATCATATCAATGATATCTGCCAGCTTTGTACGTATTGCAGCCTTTCCCGCGTGCGCGTTATATACAAACAATAATTTCTTCATGACTCATCATCCTTTTTTCCATAGCCTGCCTTCTGTGCCGTCTCTTCTAATCGGCGCAGCCTGTGATTGACTCCTGATTTTCCTACCGGCGGGTCACAGTATGCGCCAAGCTCCCGGATGGCTGCCTGCGGGTATTCCATCCGAAGCGCCGCGATCTCCTGGAGCTGCTTGGGCAGGCTTTTGAGTATTCCCTGCTTTTGCAGATACCGGATCGCCTCCTGCTGGCGGTACGCCGCATGAACCGTCTTGTTAATATTTGCCGTCTCGCAGTTGACAATTCGGTTAATATCATTGCGCATCTCCTTGATAATCCTGACATTTTCCAGATTCATCAGCGCCGAATGCGCTCCCATAATATTGAGTGCGTCTACGATCTGCGAGCCTTCCTTTAAATAAACGACCTCATGCTTTTTTCTTGTTACAATCCTCGCATCCAGCCCAAAGCAGCCAAGCTGCTCTCTGACCTGCTCCGCCCTTGCCTGCCCGCAGCAGACAATTTCAAAATGATACGACTTCTTCGGGTTGCTGATCGACCCTGCCGCCAAAAACGCACCCCTTAGAAACGCCCGTTTGCAGCAGCTTTTTTGCAGCAGCAGCCCGTCCGCCAGCGTGACGTCATTGTGACTGTCCTCCATGCCTTTGCGCAGGCTCCCGCTGCTGTCTAAGACCTTTAACAGCAGGAACAGCTTTTTTACATCCGCCTGATCGGTTAAATCGACGCGGTACGTGCTGCCCGCCTGCGCAGCCTCGGCAAAAATGCCGCCCGCCTGCCGCAGCAGCCTTACATAGCGCAGCGCAGCCTGCTCATTCTCTGTGAAAAACGCCGCCTGCATCCGCCCGTTTTTCACAGATACCTCTCCGCTGCCGCTTAACATCGCCGCCAGTTCCGCAAGCTGGCAGTGCCTGGGCTTTACTTCCACTGCAAAAAGCTCTTTTTTTACTTCACTTGAAAACGACATACGCCACTCCGTACTGCATTTATCTGTGCTGTGTATCCTTTAAAATATCTCTGTGCTCAATCTTAAGCCCATAATTTAAAACGGTATGCTTCTTATCATGGTCAGGAACGCTGCCAAGCCTTTGGTACAGCTCATTGGCAAGCGTAACCGAACGGTGCTTTCCCCCGGTACACCCAATGCTGATGACCAACTGGTTTTTCCCTTCCGCGATATAATTCGGTATTAAAAACCGGATCATCTCTTCCAGCTTTTCTAAAAAT
The DNA here is from genome assembly GCA_947090545.1 of uncultured Eubacterium sp. Taxonomy (GTDB): domain Bacteria; phylum Bacillota; class Clostridia; order Lachnospirales; family Lachnospiraceae; genus Eubacterium_J. Next base: position 16,918 of record CAMUPC010000023.1, on the reverse strand, counting down.
TCATGCGCCTCTTCATATTGCAGCACATACTCCTGGATCTCTTTATCGTTGCCGTTTTTCAGCCGAAGCCCTTCCACATAATACGGATTCGGCAGAAACCGGACGTCAAACACCAGGTCGGAATCCGCCGGAATGCCATATTTAAAGCCAAACGATAAGACTGTGACAAACAGATTTTTATATTCCTTGTTGTTTACAAAGATTTTTTCCAGCTCTACCTTCAGTTCTCTTGTCAGCAGGCGGCTCGTATCAATAATATAATCTGCATTTTCCTTTAAAAACCGAAGCTGCTCGCGCTCTCTGCCAATGCCCTTATCCACTCGCTCCCCCTGCGCAAGCGGATGGCTGCGCCTTGTCTCCTTATAGCGCTTGACAAGCACCGGATCGTCCGAATCCAGAAACAGGATCTCGAATTTCCTGCCCTCGGCGCGCAGGCGCTTTAACACATCCTGCATCTCGTTCAGGTTCTGCCCGTTTCTGACGTCGATACCGACCGCTACTTTTTGCAGCTCCGCGCTCGCGTTATCGGACAGCTCATAAAAACGCTCAATCAATAAGATCGGAAGATTATCCACGCAATAATATCCCATATCTTCCATCATTTTTAACGCTGTACTTTTGCCTGCTCCCGATATTCCTGTTAATATTACAAAACGCATAACATACTCCCCCTTTCTGTGATACTGCCGCCTGTTTTATGCAAACTCTCCCATGCATTTAACCTCTGGCTCAAGCTTTACGCCGGAATGCTCCAGTACGTTTTTCTGCACCTTTTGTATCAAGGCAAGAATGTCCGCCGCTGTCGCACCTCCGGTATTAATGATAAACCCGCAGTGCTTTTCGGATACCTGCGCGCCGCCGACGGAATAGCCCCTCATGCCCGCTTCCATAATCAGCTTTCCTGCAAAATAACCCTCAGGACGCTTAAACGTACTGCCTGCGCTCGGATATTCCAGCGGCTGCTTTTCGGTCCTGCGTTTTTTTAAGTCGTCCATCCGTGCAAGAATCTCTTCCCGCGGCTTTTGCTGTAAGGCAAACTCTGCTTCCAGCACGGCAAGCTCCCGTTTTGGGATGCAGCTATGGCGGTAGGACAGCTCCAGCTCCTCGTTCGTAAGCTTCACAATCTCTCCAGACTGCGTCAGTGCCGTCACCTGCCGCAGCACATCCTTGCATTCTCCGCCATAAGCTCCCGCATTCATCACAACCGCGCCGCCGACAGAGCCAGGTATCCCGGCTGCAAATTCCAGCCCGCCAAGCCCCGCCTTCCATGCCGCCCCTGCCGTCTGCGACAGCAGCGCTCCTGCCTGCGCCCGGATGCAGTCGCCTTCTACCTGTACGGCAGACGCCTGTTTTGTAAATGCCAGCACGACACCCCGGATGCCCAAGTCTCCGACAAGGAGGTTGCTGCCATTGCCGACGATCTGGCAGGGAACCCGCTCCTCCTTACAGAGCGCCAGTATCCCCGCCACCTGCTCCGTACGCGGCGTCAGGTAAAAATCCGCCTTTCCGCCTACGCGAAACGTCGTATGGCGGCTCATTGGTTCGTCACATAAAATCTGCTCCTTAGAAAGCACCTGGCATAGCTTTTGATAAAATACTGATGGTTCCATGTTCCTTCTTTCTGATTTTTGATTTTGATTTTTTCGTTTTACTCTTTCCGCTTCCTGCCCCGGCAAAGCCCCTTGCTATGCCTGCGTCAAAAATACCTGATACCCGCGGTAAGCTTCATACAGGTCGACTTTACTGATAATTTCCCAAGGCGCGTGCATATTCAGCACCGCAACCCCGCTGTCAATAACTTCCATCCCGTATTCCGCCAGTATATACGCGATCGTTCCGCCGCCGCCCTGGTCGACCTTGCCAAGCTCCGAAGTCTGGTACGACACCTCATTTTTGTCAAGAATCTCCCTCAGATGTGCGATATATTCAGGATTGGCGTCATTAGACCCAGATTTTCCTCTCGATCCGGTATACTTGTTAAATACAAGCCCTTTTCCAAAATACGCCGCATTTTTCTTATCGGAAACAGACGCGAAATTCGGATCAAACGCCGCGCTGACATCTGAGGAAAGCACCTTGGAAGCCGCCAGCGCCCGCCGCAGAGCCAGCTCGCTGTACTGCCCCGCCGCCTGCATGACCTCCGCCGTCATATTTTCAAAAAAACGGGATTTCATGCCTGTCGCGCCAACGCTGCCGATCTCTTCTTTATCTACGAGCAGGCATACGCTGGTACGCTGCGGCGCTTCCGCAAGATCCAGCATCGCCTGAAACGAAGGATACGCGCACACTCTGTCATCGTGCCCATACCCCATAATCATGCTTCGGTCAAGCCCGTAATCACGCGCTTCTCCGGCAGGAACGACCTCGATCTCCGCCGATACAAAGTCCTCTTCCCCGATCTGAAATTCCTGCTCCAAAAGATGCAGGATATTTGCCTTGACACAATCCTCTTTTTTCTCTTCCTTCTCAGCCGGGATACTGCCGATTAACAGATCCAGATTTTCACCCTCGATCACCTTGCCCGCCTTTTTCTCCATCTGCTCGCCTGCTAGATGGATCAGCAGGTCGCTGACGCCGAACACCGGGTCGCCAGGCTTATCCCCGATGCTGACCGGGATCACCGTGCCGTCTTTTTTTACAAACACGCCATGCAGCGCAAGCGGAAGCGCCACCCACTGGTACTTCTTCACACCGCCGTAATAATGCGTGTCAAGCATCGCCATCTGCGTATCCTCGTACAACGGATTCTGTTTTAAATCCAGGCGCGGCGAGTCAATATGCGCGCCTAAAATATTCATCCCCCGCTCGATCGGCTCCTGCCCAATCACATACATGGCAAGCCCTTTTCCTTTATTCACCGCATATACTTTATCACCCGGCTTTAACGCCTCCCCCGACGCGATGATTTCTTCCATATCCGAAAATCCCGCATTTTTTGCCATATGCACAAATTTTGCCGTACACTCACGCTCCGTCTTGCAGCCGGAAATAAACTGCCTGTATTTTTCACCAAACTGCATGATCGTATCACGCTGGCCCTGTGGGTATTTTTCCCACGCATTTATTTTGTCCATGTCTGCTTCTCCATTTTCTGTCTGATCATTTTCAATTTTTCTTATTTCCTACTCGCTCCTCTTGCGAATATTCCAATGCTTCCGCTTGTTCCTCATCGCGCCTTACGAATTTTCTTTGGAAAGGTTCTCCTGCACGCGGCGGCACAATTCTTTTGCCGCGTTGTAGCCCATCTTCTTCTGCCTGTGATTGACGGCTGCCGCTTCGCAGATCAGCGCCAGGTTTCGTCCCGGACGGATCGGAAGGGAATGGCATACAACCTTGGTGCCTAAAAACTCCGTATACTCCTGTTCCAGCCCCATCCGGTCATATTCATTATCTTTTTTCCAATCCTCCAGCTTAATAACCAGATCGATATTCTGCTTTTCCTTAACACATTCCACACCATAAAGCGCCTTCACATCAATAATGCCAATTCCCCGCAGCTCGATAAAATAACGGGTAATATCCGGCGAAGTGCCAATCAGCGTCCGCTCGTTAATCTTACGGATCTCCACGACATCGTCTGTGACCAGCCGGTGCCCGCGGCGAATCAGCTCCAAAGCCGTCTCGCTCTTTCCGATCCCGCTTTCGCCCATAATCAAAAGCCCCTCGCCATAGACATCAACAAGCACCCCGTGAATCGTAATACACGGCGCCAGCTCTTCATTCAGGACACGGATAATCTCCGCCGTAATACTGGACGTCTTTCGTTCCGTACTAAGCACCGCGACGTTATGTTTCCTCGCAATCTCCAAAAAATTCCCTTCCGGGATCAGCCCGCGGCAGAACACGATACACGGAATATCATAGGAAAAAAACGCCTCAATCGCTTCTGTCCTCTTTTCTTCATTTAACTGCCGTAAATACGCGTATTCCACCATCCCGACGATCTGTACGCGTTCTTTTGGAAAATATTCAAAATAGCCGCAGAACTGCAATGCAGGCCGGTTAATTTCGGATACGGTTATCTCGCGGATGCTCAGATCAATCTCTGTTGTCAGGTTTTTCATCTGGAACAGATCTGCAAACCGCTGTACATTGACACCCTTCATACTTAATCTCCTTTCCTGTGCATGGAGCATCATTCTATCTTTTCTTCTTTCAGTGTACCACATCTTGCTCAGAACAGCAATGTTTATACGCAGGCATCCTATGATATACGGGGGTGTATTTTCTGAGACGGACGCTGGAGGAAGGGGCGCGGGGCTGGCTGGAGGTCCGATTCCAAAATGTAAGGAGCCCTAAGCATCCTGCGGTTACGCTGTGGCCCCGTCCGGGCGCGGCACCTAGTTCGCCCTGGCTTGCAGCCAGCAGCTAAAGGTGCCGCTTGGCTTCGCCCCTGCGTTATCGGGCAGGATGCTAAGGGCTCCTAACATTTTTCCATAGTCACAGGAAGCAAGCCCCGCTCCCCTTCCTCCAGCTGGTTTTCGCACGCTCTAAATAAATTGCTGCCAGAAGCAAGTACTATATCCAGACAAAAACTGGCGTGCTGCACCATATAAAATGAGCCATTGCTGAAACAAGATAAAAGACTGATAGAAATTCGCCATTCGCCATACAGACGATGTGTCGTTTTTTTTGCAGAACCCGCGAAAACCAGCCGGGAGAGGGGATGGGCACGCCCTGGCTGCGGCCTTGGAAGAAGGTTTAGAAGCCCTTAGCATCCTGCTGAACCAAAGCAGGGGCGAAGCCAAGCGGCAGCCTTTAGCTTCTTGCGTAGCAAGGGCGAACTAGGTGCCGCGCCCGGACGGTGCCAGCAACGTACCAGCAGAAGGCTTAGGGCTTCTTAACCTTCTGGAACGGACGCCGTCAGGACGTGCCAATCCCCTCTCCCAGCGTCCCCACAAACACACCTTCTATTTATCCAGGCAGTCCCCCTCCCGAAAATACCGATACACCGCCTGCGCCGCCTTCTCATTCATACTTTCTGCCTCACATAGCTGCTCCACCGTCGCCCCTCGTATCGCATCAATCGACTGAAAATGCCGCATCAACGCTTTTCTCCTCGCCGGCCCAATACCCGCGATATCATCCAGCACTGAATGTACCTGCTCCTTGCTGCGCAGCGAGCGGTGATACTCAATCGCAAACCGATGCGCTTCATCCTGGATTCTGGTAATCAGCTTAAACCCTTCGGAATTGCGGTCAATCGGCAGCTCCACATTGTGAAAATACAATCCTCTCGTACGGTGAAAATCATCCTTTACCATCCCGCATACCGGAATCGACAGATGCAGCTCATCCAGCACCTGCAATGCAATATTCACCTGCCCGCGGCCGCCGTCCATCATAATCAGGTCAGGAAATTTTGTAAAGCTGCCGTATGTGTCTTCCAGTTGTTTTTCCGCACGCTCCCTGCGCTCTTCCATCCCATGTGTAAAGCGGCGTGTTAACACCTCATGCATCGATGCGTAATCGTCTGGCCCGGCTACGGTACGCAGCTTGAACTTGCGGTAATCGCTGCGGCATGGCTTTCCTTTTTCGTATACGATCATCGAGCCGACGCTCTCAAATCCATTGGTATTCGAGATATCATATGCTTCCACCCGGCTTAGTCCGGTCAGTCCCAGGATCTGTGCGATCTCCTTCATCGCCCCGATCGTCCTGCCTTCTTCCCTCTTTAGCCGCTCTTTATCCTGGTTCAGAACCAGCCTGGCGTTTTTTTGTGCCAGGTCTACCAGCTTTTCCTTCATGCCCTTTTGCGGCACACGCAGATACACTTTCTGCCCGCGTTTGCTGCTCAGCCACTGGGCGATAACGCCTGCTTCCTCTATCTGTGCCTGCAACATGATTTCCTTTGGAATAAACGGCGTCCCGGCATAGTACTGTTTGAGAAATGATGTCAAAATCTGCTGCGTCGTATCCCCTACTTCAATTGTAACATAAAAATGCTCCCTGCCGATCAGCCTGCCGTCCCGGATAAAAAATACCTGGACGACCGCATCCCTGTCATCCTTTGCCAAAGCGATAATATCTTTGTCCTCTCCGTCGGAATTGGTGACCTTCTGCTTTTCCGATACCTGCCGTACACTGTTGATCAGGTCACGGTACTCCATCGCTTTTTCAAAATCCATCTCTGCGGACGCCGCCTGCATTTTCTGTTCCAGCTCCTCCAGCACCGGCTTATAATTGCCATTTAAAAAATCCAGTGCTTTTTTAATACGCACACGGTAATCCTCCGGTGAAATATATCCCTGGCACGGCGCCAGGCATTGATGGATATGATAGTTCAGGCACGGGCGGTCTTTGCCTGTATCCCGCGGAAGCTGCCTGTTGCATGTACGGAGCTGATACAGCTTGCGGATCAGCTCAATCGTATCCTTGACTGCCGTCGCACTTGTATAAGGCCCAAAATACTGGGATTTATCCTTTTTCATCTGACGCGAAAAAAGGACCCTGGGGTAAGTTTCCCCCAGCGTCACTTTTATATACGGATACGTCTTGTCATCTTTCAGCAGAATATTGTATTTCGGGCGATGCTCCTTAATCAGATTGCACTCCAATACAAGAGCCTCCAGCTCGGAATCCGTAATAATATATTCAAAACGGTCGATCAACGTTACCATCTGGTCTTTGCGAATTCCTTCCCTGTGGCTGGCACGAAAGTACTGACGCACGCGGTTTTTCAGATTGACAGCCTTTCCGACATAGATAATCGTGTCATTCTTATCGTGCATCAGGTAGACTCCCGGGCGGTCCGGGAGCTTTTTTAATTCTTCCTGAATATCAAACATTATTTCCTTTCATCTTCCTTCTGCTCATTCTGGTTCCACAACCGCTGCTCCCATTCCGAGTGCGGCCTGCCTTCCTGCTTTGCCGGCATACGGTTCTGACCCGCGGTCGGCCCCGCGCCTGGCAAGCTGCTTTGCGGCTGTCCCAGCCCGTTTTGTATCTGCCCGCCCGGTTGTCCGGCTGGCTGGTTTGGTGCTGCATTCGGCTGCCCGGCTGGTTGGTTCGGCGCTGCGCCCTGCTGTCCGCCTGGCTGATTCAGTGGTGCGCCTTGCTGTCCGCCTGGCTGGTTAAGCGGCTGCACATGCTGTCTATTTTCTGGATACGGTGCCTGTATATTTTGCGGATTTGCCGCATATGGTGCCTGCGTATTCTGTCCGTTTGCCGCATATGGTGCCTGCACATTCTGTCCGTTTGCCGCATATGGTACCTGCGTATTCTGTCCATTCATTGAATATGGCGACTGTGCATTCTGTCCGTTTGCTGAATATGGCGGCTGTGCATTCTGTCCGTTTACTGAATATGGCGGCTGCGCATTCTGTCCGTTTATCGCATATGGTGCCTGCGCATTCTGTCCATTTGCTGAATATGGTGCCTGCGCATTCTGCACATTTGCTGAATATGGCGGCTGCGCATTTTGTCTATTCTCTGGATACAGCCCCTGCACAGGTTGTGCGGCTGGCGCATTTGGCATCGTTCCCGGTTGTCCTGCTGGCGCATTTTCCATCTGCCCCATTGGTATATTTGACGCTGTTCCCGGCTGTCCCACTAGTGCATTCGGTACTGCGCCCGGCTGTCCCATTGGCATATTCGGCGCTGTTCCCGATTGTCTCGCTGGCATATTCGGCGCTGTTCCCATCTGGGATACCGGAGCATTTGGTGCCGTTCCCGGCTGTCCCGATGATGCATTTTGCGCCATCCCCGGCTGTCCTGCCGGAGGCTGCACTAACCCCTGCACATGGACAGGACGCTTTTCTTCCTCCTGCGGCGGCTGAGGAATCCCCTTAATGTCCCGGTAAATACGCATAAATTCCTTGCCCGTAATCGTTTCGTGCTCGAATAAATATTGTGCGATCTTATCAAGCACCTCCCGGTTTTCTTCCAGCAGCCTTTTCGCTGTCTCATAGCTTTCTTTCAGGATGATCTGGACTTCCTGGTCAATCTCCGCTGCCGTATCATCGCCGCAGTTTAAGACTGGCCTGCCGTCCAGGTAGCGGTTTTCCACGGATTCCAGGCTGATCAGCCCGAATTTCTTGGACATCCCATACTGCGTTACCATTGCGCGCGCAATCTGTGTCGCTTTTTCAATATCGTTGGAAGCGCCTGTCGTAATCGAATGGAATACGATCTCTTCCGCCGCCCTGCCTGCCATAAAGGTAACCAGGCGCGCCTTTAGCTCTTCTTCCGACATCAGGTATTTTTCTTCCTCAGGCACCTGCATTACATAGCCAAGCGCCCCCATTGTCCTTGGAACAATCGTAATCTTCTGCACTGGCTCCGCATCCTTTTGCAGCGCTGTCGTCAGTGCGTGCCCGACCTCATGGTAGGCGACAATCCGCTTTTCTTCCTTGCCAAGAATCCGGTCTTTTTTCTCTTTTCCGGCGATCACAACCTCTACCGATTCAAACAAATCGGACTGGTTCACATATTTTCTGCCATTTTTTACGGCATTAATCGCCGCTTCATTAATCATATTCGCCAGATCTGACCCGACCGCCCCGGATGTGGCAAGCGCGATCGCATCCAAATCTACGGTTTCATCCATCAGCACATCCTTGGAATGTACCTTTAGCGTCTCAACTCTGCCCTTTAAGTCCGGCTTTTCTACAATAATCCGGCGGTCAAAACGTCCCGGGCGAAGCAGCGCCTTATCCAATACTTCCGGGCGGTTCGTTGCCGCCAGGATCAACAGCCCCTTGGACGTATCAAATCCGTCCATCTCGGCAAGAAGCTGGTTTAGCGTCTGCTCCCGTTCGTCGTTGCCGCTGCCGTAACGGGTATCGCGGCTCTTGCCGATCGCATCGATCTCATCGATAAAAATAATACACGGCGCCTGCTTCTGCGCCTCTTTAAACAGATCGCGCACACGGGACGCGCCGACACCGACAAACATTTCCACAAAGTCAGAGCCAGCCAGCGAGAAAAACGGCACATTCGCTTCCCCTGCGACCGCTTTCGCAAGCAGCGTCTTGCCGGTTCCCGGAGGGCCTACCAGAAGTGCTCCTTTTGGCAGCTTTGCACCGATATCCGTATATTTCTGCGGATTGTGCAGAAAATCCACCACCTCCTGCAACGACTCCTTCGCCTCGTCCTGCCCAGCAACGTCCTTAAACGTAACGCCTGTCTTTTTCTCGACATAGACCTTCGCGGTATTTTTCCCGACGCCCATCCCCATGCCGTTTCCCATCTTGCGCATCAAAAATCCCATCACTGCCCAGAGCAGCAGGATCGGCAGCACGATGCTCAAAATATTGTAAATCCAAGTAGCAGAATCATCCGGGATATAAGGATAGTATTCCACATCGTGTTCCTTTAAAAGCGCCACAAGCTCCAGATCATTGCCTGCAATGCCTGTAAAATAAGTAATCGGAACGAGCTCATTTTCCGCTTTTTTCGGCGTAATCCGATAACTGTTCGACGTTACCTGTACCTTATCTACCTTATCTTCCTCTACCATTTTCAAAAATTCCGTATAGGAAATCTCTTTGGTCGTCATCTGCGTCTGCCAGCGGCTGAACATGCTCATGAAAAAAAGTGCCACAAGCGTAACAAGCAAAAACAGCAGAATCATCTGGCCATTTGCGTTTTTCTTATGATTGTTGTTATTATTCCCATTATTTGGTGACTGATTATTCATTTCCCCTCCATCTGCTGTACTTCTGTGCGTTCCATGCATAACGTAAAACGCCGTCTGTCTTCATTATAAGTGGATTGGCAGCATAACGCAAGATTCTAATCATGAACTTTTTGCGAAATTTCTTAATTTAAAACAAAATTTATAACTGAATCATAAACTTTTTGGGCACAGCTAAAGACCATGATACATCGTGGGCATTAGAAAGTCAACTGTTTTTGATCGAGCGTCGCTGCTGGAAGGGGATTATTTTTTATGCAATCACATGTACCGCATTTTCCCTGACCTCACGAATCGTATCCATAATTGCCATCCTTGTTTTCGCATCAAACAGCTTCACAAAGCTGACTGGCTTATCAAACGGCGGCTTTTGCAGTTCGGCAACGTTTTCCATGTAACCATTTTGTTCCACATGGCTAATAATTTTATGCACAAAAGCAATCTGCTTCTGATTCAAAGACTCGTCATTGATAAAAACAGAAAATGCCTGCATTGCCGCCTCATGATCCATTTTTGCTATTTTACGAATCAAAAGCCCAAACGGAGTGTCGCCAAACACACGTTCATAATCTTCTCTGCTGCCCAGCTCGTTGGTCAGCACATGTTCCAGCTCCTGATAATCGAAAGCCGACAGAGGAATATTATGTGTCAGCTTGTGAATCGCCATGGTATCAGCGTGTTCGTTAACATAACGGCTGACTTTGTTTCTGTAGTCTTCAAAATCATAAGCATTTTCTAACTGCTGCCCTTCGGCACGGCTGATTAACGGATCTGTAAGCCTGGTTACAACCTGCTTGTTTCGATCACTTTCTTCCTCTAAAAATTTGATTAATTCGCGCAGCTCTCTGCGTGCTTTCTCAAACAGGAGGATATCATTTGCATCCCAAAACGCTGTTGTATGGATCTCCTGGATCATCGGCAGGCATTTTTTTACCTGCGGAATGCCTGCCTTTTGTTCCAGCATGTCGGCGATCCTGCATAACTGCTTCTTCGCTTGTTTCCATGACGGCATCTGTTCTGCATAAGCGATGATAAGGCCATACATAAAATTATCAAAACGCTTTGCATATACGTCTGTATCATCCAAATGAACAAGCGGTGCAATCTGCCCAATCAGCTCCGACTGATCTGTTTCGTTCAGATAAGTAAATGCTTCCTTATTTTTATATTTTTCCACATACCGCAAACGCAATCTTACAGAAATCAAATCTGTCTTTAATGATTCTATCTGTTTATGGCAGCCGTTTACAAGTTCTTTTCTCCATGCCTGATACGTTTCCTCAGCATACGCCGCGTCCTGCAATAACCCCGCCAGCCTGATCTGTTTGGCAAAAATATTTTCTGACAGCGTTTTCGTATCCAGGCTCTCATAGCCTTCTTTATGCTCACGAAAATACTCAAAATTACCGCAGTAATCAAAAATCAGAAACCGTCTCTTATCTGTGTATTCCCCATCGATCTGATCCATGCAGTCAAGCCCTTTGCACAGTCTGGTGCCGCGCCCGATCATCTGCCAGAACTTTGTCTTGGAGCGTACTTTTTTGAAAAATACCAGATTTACCGCCTGCGGTACATCAATGCCAGTGTCCATCATATCAACGGATACAACAATATGCGGTTCTCTCCCTGGCACTTTAAAGTCCTCGATTACTGTCTGTGCATAGCTGTCATCGCAGATCACGCGCTGGGCAAAGGAACCATGATATCCGGGATACAGTTTGTTAAATCTCTGCAAGATAAATTCCGCGTGCCGTTTATTCTGCGCAAAAATAATCGTCTTTCCCAGGCGCTCCCCTCCTTCTACCCGGATGCCCCGGTCCATCAAATCCTGCAAGACAATGTCTACCGTTGTTTCATTAAATACAAATTTATTTAGCTGAGCCGAAGGGATAAAATCTGGCACTTCCCCATCTTCAATAAAATCCTCCTCATAACGCTCCTGGTCTTGCCTAGACAATTCATCGTAGGCAATCCCCTCTTCCAGAAATTTGGTCTTTACCTCATAATTATAATATGGCACCAAAACATGATCCTTGCTGACTGCTGTTTCATAATCATAGGCATAGGTCGGCACACCCTGTTCCATTTCAAAAAAATCATAAGTGTTGCGGTCAACATCTGTTTTCGGCGTCGCTGTCAGCCCAACAATCACTGCGTCAAAATATTCAAAGATCGCACGATATTTCTTAAAAATACTGCGGTGGCTTTCATCAATGATAATCAGGTCAAAATGCGCCGGCGTGAACAGCCGTTCTCCATTCTTTGTTTTTACGTCATCGATCGCATTCAGCATCGTCGGATAGGTCGAAAATACAATCCTCGCCTGGCGATCATCCTTATTTGAACAAAGATTGCACAAAGACATATCTGGGAGATTGTTTTTAAAATCATCCTTTGCCTGTTTTACCAGCGCTGTGCGGTCCGCTAAAAACAGCACATTCGTCACATATTTCCCACGGCTTAACACATCCACAAGGCTAGAAGCTGTCCTGGTTTTTCCTGTTCCAGTAGCCATCACAAGCAGATGCTTGCGAAACCCCTGCTCTATCTGTTCACAGACGGCGCGGATCGCTTCTTTTTGATAATAGCGGTCGGTAATCCTGTCATCTATTGGAACCGCCATCAGGTTCAGATGTTCCGTCCTGCGGTTCACCAGCTTTTGCAGGTCATCCTTACTGCATACGCCGCTGACCTTCCGCTGCGGGCTGCTCTTATCATCCCAAAAATAAGTATCAAATCCATTGGTCGTATACATAACCGGGCGCCGCCCAAATTTACGCTCCAGGCAGTCCGCATACAGCATTGCCTGCCTGCGCCCGCTGTTTGGGTCTTTGCTTGTCCGTTTCGCTTCCACAACAGCAAGCGGCAGCCCGTCTTTTCCAAAAAGCACATAATCAATATATCCCATCTGTCCTTCGGCGCCCGCCATGCCTTCCACCGGATATTCCTCCCGTACATCCGCATCCAAGCCGTCAAATCTCCAGCCCATCTGCTTCATATCTACATCAATATATCTCTTTCGAGTCTCAAATTCCGACAAATCCTCCGGTTCAAACGTACGGCTTTGCTGATGATGCTCTTTTTCAGCGGTATATTTCTCCGACATTTCCTCGATCTGCCTGCGCAGCGCTTCAATTTCTGCTTCCTTTTCATCGAGCAGGCTTTCCTGGGCTTTGATCTTTTTTGTATCAACAAAAACTTTTTCTGTAGGAACCAGTTTTTCATCAAATGTACGTTTCTGATAATGAGTGCCATAACAATAGTCAATCCATTGTATAAATTCAAAAAGTCCCCGCAAAGATGCAAGTGCATCGCCAGCTTGTACGCTGCGTTCTGTATGTACTGCCAGATTGCCCAGCTTAATCATAAACGGCATTTTGCCCCATGTGCTGCGGTCTACGGCAAAGCGGAAAGTTGGTTCATGAATCAGTGACTGGAGATTGTCTTTGTATGGCATTTTCATTGTTTTGTCAGCGGAATAGACCCATTTTACGGCAAGCTCCAGCGCCTTGCGGCATCCTACGGCGCACATTGCGGGAGCGGTGGAGTATATTTTTTCTGCTTCGATACAGGCTGCGGAAAACAGGGTGTATTCTTTTTGTTCTTCCAGGTATTTAAAATTTGACATATGATTTACACTCCTTTGGTGCTTATAAATGATTTTTTGGCAAAATGGTGAGATGATGGTTGTATTTTTTGAAAGAAGGACGCTGGGAGAGGGGATTGGCACTCCCTGGCGGCGTCCGTTCCAGTAGGTTAAGAATCCCTAAGCATCCTGCTGGAACGCTGTGGCACCGGACGGGCGCGGCACCTAGTTCGCCCTGGCTAACGCCAGCAGCTAAAGGTGCCGCTTGGCTTCGCCCCTGTGTTTATGAGCAGGGTGCTAAGGGCTTCTAAACCTCCTTCCAAAGCCGCCGCCAGGGAGTGCCAATCCCCTCTCCCGGCTGGTTTTCGCGTGTTCTGCGAAGATAATGGCGTATTGTTTACGCAGTGTAGGGTGTAAGGTACGGAATGGCTGGCTGTAAGCGACTGTTATGTAGAGCCTTGAAAAAACAGACGGAGGAAGCAAGCCCCGTTCCCCTTCCTCCGGCGGGCCTTTCTTAAAAAATGCAACACTTGACCGATATAGTTGCCATTTTGGTTTATCCAGGTTAGGTGAAATATTGCTGCATCAGTGATTTTTGTAATGTTTGTAGTTTTTTAAGGCTTTGGTGAGCTGTTGATTTTAGGATGTCTACCTCCTTAGCAAAAGCTGCAAACATTTCCTGCATATCAATAGGAGGATACGGTAATGGATAAGCTTTTAACATTGGCATATCAATTCCAGCTTGACCTGCCGTTCTCTGGGACAACCCCTCTAAATATTCAAGCAAACAATCCTGTTGTAAAAAATGTCTTATAAATTCTTTATTTCCCTTCTTTGGAATTGCTTTCATTAAAGCCACGTTATATGATCCCTCTATACCTTTAAGTATTTGAAAAATGGGTGGACCGTATCTGCCAATCATTATATCATCCACTTCACAAAATCTTTTTGCCATAGATTTTGGTATATATGTAATATATGCATCTGTTTTATAATCGCGAATCTGAATTAATCGAATATTATCAGCAGTCTTTTCATATTCAAAAAACTTTTTATCTGGTTGTGCACCTCCTTGAAAATCAACAACATCGCCAACTGTAAGTAATTCAAATCCCTTTTCATTTTTTGTAGGCACTCCAAACATTTCTACAAATCGAGATTTGATTAATTTATCATACAATTCTATTTGCTTCTTTTGCACTGATATCAAATCCCAACATTTTTTTAATATATTAGAACAATGAATCTGCTCATCTAAATCTGGTAATAAAATCTCAATATTCTCAACGATTGATTTGGATAACTCTTTAAATGTAGCCCCTCTCCCTAACGAATTCAAATACTCTGTATGTCCCTTCAGATACCAATACAAATACTTGTTATCTATCCTATCGGAACATATAAGATTTTTAAACCCCTGATTACAATACATTTCTTTACCTGCAATCGCAACTTTTCCAATAGGCGCCCTTGAAGATAAAATGACCGTTCCTTTCGGAAATGACCGCAGGCCTGTTTTTTGAACAGCGCTTTGTGTGATTTTGCGTTGGCTTTCCTCGATTATATATGTTTCATCTGTCAATTCTGCTGGTGTTATCCAATTAATATCTCCGTCCCAATATTCAGCAACACTCGTTTTAGGAGTGCTTCCTGAAACAACTTCACATATTTCTCCCAATTTTATTCGTTTCATAGTCATCCCCTGATCGTTCACTATCCCAGCATCCTCTCCAATTCCGCAAGCCCCGTCACAATCTCTTCCTGCAATTTATGCAAATCATCCATAATCTCCGCAGTAGAAGGATACTCCACCGGCACATACTCAATCTCTTTATACTTATTGACCGACAAATCATATTCATTCTCGGCAATTTCCTGCTTTGACACAAAAAAACTCTGCTCTGTTCGTTTCCTGCCCGTCTCCTGCTCCAGATGATGAAAACGCTCGATCATATCAGGAATATCATTCTCCGCAATCTCCGTTCGTTTATCATCCAGTGTAAAGCCATCGGCTTTCATATCATAGAACCATACATTTTCCGTGCCTCCTGCATCTGTTTTTGTAAATACAAGCACTGCCGTTGAGACTCCGGCATAAGGCTTAAATACGCCAGACGGCATTGAAATAACGGCACGTAGTTGATGATTTTCCACCAGCTCCCTGCGGATCGATTTGTGTGCTTTCGAGGAGCCAAACAGTACTCCGTCCGGTACAATACAAGCACATTGCCCGCCCTTTTTCAGCATCCGCAAAAATAAGGCAAGAAATAGCAGCTCCGTCTTTTTTGTATTTGTAACAGCCTTCAAATCGTCATGAATGCTTTCTGCATCTACCGTCCCCTTAAACGGCGGGTTCGCCAGGCAGACCGTAAATTGATCTTTTAAGTCATTTTGTTTGGAAACGCTGTCCCTGTAGTGGATCTCGGGATGGCTGATCGAATGAAGCATCAGGTTCATGGCGGAAATACGCAGCATCGTTCTGTCAGTGTCAAAGCCGGTAAACGCAGATCCCGCAAAAAACTCCCACTGCTCAGCCGTCATTTGCTCCTCGTAATTACGGCGAATGTATTCGGCTGCCGAAACAAGAAATCCCGCCGTCCCGCAGGCTGGATCGCAAATGATATCGTCAGGTGTCGGCTTTAGCAGTGCAACCATCATTTCCCGAATATGCTTCGGTGTACGAAACTGTCCGTTCTGTCCCGCTGTTGCTAATTTACCAAGCATATATTCATATAAATCCCCCTGCATATCAAGCTCTGCAATATCATTCTCGTACAAGTCGTCTAACCCTGTAATGATTTTCTGTAAGACCTGGGGTGTCGGAATCAGAAACATCGCATCCGACATATAACGGGCAAAAGCTGTACTTTCCTCCTCTTCCCTGCCCTTTTGATCTTTCTGTTCTATTTCGATGAGTTCTCCTTGTTCTGTAACATCTGGAAGGCAGCCATGCTTCATATTCTTAATCGCAGGAAATACTATTTTTGCAATCACATCATAAATATCGCGTGCATCATGATTCTTAAACTTGCTCCAACGCATAGACTGCCCTGTAGCAGATAGCGGAAAGATCTTTTTCATCTTTTCCCCCGTCATATTTTCAAATTCTTCCGTTTCTAATTCTTTTTCATCTAAAGAACGAATAAACATAAGATAGGTGAGCTGCTCAATAACCGTCAGCGGATTTGTGATGCCGCCCGCCCAAATATCTGTCCAGATTTTATCCACTTTCGTTTTAATAACGCCTGTTATCATGTGTCTTGCCCTCTCTTTGCTATCTCTCTGGTTGATTCACTGTCTTATCAAAAACTGTGCCAATTCTATTGTATCTATTTAAAATTTGAAAAACAAGTAGTTTTCTGCTATTTATTGTCATAAGCTGCCAAACCCACAAGTTTTCTCTATCGTTCATGTATCCATGAAACTCATATACAGGCTGATAAAATCTCTCCTTTCCAGAATAAATTAAATATTCCATTCTGCCAACATACATTATTTAACAGGAATACTCCCTATAATACTGCTATTTCCCGACAAAATCAAACAAACTTATTTGCTCTGCTCTTAAAGATTTCACCTTACGCTCTGTAATTTTATCTTCTTTGGTTATTATTCCACATAATAGAGGAGACTGCGGATGATACATCTGACAATTGCTATTAACTTTTTCGTCTGAATAATTTGCATAGCAATAT
>CAMUPC010000022.1 GCA_947090545.1 uncultured Eubacterium sp. | reverse complement strand
TAACCTTCTGGAACGAACGCGGCCAGGGCGTGCCAATCCCCTCTCCCAGCGTCCCCCTCCCAATCACCCCCTCCAAAAAAAGTTATCCCCACCATTTTCAACAATCCCACCCCCACCCCCATCATTCTCCAAAATCCCCCTCCAAATCCCCCAAAAACAACCCCCATTTGCAAAATCCTGTCAATTTTCCACGACGAAATCAGTTTGTACAAGCATATCCAGTAAGCTATACTTGATATAGAAAAAGGAGGTTTTCTAAGTGGAAAAAGTACGTTATATGATTTCAGATGCAGCAAACATTGTGCAGGTTGAATCACATGTATTGCGGTACTGGGAAGAAGAATTGGAGCTTGCCGTTCCAAGAAACGAACTGGGGCACCGCTACTATACACAGGAAAACATACAGGAATTTTTAAGAATAAAGGAACTAAAGGAACGTGGATACCAGCTCAAAGCAATCAAGCTGATCCTGCAAGATGAAAAGGAACGTAAGGAGGAGAGTGTAACAGAGCCGGCAATACGAATCGAAAAAGTAGACGGCGTGGAAATTGGTGAGGAGGTAGAAAAAAAATCGATGGCTGCAAAGAACGAAGTGATTCATGTAACACAGAAAACAAGTCCGTTGGATGAAAACACACAGAGAGAAAAGCGTATGGAGCAGTTTCAGTCTATGATGACCGAGATTGTGCGCAAGGCGATACTGGAGAATAATCAGGATCTGGGTGAACAGGTAGGCGTGCATGTCGGAGAGCATGTGCTCAAAGAGATGAATTATCTGATGCGTACACAGGAGGAGCAGGAGGAAGAACGTTTTCGTAAGCTGGACGATGCGATCCGCAACCTTGGCAGGCACGGCAGACGGCGGGCAAGGAAGGAGCGCTTAAGCCGGAAAGAACGCAGGATGCTGAAAAAGAAAAATGAGCTCGCCCCGGATTTGACAATCTGAATGTTGTTGGAGGACCGTGTTGTTATACATAAGGGATCATAAATAAAACCGCCGGAAAACCGGCGGTTTTAAATTAACCTTCTTCAATTGCACCTGTAGGACATGCACCTGCACATGTACCGCAGTTTACGCAAGCATCAGCGTCGATGTCGTATTTTCCGTCACCTGCAGAAATTGCTCCTACTGGACATTCCCCTTCACATGTTCCACAGCTAACGCAAGCATCTGTAATTTTGTACGCCATGATCTCAATCCTCCTTAAAATATTTATGAATACGAACCCTTTGTCCGTTGCAATTATTCTAATACAAAAATCGAATTAATACAAGTAGGAATTTATAACAGATCGCGATTCGCCTGTATTATTTTTGATACAACCTGTATTTGTTCTAATATTTGACATTAAATCCGCTCTATAGTATATTTAGTAGGAATAAGGGCAAATTAAAATCAGAATGCCCCAAACAATCAAGAAAAAGGAGAGAATGAGACTATGGCACAGCAGGTTACAAAAACGACAATGATCGGAGAACTGCTCCAGATCAACGAAAACATTGCACCACTTTTATTAAATATCGGGATGCACTGCTTGGGATGCCCGTCCTCACAGATGGAAACGATCGAAGAAGCAGCGATGGTACACGGCATCGTACCGGACGAGCTGGTTGCGCAGATCAACGATTTTCTGGCAAATAACTAAATACTATGACATGAAAAAAGAACCGGATACAGGCAATGGTGCTGTATCTGGTTCTTTTAAGCTGGAACAAGCGCCTGGCAGATTAAATCGCGGCAAACTGCTGTAACGCCTGGCTGCGCAGGATGCAGTCAAAATGTTCGTTGAAATATGCTTCAATCGCATTTGAAAAATTAAGCTGCGTCGTGTACTCGGATAAGATATTGCATACTTTGTTGAACTCTTCCGGTGTGTGAGAGCTTTTATGCACGACCAGGTAAAATAAATGTGACTGGGAATCGCGGAACAGCGTATTATCCCCTTCGTAATACCCGTCCAGTACGCTGGAAATCTTGGACATTGTATCCAGATTGTGGATCAAAAACAGCTTTGTCAGATCAACAGGAACTTCTACAGCAGGCGCGCTTTTCACTGTTTCCTTTGATTCATGCCGCACAGCCTGGTCTAACGGAATAAAATCCTCAGATTTGTTTGATTTCTTTTTAGAGCCTTCGGTATTTGCTTTTGTTTCCTGCTGGATCTTCTTGAACCAGTCTAAAATATCATTGGCGCTGGCTGCTTCGTAAGGTTCTCCCTGGTCCATGCCGTATCCAGAAAAGGCTTCCTCATAGTCCATATCTGAAAATTTGGAAAAACGAGTATCCAGTTCTTCCGGGTATTCCACTTTGGTTATCAGCAGAATAATCGTATCTGATGATACCGGAATTGCTTCAATCATCAAAGGGATGTCGTCTGCTTCAAATCCGAATTCATAGGAAGCCTGCTGCATCATGTCACGGAACAGGTTCTTCGCGTTTTCCGTACCATATGCAAGCTCACTGATTTTCAAATGGCGGTCTGCCAGATCTTCCTTTGTCAGTGTGCATCGAATCTGGGTGTCACTTACTTTTTCGATTTTCATTCCATCACTCCCTTAATTAATGTCTTATGGTATATACTATTAATATAAAATTGCAAATGTCAACTTGAAGTAACCAAAGTATATAAAAAATCAATATGATAGTCAAGCGCATTACGCTTTATTTTTTAAAATTTTTATAAATTTTCACATTTTTTGAAAAAAAAGCTTGCCAAACACCTGCCAGGTGTGTTATAACAGTTGCAAGAGATGCTTACACCCTTAGTCAGAAAGGAGTATAAGTATTCAAATATCAAATTTGTCCGACAAATACCGTATTGTTTCCAGTCTCGGTACAGGGAACAGCAGCGAGGTATTTCTAGCCGAACACAGGAAGCTGAAGGCTTATCGTGCGATTAAGCGTATCGAAAAAACAGCATGTGAAAAACAGCCCCAGTTCCTTCTGGAAGCAGATCTTCTAAAAAATCTGAAACATCCCGGTATCCCCACGATTTACGATGTAGAAGAAGATAATGAGAATTATTATATCATAGAAGAATATATCCAAGGACAATCCTTAGAAGCATATGTGCTTGATCAAGATTGTATTTCCATAGATACGGCAGTCTGTATGGCGTTACAGGTCTGCGATGTTATCAGGTATCTTCATGAGCAAAAGCCAGCGCCGATTCTTTATCAGGATCTAAAGCCGGAACACATTATATTATGTGGAAAACGGATCGTTTTAATCGATTTTGGCATCTCATCTTATATTACCACAGGTGGAAATACATTCCAAAATTTTGGAACCGAAGGCTTTGCCCCGCCTGAAAAATATCAGGGCATTCCCTGTGACCTTCGGGCAGACATCTACAGCATCGGTAAAATCCTGGCTTTTATGTCAGAAAAGATGCCGCCTGGCGAGTTCCAATATCTGAAACCGTTTGTCGAAAAAGCAGCCGCTTATGTAAAAGAAGAGCGTTATTCATCCATTCAGGCGTTAGAAGCCGATTTAAACGGACTGCAAAAAGACTACGATCAAAATTTTCAGCAGACACAAAATAAGCATCTCTTAACAGAAATCGCAGTAGCAGGATCGCAGAGGCGCGTAGGAACGACGCATCTGGCAATTTCATTGACCTGCTTTTTGAATCAAAACCGCAGAAGCTGTATCTATCAGGAGTATCACGACTCAGACTGCATCAGGCTGTTAGCAAAGCAGGCAGGCAGTTTTCTGAGAAAAGACGGCTCCATTACATATGAAAAGTTCCGGGGAATACCATATTATGGCGAAGGCATTGCAAAAAAAGATCCCGCAGAAGGACTATATGTACAGGATTACGGCGTGCAGGTGAAAGAACTTTCAGAAGAAACGAAAAAGATGATCGTTGTGCTGGGCAGCAGGCAATGGGAGATGGAACAGGCAATATGCGTGCTGAAAAAGATCAGTATGCGCCAAAATCTTGTGCTTGTATGCAATTATGGAGACAAAGCGCGGGCAAAATGGATCGCCAGGATGTATCATCACCGTGTCTACTGCTTTCCGCTGGATGCAGACCCGTTTCGTATGACTGGGGAGAAACGGAGATTCTTTCAAAAGCTGCTGCGTCAGGAAGGGTGGTGGAATCACTGAATGGATTTTCGATCAAACGGATGAAGGAAAAAATCAGCATAGGCATTCTTGGGATTGAGAAAGGCTGCGGTGCGACGCATCTGACAATTGCGCTTGCGAATTATATGCAGTCCGCGCTTGGAAAAAAGACGGCTGTTATGGAGCTGTCAGGGCAGCGGGAGCTTCAGTCGCTGATGGAAAAGGAGGGCGGCAAAATACAAAAGCTGCTGGGTGTTTCCTATTATACAGATCTTTGCGGCGGAAGCATCCCGGATATTATGAACAGCAGGTATGAAGCTGTCATCCTGGATCTGGGTGCGGATTATGAGACAGCAAGAGAGGAATTTTTAAGATGCGACCGGAAAATCGTGGTAGGCAGCATCAGCCCCTGGAGAGTTTTTGCTTATGAGCGTTTTTTAAACAAGATTACTTCAACTGAAAACTACGAGGCATGGGAATTCTTAGTGTTATTTGCAAATTTACTGGATAAAAAAGCGTTACAAAAAAGATATGGAATGCATATGCTAAGCATCCCCTGGATCGAAAATCCGTTTTATCTGCAACAGGAAGATCTGGTATTTTTGCAAAAAATTATTTGAGAAACACTGGTCATCTGTCACAATGTATAGGGGGAAATGCTATTTTAAAGTACCGAATGAGAAGGATACTGCTGTATGGCGCGGCGGGAGCGTGTATGGTGGGGATACCGCTTGCCGTCCTGCTTGCCCTGCAAATTTGCGGCAATGCGGCATTAAAGCAGCAGGTCAGGGATTACAGGCAGTGGGAAGATCAGGGGCTGTATTTGTATGTGTGGACGTTAACACGCGATATATCTGCCGGGAAAAAAGTCACAGGAGCAGATCTTGAACAGAAAAAAATATGGGTTCCAGAGGAAGAATACCGCACAGTGTTCACGGACATTCAGCAGGTTACAGGCAGGAAAGCAAAAACAGGGCTGAAAAAAGGCGCCGTTCTTCGGCCCGATATGCTGTACAGCAAAAAGAAAGCAGGAAAACAGAAGTAACTAACATAGGCACAATATGAGGAATTTATTTTGTACAATATTTTTATAATATCTTACAATATCTTATCACAATCTAACAAGATCTTGGTACATGGATTCCGGCAGCAGTCTGGGATGATCCAGCCTGTGAAGGCTCTGCATATTGATGCCAAAAAAGGTGGAAGGGATGGACAGAAAACAATTATTTATTGAATTAACGGGGATTCAGGGACGGGGGATTACAATTTTTCTGGAAGGCGTAAGAAGCACGCCGGAAACCGTTACGAATTTGCTGTGTGTACAGGAAGAAAGCTCTTATATGAGAGATTATGTATATGATCAGGGGGTGTTAACAGAGCTGCATTTTGATAAAGTGCAGAATGAATAGTGAAAAAACACGCCTGCCATGTAGCATCATGTAGACAAGACGCTCTGGCAGGCGGGTATATTTGGCATATATGGAGAAGGAAACCTCAATGCCTGTCAAAGTATATGCAAACATACATTTATCATGGAAGGAATTACAGTAAAATAAGAAAACAGCAGGCAGGCGGAAATGGTGTGGGGATACTGATTTTCGCCTGTTTGCAGTCCTATAACAAAGAGCGATCCGCTTTTTTTTGTAACTAGTTTCAGATTTAATTGGTGTTTTTTTGTGTACGAAGGCTTTACACATATTCATCTATCCGTTATAATGGTGGCAGATTAAGAGAACATGAAAGAAGGCGGTGAGCGGAATGGGAGAACAAATGAACGATGCCATTATAAAGATTACCATTGATTCCTTTATTGATATCCAGCGTGCAATGCTGAAGGCAAAAAAGGAACATGCATCCGAAACCTATGAAGAGCTGCATTTTCAGTATATTTCTCATAAAGCCGCACTCAATACGCTCGGTGTCAATTTAAGCGAAATAGATTTGATAAAAGAATAGTTGTTTCTTGTAAAATAGCCCGCGACAAGCTATAATAAAAAAGGTTATTAGAATTGGAGATAGATGCACACAGGAGGAAAAACGATGAATAAGAAATTAGTACCAGTCATAGCCGTTTTATCTTTGATTTTTATTATACTTGTGGGTGTTATTGCGGGAAAAAAAATAAAGCAGTTGATGCCTGGCACCGAACAGCAGGATTTGGAAACCTATTTTGGCATTACATCGGACGATGAGGCTGCGATTGAACTGAACCATGAGCTCGTGGAAGAAAAGGCTTTGCTCAGGGATGGTGCTGTTTATCTTGATTTTCAGTATGTACACGACTATTTAAACGATCGTTTTTATTGGGACGCAAATGAAAACGTGCTGCTGTATACGACGTCGTCCAATATTGTGAAAGCGTCGGCAGACAGCAAGGATTATTATATAGGAAGAAAAAAAGACAGCAAGCCTTATAAGATTGTGCTGGTAGATGTTGACAAGACGTTTCTTGCACTGGATTATGTGGCGCAGTATACGAATCTTACTTATGAGCGGTTTGAAGAGCCGAACCGGATTCTATTGCAGACAGAGTGGGGTACGGTAAAAAAAGCGTCGGTCAAGAGAAAAACACAGCTTCGCGTGAAAGACGATGTGAAGAGCAATATATTGACAGAGCTTTCCAAAGAGGACGTCGTCACAAAGCTGGAAGCAGGAGACGACTGGTCGAAGGTGACGACAGAGGACGGGCTGGTCGGTTACGTGCAAAATAAGCGGCTGGGCAGTGAAAAAGAAGAAACGCTGAGCAATGACTTTGAAGAAGATACGTTTCTGCATCAGGTCAGGGATTATGATATTAATATGGGATGGCATCAGGTCACAGTACCGGAAGCGAATAACTCGATTGCAAGTGTGCTGCAAAATTCCAAAGGGCTGAACGTCATCTCTCCAACCTGGTTTTATTTAAACGACAACGATGGAAATATTGCAAACCTGGCAAGCGCGGATTATGTCAGGTACTGCCACGGCCAGGACGTAGAAGTCTGGGGACTGGTCAGCAATCTGGAAAATAAGGATGTCAGCACGACGGAAGTACTGACGCATACTTCCAAGCGGGAAAACCTGGAAAACCAGATTATCGCTGCGGCGATCCAGTATGGGCTGGACGGGATCAATGTCGATTTTGAAGCGCTGGAGTCCGCGGTAGGAGAAGGGTTTATCCAGTTTATCAGGGAGCTGTCCTTAAAGTGTGACGGAAACGGCATTGTCTTATCGGTAGATAACTATGTGTCAAGCGACTATACAAAGTTTTATGACAGGCAGGAGCAGGCTGTGTTTGCGGATTATCTCGTAGTTATGGCTTATGACGAGCATTATGCCGGCTCTAAGGAAAGCGGTTCTGTCGCTTCGATTGGATTTGTAACAAAAGGAGCCGATGATATACTGGCAGAGGGCGTGCCTGCGGAACAGGTAATTTTAGGTATGCCGTTTTATACAAGGGTGTGGGCAGAAAAGCTAAAAGATGGCAATGGAGACGATGTGGAATCCGCATCAGAGGATTACGTGCCGTATGAGCTGTCCAGTGAAGCAGTAGGTATGCAGTCTGCGCAGCGGCTGATGGAGGTCAACGGCGCGGAAAAGAGATGGCTGGACGATATCGGGCAGTATTATACAGAATATGTCAACGGCGACGTGACATACAAGATCTGGTTTGAGGATGTCAAATCCATTGAAGAAAAGCTCAAGGTAATGAACGCGCATGGATTTGCCGGCGCTTCCTTCTGGAAGCTCGGGCTGGAAGATCCAGCCGTATGGAATACAATTATGAAATATATCAACCGCAAATAAGCAGACAAGGAAGCCTCAAAGAAACAGGGATGGATTTTACTGTTTTGTCATATGTATAGTAATAAAAAACTCTGGAGGCAGACCATTTGAAACAGCGGTTAGAACTCATAATGTCTGTGATCGTACTTGTCTGTGCCTGCGTCCTTGCAAGGACGAGCGCCGTCTATGTAACCGGACGGCAGGTGGCAGAGCAGAAAAACTGTATCGTGATTGACGTCGGGCACGGAGGCTTTGATTCCGGCAAGGTAGGCGTCAACGGAGAACTGGAAAAAGACATTAACCTACAGGTCGCTCTAAAGCTAAAGGACACATTGGAAGCAAAAGGAATGCAGGTCGTGATGACCCGTGAGGACGATCAGGGATTGTACGATGCGGATGCGCGCAATAAAAAAGCGCAGGATCTGCAAAGGCGCTGCGAGCTGATTAACAAAGAAAATCCGTTAATGACAGTCAGCATACACCAAAACAGCTATACAAGCCCGCAGATCAAAGGCGCGCAGGTATTTTACTATACGACCTCAAAGGAGAGCCAGACACTTGCCGAGACGGTGCAAGAGACGCTGATCGAGAAGGTAGACCCGCAGAACCACAGGCAGGCAAAGGCAAACGACAGTTATTACCTGCTCAAAAAGACGGAATCGACGATTATTATTGTAGAATGCGGTTTTCTCAGTAATCCTGAGGAAGCACAAAAGCTTACGGATGAGACATACCAGCAGCAAATTGCCGAAGCAGTCTGTGACGGGATCTTACAGTATCTTGGCAAAGATGGCGGGCAGCCTTAAAGACAGGAAATACAAAGATGCAAAATACGTTAGTCCTAAAAGTGTGTGAAGATAAAATACAACATGACATGCCAGCGATCAGCCATGCCGGGGAACTATTAAAGGCAGGCGGGCTTGTGGCATTTCCGACGGAGACCGTCTATGGGCTGGGAGCTGACGCGCTGAGTGCGGATGCGGCAGCAAAGATCTATGCGGCAAAAGGCAGGCCGTCGGATAATCCGCTGATCGTGCATATCTGTTGTTTTGAGGATATGCGCGCGATTGTGGAGGAGGTGCCCAGGCAGGCAAGGATGCTTGCCGACGCCTTCTGGCCGGGGCCGCTTACGATGATCCTGCAAAAAAGCGCGAAGGTGCCTTATGAGACGACAGGCGGCTTGGATACGGTGGCGGTTAGAATGCCCGCAAATAAAATTGCGCTTGCGCTGATCCGGGAAGGCGGCGGGTATATCGCGGCGCCAAGTGCCAATACGTCCGGCAGGCCAAGCCCGACGACCGCCGGGCATGTATACGAGGATTTAAACGGGAAGATTCCTCTGATCTTAGACGGGGGAGAGGTAGGCATCGGGATTGAATCTACGATTATCGATCTGACAGAGCAGGTGCCGGTGATTCTGCGTCCCGGATTTATTACGATGCAGATGCTGTCTGAGGTCATCGGGGAAGTACGGATTGATCCAGGGATTCTTACGGATGATGCAAATTGTAAGCCAAAGGCTCCCGGTATGAAGTACAGGCATTATGCGCCGAAAGCGGAGATGATTATCGTGGAAGGCATACAGGAGCTGGTTGTAAAAAAAATCAACCAGCTTGCCAAGGAACAGACAGGCGCCGGGAAAAAGGTAGGGATTATCGGAACGACGGAGACAGCAGGGCAGTATCGGCAGGGGGTTGTCTTTCGTATTGGAAGCAGGCAGGAAGAAGCAGAGATTGCTCATAATCTTTATAAGATTTTAAGAACGTTAGATGCATCTGGCGTAGATATTATTTATTCGGAAAGCTTTGAAACGCCGCGAATCGGACAGGCGATTATGAACCGCCTGTTAAAAGCAGCCGGACACCAGGTCATTCAAGTCAGGTAATTGGGGAGAATCTATGGATACGTACAGGAAAATCATATTTGCGGACAGTGCCGGAAACAGCCGTGCGCCGATGGCGGCAGAGCTGTTAAAGGAATGTAAAATAAAATTTCCAATCGATGTGCAGGCACGGGGGATTGTTGTGCTGTTTCCAGAGCCGCTGAATCAGAAAGCAGAGGCAGTGCTGATCAGCAATGGGATTACGTTGGAAAACTATATGTCCAGCCAGTTGGAAGAAGAAGATTTTGCACAGGATACGCTGATCATTGTAATGGGGAACAGTGATAAGCAAAAGGTGCTGGATCTGTTTGAACATGCGATTCCTGAAAATGTGCAGGTATTGACAGAGCTGGTCGGCGACGAGCTGGAGATTATGGACCCGTACGGCGGGACGTTGCAGGCATACGGGATATGCTATGAAACACTGAGCAAATCTGTAAAAAAGCTTGCGGCGATCTTAAATAACCTGATCGGATAACAGAAAATTTAGAAGATGTTGGAAAGGGATAGGAAGAATAGGCATGGTACATTTTGGGAACAACTAACTCAAAATGTACCATTTTTGCAACAGTCGGGCGGCTGCCGCAGGCAGAATAATGCCGATCATTGTCGACGAAAGAACTTTCACAAAATGTTAATTATTGCCAAAATATTATAGACAATTCAAACATTAGTGCTATAATGTATTTAGTGGCTTTATGCACTTTAGAAGGAATCAGGGAGTATGAGAAAAAAGAAAAAGGTATTTCAGGCTTTTGCAATGGTTATTCAATTTGGGCTGAATATGATTGTGCCGATTGTGATGTGCACGCTGTTTGGCGTTTGGATTGGGGAGAAGTTTCATATGCCGGTGATTACCATTCTTTTGTTTTTTATGGGAGCAATCGCAGGATTTCGTAATATATTTAGCATGGCAAAAAACATCTACCAGGATGACAAGAACAATCATGAGAATCAACTTTAAAAGGGATAATAGGAATCATTAAGAATAGAAGGGAACAGTGGATATGTTCAGGCGTTTAAATGAAGCGCTTCCCGAACTGCTTCTTGGGATACTGCTCTATGGGATTGTGATACAGGCAGCAGGCGTCTGGTTTGCGGAGGATAAGCTGCGCTACAGCAGCGGTCTTTGGATTGGAATTGCGACCGCGATGGCGATGGCGTATCATATCGCGCGCATTATTGCGGAAACCGTCGATTCTATGGATGCACAAAAGGCAAGAGGAAGGATCATCGCAAAAGGGATCGCTCGGTATATCGCGGTCGTAATTGTATTTACAGTTACGATGTATTTTGATCTTGGTAACCTGATTACGCTTTTTATCGGCGTAATGGGTTTAAAGATATCGGCTTATTTACAGCCGGCACTGCACAAAGTGCTTAAAAAAGTGACAGGAAAAGGTGGTGGGTCTACGGACGAAACTAACACTATGGAAAGGGAGGTGAAAATGTGACAAATGCAATCGTAATGTCATCCAGTGCCGATAACATCGATTTTATGATCCATGGATTGTTTTCTTACAATTTGTTTGGGCATGAAGTCTGGATCACGACATCCCATGTATGTATCCTTATTGTGATGCTGTTTTTGATTGGCTTTGCGTTTATCGCAAATATTAAAATGAGCCATGCGACAGAGATACCGGATACATTCCAAAATATATTGGAGTTGATTGTCAGTTCGCTGGATGGTGTAGTAGAAGGGACTATGGGAAAGAATGCGACAAAGTTCGTAAATTATATCAGTACGATCTTTATTTTCATTCTGGTCAGCAATATATCCGGTTTGTTCGGCTTAAGGCCGCCGACAGCGGATTATGGTACGACGCTTGCACTGGGCTTGATTACATTTACTCTGATACATGTTTGCCAATTCAAGTATCAGAGCCCGAAAAAAATCTGGACAGACATGTGTTCGCCATTACCACCGTGGCTTCCAATCTGGTTTCCAATTAACCTGATTAGTGAAATCGCAGTACCGATTTCGCTGTCTTTGCGTTTATTTGCAAACGTGTTGTCGGGAACCGTTATGATGGCGCTCGTATACGGGCTGCTGTCCAAAGTGGCAGTAATCTGGCCGGCGGCGCTTCATCTGTATTTTGATTTGTTCTCAGGAGCAATTCAGACCTATGTATTCTGTATGCTGACCATGACGTATATCAGTCAGCAGATGGATACGGACTAGATTTTTCAGTCTGATAAAAAAGAATATTTTTTAGGAGGAAAACATTTATGAATATCACAGGACAGGATTTAATTTTAGCATGTTCAGCAATTGGTGCAGGTTTGGCAGTTATTGCAGGTATCGGGCCTGGTATCGGGCAGGGTATTGCGGCAGGACACGGCGCGGCGGCAGTAGGAAGAAACCCTGGCGCGAAGTCAGATATTATGTCTACGATGTTATTAGGACAGGCGGTCGCTGAGACGACAGGCCTTTACGGCTTGTTAGTAGCTATGCTCCTTCTTTTCGTACAGCCATTATCATAATATGCAAGGAGACGTACGAATACGTCTGTGGTATGGAATTAAGACGGAAAGGAGGCTGAACTGAGCGAACATGGAAAGATTATTTGATCTTGATTTTCAGTTAATTCATGATGCGGTGCTTCTTGGAATCGCAATTTTTGTACTGTTTCTTGCATTATCTTATCTGCTGCTGAATCCGGTCAGGAAGATGCTCTATGACAGGCAGAGAAAGATCCAGGGCGATATTGACAACGCAAAAAGCGACAAAGAAAAAGCGTCTGCGATGAAGGCAGAGTATGAAGAAAAGCTGAAAAACGCAGAGAAAGAAGCAGAAGCCATTTTAAGTGAAGCTCGTCAGAAGGCATTGAAAAATGAAGCGCATATCATCGATGAAGCAAAACAGGAAGCTGCACGTATCATCCAGCGCGCGAATGAAGAAGCGAAGCTTGAAAAGAGCCGCGCTTTGGATGAGATGAAGCAGGAGATGATTACCGTTGCTTCGATGATGGCTGCAAAGGTTGTAGCGGCGTCGATTGATACAACTGTTCAGAATGGGCTTGTGGAAGAGACATTGAAAGAAATGGGTGATTCGACATGGCAAAGCTAGTTTCAAAAACATATGGTGATGCATTATTTGAGCTGGCTTTGGAGTCGGGGCAGACCGACGCGCTGTTTGAAGAAGCGAAGCGGATGCTTGGGATTATTCAGACAAACGAAGATCTCGCAAAGATGATGAATCATCCGAAAATTGTAGTAGAAGAAAAGCAAAAAATCATAGAAGCTGTTTTTAAAGACCGTGCGTCCAGGGAAATGATCGGGCTTATGATGATGATTATTGCCAAAGGACATTACCAGGAATTTGACGGAGTGCTGGATTATTTTATCACGCAGGTCAAAGAGTATAAGAAGATCGGCACGGCATATATCACGTCTGCGATGGAGCTGTCCTTGATGCAGAAGGATGCGATACGCAGAAAGCTGTTAGAGACGACAGAATACGTGCAGTTTGAATTTATCTATGAAGTAGATCCTTCCCTGATCGGGGGGATCGTAATTCGGATCGGAGACAGAGTTGTAGATGGCAGTGTTAAAAATAAGCTTGCCAGGCTGACTTCCGAATTATCGAAATTAAAGTTACAGATGCCGTAGCAATATGGCAAAAACAGTTGAAAGTAGGTGACTATTGTCCATGAATTTAAAACCAGAGGAGATTAGTTCGGTCATCAAGGAGCAGATCAAAAGATATGCCGCGGAGCTGGAAGTCGCTGATGTAGGTACTGTAATTCAGGTGGCGGATGGGATCGCGCGTATCCATGGGCTGGAAAACGCGATGCAGGGCGAACTGCTGGAATTCCCGAGTGAAGTATATGGAATGGTATTGAACCTCGAAGAAGATAATGTTGGCGCCGTATTG
The DNA here is from genome assembly GCA_947090545.1 of uncultured Eubacterium sp. Classification (GTDB taxonomy): domain Bacteria; phylum Bacillota; class Clostridia; order Lachnospirales; family Lachnospiraceae; genus Eubacterium_J. The sequence goes on along the minus strand of CAMUPC010000022.1, from coordinate 16,165 downwards.
CTCGGTGACCAGAAGAGTATCAACGAGGGGGATACGGTAAAGACGACCGGAAGAGTCGTAGAGGTTCCGGTTGGGGATGCCATGACAGGCAGAGTCGTAAACGCGTTAGGACAGCCGATCGATGGAAAAGGGCCGATTAAAACAGACAAATACCGCCAGATTGAAAGAGTTGCATCGGGCGTTATTTCAAGAAAATCCGTAGATACGCCGCTGCAAACAGGTATTAAGGCGATTGATTCCATGATTCCGATTGGAAGAGGCCAGCGTGAGCTGATTATCGGTGACCGCCAGACGGGAAAGACGGCGATCGCGATCGATACGATTATTAACCAAAAGGGACAGGGCGTCCATTGTATTTATGTAGCGATTGGGCAGAAAGCTTCTACCGTTGCCACCATTGTGAAAACGTTGGAAGAATTTGGCGCGATGGCATATACGACGATTGTAGCGTCCACCGCGAGCGAGCTTGCTCCTCTCCAGTATATCGCTCCGTATTCAGGATGCGCGATTGGTGAGGAATGGATGGAAAACGGCGAGGACGTGCTGGTTGTGTATGACGACCTGAGCAAACATGCTACGGCATACCGTACCCTTTCCCTGCTGCTGAGAAGGCCGCCAGGACGCGAGGCATATCCGGGCGACGTATTCTACCTGCATTCCAGGCTGCTGGAGCGTGCAGCGAGGCTTTCAGACAAATTAGGAGGCGGGTCGCTGACGGCACTGCCGATTATTGAAACACAGGCGGGCGACGTGTCTGCTTATATTCCGACCAACGTGATCTCGATTACAGACGGACAGATCTACCTGGAGACAGAGATGTTTAACGCAGGCTTCCGTCCGGCGATTAACGCAGGCTTGTCGGTATCCCGTGTAGGCGGTTCCGCGCAGATCAAGGCGATTAAGAAGATCTCCGCTCCGATTAGAACCGAGCTTGCGCAGTACCGAGAGCTTGCCGCTTTCTCGCAGTTTGGTTCTGAGCTGGACGCGGATACCAAGGACAAGCTGATCCAGGGTGAAAGAATCCGCGAGATCTTAAAGCAGCCGCAGTATCAGCCGATGCCGGTGGAAAAGCAGGTTATTATTATCTATGCTGCTACCAAGAAATATCTGATGGATATTCCGACCGAGGATGTACTGCGCTTTGAAAAAGAGCTGTTTGAATATATTGATACCAAATATCCTGAGATCCCAGAGTCGATCCGTACGACGAAGGTGCTTGAGGAGGATATGGAAAAGCAGTTAATTAAGGCAATCGAAGAGTGTAAAAAATCATTTCGGTAGAAAAGGCGGTGATCAATAATGGCGTCTATGAGAGATATCAAAAGACGGAAAAGCAGCATACAAAGTACGCAGCAAATCACAAAAGCCATGAAATTAGTTTCTACCGTAAAACTGCAAAAAGCAAAAACACATGCAGAACGGACAGACCCGTATTTCCAGCATATGTATCGTACGGTGACGTCTATCCTTGCCCGTTCCGGAAATATGGACCATCCGTATCTTGCGAAAAACGGCTCGAATAAGACGGCAGTTGTAGTGATTACATCCAACCGCGGGCTTGCCGGAGGCTACAACTCCAATATTACAAAGCTTGTGCAAAGCAGCGGGCTTGCTAAGGAAAAAGTACTTTTGTACACAATCGGAACAAAAGGAAAGGAATCGTTAGAGCGCAAGGGCTACCAGGTAGCGGAGGATGCTTCTGACGTCATTGAAAATCCTACGTATAAGGACGCAATGGAGATCTGCGACAAAGTATTAAAGGATTATGCGCAGGGGAAGATCGGTGAGATTTATCTTGCCTATACGCATTTTAAAAATACCGTTGTCCATATCCCGAGCCTGATGAAGCTGCTTCCGGTAGAATTTTCGGAAGCGGAGCTTACGGCAGCCGATAAAAATCTGATTATGAATTATGAGCCGAACGAGAGGGAGGCGCTGGATATGATTATCCCAAAATACGTAACCAGTATTTTTTACGGCGCGCTTGTGGAAGCGGTAGCGAGTGAAAACGGCGCCAGGATGCAGGCGATGGATTCTGCGACAAGCAATGCGGAAGAAATGATTAGTGATTTGTCTTTGAAATACAACCGTGCCCGTCAGGGTTCCATTACACAGGAGCTGACCGAAATTATTGCAGGCGCGGAAGCAATCAGTTAGCAGCAGTATGATTGCGGATAGAGTGAAATAGATTAGACAGAAAAGGAGTGATAGAAAAAAATGGCAAAAGCGAATATAGGGAAAATCACTCAGATTGTTGGTGCTGTCCTGGATATCAAATTTACAGGAAAACTGCCGGAAATTAACGAATCGATTGAGATTACGCGAAATGACGGCAGCAGGCTTGTCGTAGAGGTAGCACAGCATCTTGGTGATGATACCGTCAGATGTATTGCCATGGGGCCGACGGACGGGCTTGTGCGCGGGATGGATGCTGCCGCGACTGGCGCCTCAATCAGCGTTCCAGTTGGTGAAAATACATTAGGGCGCATGTTCAATGTCCTGGGCGAGCCGATTGACGAGATTGACCCGCCGACAGGCGTTGAATACAACCCGATCCACAGAAAAGCCCCTACGTTTGAGGAACAGTCTACGTCTGCGGAAATACTGGAAACCGGTATTAAAGTCGTAGATTTGCTCTGTCCGTACCAAAAGGGCGGCAAGATCGGTTTGTTTGGCGGCGCCGGCGTAGGCAAGACGGTATTGATCCAGGAGCTGATCCATAATATAGCGACAGAGCACGGCGGATATTCCGTATTTACTGGTGTAGGTGAAAGAACCCGTGAAGGAAATGACCTGTACTACGAAATGAAGGAATCCGGCGTTATCGATAAGACGACGATGGTGTTCGGGCAGATGAACGAGCCGCCGGGAGCGAGAATGCGTGTGGCGCTTTCCGGGCTTACGATGGCTGAATATTTCCGTGACAAGGGCGGCAAGGACGTGCTGTTGTTTATCGACAATATTTTCCGTTTTACACAGGCTGGTTCTGAGGTATCCGCGCTGCTTGGGCGTATGCCTTCAGCCGTAGGCTACCAGCCGACTTTGCAGACGGAAATGGGTGCTTTGCAGGAGCGTATTACATCGACGAAAAACGGTTCCATTACGTCTGTACAGGCAGTTTATGTGCCTGCCGACGACTTAACAGACCCGGCTCCTGCGACGACGTTTGCCCATCTGGATGCGACGACCGTATTGGAGCGTTCCATCGCAGAGCTTGGTATTTATCCGGCGGTAGACCCGCTCGCGTCTACGTCGAGAATCCTTGATCCGCGTATTGTCGGACAGGAGCATTTTGATACTGCGCGTGAAATCCAGGCAATCCTGCAAAAATACAAGGAATTGCAGGATATTATCGCGATTCTTGGTATGGATGAGCTGTCTGAGGATGACAAGATGGTCGTGAACCGTGCAAGAAAGATCCAAAGATTCCTGTCCCAGCCGTTCTCGGTAGCGACGCAGTTTACCGGGCTGGAAGGGAAATATGTCCCGATCGCTGAGACGATCCGCGGCTTCCGTGAGATTTTGGAAGGAAAGCATGACGATGTGCCGGAAGGACATTTCTTAAATGCAGGAACGATCGATGATGTACGCGCCCGTATGAAGTAAGGGGTGACGTGATGGCAGATGCAAACAGATTGTTTCAAGTAGAGATTATTACACCAGAGCGTGTATTTTATACCGGGGAAGCTACCATGATCGAGTTTACGACGACAGAAGGCGACATCGGTGTATACAAGCACCACATCCCGTTAACCGCGGTGCTTTCTCCGGGAATTGTAACAATTACAGAAGAAAACGGGGCGAAAAAAGCAGCCGTGCATTCTGGATTTGCCGAGATCTTAGGCGACAAGGTAACGCTTCTTGCCGAGATCGCGGAATGGCCGGAAGAGATCGATAAAAACCGTGCAGAAGAAGCAAAGATGCGTGCAGAGCGCCGTCTGAAAGTAAAGGAAGCCGGATTGGACGTAAAACGTGCGGAGATTGCTTTGAAGAAGGCATTGGTTCGTATTGATGTGGCGAAATAAAGGAGGCTTTAGGGGCTGCTGCTAGAACATAGGGTCTATGCGGCAGCCCTTATCGTTTTGTCATAAGTCACAATTCCAGCTCTAAATAAACAAAGTCTTTTTCATCCTGGTCGATTCCCAGGTAGCGCTTTGTGATCTGATAAGAGGAATGGTTGTAAATATCCATCAGCAGAACAGGCGATATCCCCTGTTTCCATGCATGGTAGCCAAATGTCTTGCGCAGAGAATGGCAGCTAATGTGCTCTTCATGCAGAGCCTTTCTTGCCGCGTCACGAATCACCCGAAATGCCTGAGAGCGGCAGAGCGGATGAGACGGGTCTGTCCGCTTGGAAAAAATATAATCCTGCGGATTGGGCCTGCGTACATCCTTTAGGTTTTTTAACGCTTCTTTGACATGAAGGTTTAAAGCGACCGCTTTTTTCTTATTTGTCTTTTTTTCCAGTACGATCACGTGTTTTTTGAATTTGTCCATCGAAAAGTCATAGACATCTTTCCAGTGCAGATCAAGAATATCACTGATACGAAGTGCGGTGTGCAGGCCAAGGATTACCAGTGCATGATTCCGTGGATTTGGACGCACTGTTTTGTAATAGTCCATAAATTTTTTTAAATCTTCTTTACTTTTTATCGGTTGTGTTGTACCCATTTTCCCTGCTTTCTGGCAGCATCCTACTGCCTTTTAAATTTTCTTTTGTAATGTATGTAAGCTTTGCACATAGAGGAATTTTAGCTCATTTTTTTCAGAAAGAAAACAGGGTCTGCCGATTTTACAGGCAAAAAGAAGCGCCATCCAGTGGAATGGATGGCGCGTGCTGCTGCGGGTTTTATTTTACGGTGACTTTCTTTGTTGTACTGTAATTGGTAAATACCTTTTTCCCATTTACGGTTTGGTATGCGCGGACTTTGAAATAGTATGCCCTGCCGCTCTTTAAGCCTTTGATCGTTCTGGAAGCGGCTGCTTTTTCTACCTTTACCTTGACAGGATTTTGAAATGCGGCGTTGTCCGCGTATTTTATCTGGTATCCTTCTGCTTTGGAAATAGGCTTTACAGCCGCTGTTACCTGATTTTTTACGGTACTTTTGACATTGTTAAATTTTGCGGCGGACTGGCTGAACGCAAGCAGGTCTGCCTGCGGCAGTGCAATCCCTGTCTGAGAGGTCGTATCCGTACCCGTTAACGTATCCTGGTACAGTAAATAAAATGCGGATGCTGACCAGCTAAAGTTTTTCGTATGCAGCCCTTCTCCGGTAAGCGGGTTGTAATTCTCACGGATTGGCCCGCTGCCTAATAAGCCTTCTGTATAATCAAACAAGGAGTAAGCCATCTCCTGCGCTTTTTCTGTATAGCCGTAGTTTTGCAGCGCTTCGACGCCGTAAAGTGCCTGGTCCAGCCAAACCGGGCCCCTCCAGTATTTGGACGCCTGGAATTTTGCATTATCCTTGGAAGCGGTCGGGAATGGAACTTTCAAATTGAACTTCTCAGGATCAATCATATTTTCCTTTACCTTTTCTGCCTGTTCGATCGTAGCAAGGTTTGCCCACAGCGGAAGCCAACCTTCTGTCCCTTTGCCGCGGTTGACAAGCAGCTTTTTCTCAGAACCGTCCTGGTTCGTCTGCAAGTCATAGTAAAATCCGGTTGCGTCGTCAAACATGTTGGTGTTGATGTAGTCTCTGACGGTGGCAGCTTCTGCTTCATATTTTTTCGCATCCGCGGTTTTGCCAAGCTCTGCCGCGATGGATTTTAAAAATCCTTTTTCTGCGTACAAATACGCGTTTAAGTCTACGGATTCCTGGTTAATGGAATAGCCGATCACATTGCCGTCTTTATCGCGGTTTTCAAAGACCTTGACGCCGATATCGTCAGCCCCGCTGCCTTCCTGGTCAAAGCGTGTGGCATTGTCCATGCCGCTTTCCCATGCCGCTGCTTCGATGACCGCGGCGTCATCAACGATCGGATTACCGTTTTCATCCTTTGCAAGATAAGATTCTTTCGTCGTCTCATCTTCCTTCCATACATAATGCGCATCGTCAACCATAGCGCCGTATTCGGCAATGCCGTTTTGGTCGGTATCCCTGTTTGTATACCACCAGTTATGGTAATCTACCAGCTTTGGATACATTTCCTGCAAAAATGCGGTATCGTGTGTCTGCTCGTAAACATTCCAGACAGACCATGCGGCAAGCGGCGGTTTGGAGTTGCGTTCATTCCAGTTGCCTCCGTCCCCGTTTCTTGCTTCGTTTTGGTTAAAGAAAATGCAGTCGATAATCGTGCCTGCGTCGTGCGGGCGAACCGAATCATTTTCTGTAATCTGATAGTCGAACAAAGCACGAATATTGTCCTGTGCAAGCGCTCCGTTAAAGCGTGCCGTTGCGACAGCCTGTTTCCAGGAATCCCATGCCCACATGCCGATAAACCATTTGTAAGACATCGAAGGAACGACGCCGTCATGTTGCAGGGCGCCCGCCGCGCTTCTCCAGTTTGTCGTCAGCGTTTCAATCGATTTTACCGCTGCATCTCGATACGGCTTCCTGGTATTTTCTCTTCCAAGAAACGTCTTGTCCAGGTATCCCTGCCAGCGTGCCGTGTTTTCGTTAAAGTATTTTTCAGGATTAGACAACACAAAGCTGCTTTCCGCAAGTTCTTTTTGTTCTTCTGCTTGCGTAAATGTAAAGCTCTGCGTCTGGCAGGAAGTAAACGTACCGCCTTTTTTAATCACAGTTCCGTTTACAAGCTGTGATTCATAAGACATAGCATCTTCCGCTACGGTAGTCGAAACCGCCTGGTCAAATACGATATGAAAACGGTTTTCTGCTTTTGTCAGATAGTTCCACGTATTGCGGATATCCTGAAACCGTACTTCCACGCCTTTATCTGTAGCCGCAAGGCTTGTACCCATGTCAACCGTTCCTGTTTTCTGGAACAGCCTGCCTTGCCATTTGATATTTAATGCAAGGTCATCTTCTCCTGTGTTTTCAATTGTGGTACGTACCAGCGCCGTACGGTTGGATACATAAATAAGCTCCAGCGTCAGGTTAAAAGTTTTCATCGTATACGTCTGCACTAATTTTCCTGGATAATACAACTGCTTCCTGCTGCTGGAAGAAGCGAGGTCATACACCTTTCCTTCCGCGTCTGAAATCACGATTTTGCTGATCGCGTCAGACAGGTTGGCTGGATATTCCTCCGCAATAATGACCGGTCCGGCAAAGCCGCCATAAAGCTGCTGAGCCGTCTCCTCATGCAGATAATACCCATGCCAGGCGCCGAGATCAGAGAAGTTATTGTATTTATTCGTGCTGTAGGTTCCGTAGATTGCTTCTGTCGGATTGGCTGTGATATCCAGTACATTGGCAAAATCTTCAATACGGTTTGCTGTCTGAGCAGCCTTTACAGGTACGGCACAGGCGCCGGAAAAGCTTGTGCATACCAAAGCTGCTGTACAGATACCGCTGAGCAGTCTTGTCCATACTCTTTTTTTCATTGCTGTTACCTCCGTTATAAAATAATAATATGATTTGGATGATGTTCACAGTATAGCGGATCTATGGATAATAAAACATAGAATTTTTTTCGGGTGACATTGAAAAATTTTAGATTTTTGTTGTAAAATGTTATAAAAATAAAGGGGGAATTAAAAGAATATATAGTATATTTGACGGTGGTGAAAATGCTGCGAAAGGGTTTGACAATCGAAAAGAAACACTATATAATAGGATTCGGACAGCCGGGGCGCTAGCGGTGCCCTGTACCAGCAATCCGCTATAGCTGGGGTGATATCCTGCCCCGGGTCTTTCGATTGTAAAGCAGCCCCTGGTAAGTGGCGTTGACGTCTGGGTCTTACGCAACAGGAACTCGTGAACCGTGTCAGGTCAGGAATGGAGCAGCACTAAGCGAGAGCTCTTGTGTGCCGTAAGGGTGCCTGGGCTGAGTTAACTGCTAGGGTAACGTTTAGGATCAGGATTCAAAGCAGGATGTCCTTTAAAAAACTGGAGATTGTGGTGTGGATGTGAAGCGTGGGTTTGTTTGTGGGGACCTGCGTTTTTTTAGTTTTTTTTGGAAGGAGGGACGCTGGAGGAAGGGGAGAGGGGCTGGCTTCCTGTTCCGGTTCCAAAATGTAAGGAGCCCTAAGCATTCTGCGGTTATGCTGTGGCACCGTCCGGGCGCGGCACCTAGTTCGCCCTGGCGTTCCGCCAGCAGCTAAAGGTGCCGCTTGGCTTCGCCCCTGCGTTGTCGAGCAGAATACTAAGGGCTCCTAACATTTTTCCACAGTCACAGGAAGCCAGCCCCTCTCCCCTTCCTCCGGCTGTTTTTTCCAAGCGATAAGTAAAATGACGTTTTTGCAGGCTGTACTTAGTTCCCTTATTTTTAGGAAAACTTAGTTCCCTTATTTTTGGACAAGCTGTGGTCTACAGTGGCTATTGATGGTTATTGATGGCTATTGACGCAAAGCAGCAAGGGGCTTTCAGAGAGTTGCTCTGTGTATTCTGTTTTTTTGCAGAATTTGCGATAACCAGCCGGGAGAGGGGATTGGCACGTCCGGGCGGCGGCTTTGGAAGAAGGTTTAGAAGCCCTTAGTATCCTGCTGAATAAAAGCAGGGGCGAAGCCAAGCGGCACCTTTAGCTGCTGGCTGCAAGCCAGGGCGAACTAGGTGCCGCGCCCGGACGGTGCCACAGCGTAACGGCAGGATGCTTAGGGATTCTTAACCTTCTGGAACGGACGCCGCCCGGACGTGCCAATCCCCTCTCCCGGCGTCCTACCGCCAAAAATCTAACTCATAACCAAGAAAGTGATATTTGAGGAGAAAAAAGATATGATAAAAGCAGTTATCTTCGATATGGACGGACTCATGATTGATACAGAAAAGCTGCTGCTGAAATACTGGCTAAAAGCAGCGCACGTATATGGATACGCCATGACCCGTGAGCATGTACTTGGTATTCGCAGCCTGGCGGCAAAATATGCGATACCGAAATTGCAGGAAGAGTTAGGTGCAGATTTTGATTATTATAAAGTAAGGACGCTGCGCATTCAGCTTATGAACGAGCATATTGAAAGGTTTGGTGTAGAAGAAAAACCGGGGCTTGGTTTGCTGCTTGATTATTTGAAGGAGCGTGGTTATCTGACGGCGGTTGCGACTGCTACGGATTGGGAGCGGACGAAACGGTATCTTGGATCGATTGGCAGGCTGTCGTATTTTGATGAGATTGTGTGTGCGCCGATGGTGGAGCATGGAAAGCCTGCGCCTGATATTTATTTGGAAGCGGCGGCGCGCCTGAAAATGGCTCCTGTACAATGTATGGCGCTGGAGGATTCGCCGAATGGTATTTTATCGGCGTATCGTGCTGGGATGTGTCCGATTATGGTGCCGGATTTGAGTGAACCGGATGAAGATACGGCGAAGCTGCTGTATCGGTGTGTTGCGGATCTGTCTGAGGTTATAGATTTATTAGAGGATATTTGAAAAACGCTTGTGCAGTGTGTATGTTTTTTTAGAGAAAATTTTTTCTGGGGTGCGACGGCGTCTGGGTGGTTTGCGTTATCATAGGTATACATAGTATTTTTGACATAGTAATTTTGAGTTTGGAAAAAGACAAAATTTACAGGATAAGGGGATGGGACTATGATTAAGAAACGTGTATTGCCGATGATGCTGGTGATGGTGATGATTTCAGGGTCGTTGAATGGATGCGGCGCCGGACTGCAAAGCGGTAATGGACTATCGGCAGAAAGCAAAATGACGGAGCCGGAGGAAAAAGCAGCGGAAGGTAAAACAGGAGAGGCAGAGGAAAAAGCGGCGGAAGGTAAAATGAATGAAACAGAGGGGAAAGCGGGAGAGTCGCTGGATCTGCTGACGGCTAAGAAATTAGATTCGGGGGAGATGATCTGCATTGATTATTCAGAACCGTCGATGGAGCCGGTGCAGGAGTTTGCTTATAAGCTGCTGTCGTGCAATCTGAAAAAGAAAAATCCGGTGTTTTCACCAGTTTCTGCGTATCTGGCGCTTTGTATGGCTGCGAATGGTGCGCAGGGAAAGACGAAGAAGGAATTACAGCGGGTATTGGGTGAAGATTTGCTGTGCCTGCCGGATTATGTGATGAATCTGCTGCCGCAGAAGAAGGAGGGGTTTACGCTTGAAGCTGCGAATTCTGTATGGATGGATCAGGAGTTTCATGTGGAAAAACCGTGGCTGACACAGGCGGTTAGTTTATTTGATGCAAGTGTATACGAGGCTGACCTGGATACGGCAGCGGCGAGGAAGGATATCAATGCGTGGGTGAGCAGTCAGACAAACAAGATGATTCCAAAGCTGCTGAGTGAGAATCTGGACCGCAGTACAAGGCTTGCATTGCTGAATGCGCTGTATTTTCAGGCAGAATGGGAGAACAAATTTGAGGTACATTATACAGCGGAAGGGGAATTTCGGCTGGATAATGGTTCGGTTCGGAAAGTGCCGATGATGTATCAGCTATACAGCGGGTGTGAATATATAAAAGACGCGTCCTGTGAAGGTGTCGTGTTGCCTTATAAGGACAGTGGCTACGCTTTTGTGGCGGTCAAGCCGGTGGGAAAGAAGAGTATCCGTAAATGGTATCAGTCTTATTCTGCTGAAAAATTGCAGAAGCTGATTGCGGGAAGAAAAAGTATGGACGTGGATCTGGGGCTTGTGAAGTTTCAGGCAAGGTGCAGCCAAGACCTGGTGGGCAGTTTGAAAAAGATGGGGATTGCACGGGCGTTTGATCCGGTAAAGGCGGATTTTACACGTTTGGGGACGTCCAGCCAGGGGAACAGCCTGTATATTGGCAAGGTTTTGCAGGAAGCTGTGGTTGAGGTGGCAGAGGAAGGTACAAAAGCGGCAGCGGCAACCGTTGTGTCGATGGAGGATGGCTGCGGGATGATCGATCCGGTGCCGGTTGTATTTGACCGTTCGTTTTTGTATCTGATTATGGATATGGAACATGGGATTCCGGTATTTATGGGGATTATGGATCAGCCTACAGAGTAGCTTGTGAACAGACAGGCTTTGTCTGCCAGCGATCATAGTAAGAAAAAGGTTTGGTATTTATGGAGACGAGAGAAATTTTAAAAAAGGTACAGGCGGGGGAGCTGTCTTTGGACGAAGCGGAGCTTTATTTCCGCAGGCAGCCGTTTGAGGAAATGGGCTATGCAAAGCTGGATACGCACAGAAAAATCCGTTCCGGCTTTCCAGAAGTGATTTTTTGCAGCGGAAAGGCAGACAGCCACCTGCTGCGGATTTTTGGCAGGTTATATGAACAGGATGGAGAAGTATTTGGCACAAGGGCGTCCAAGGAGCAGTATGAGATGATCCGTAAGGAGTATCCGGCGGCAGTCTATGACCCGATTTCCGGGATACTGAAAATCGAACGGGAAGGAAAGGTGCGGACTGGGAAAGTGGCAGTCTGTACGGCTGGGACAGCGGATATTCCCGTAGCGGAGGAGGCGGCACAGACCGCAGAGTATTTTGGCACGGCTGTGGAACGCATCTTTGATGTAGGAGTGAGCGGTATCCACAGGCTGTTAGCATATATGAATACGATTCAGCAGGCAAACTGTGTGATCGCAGTAGCGGGTATGGAAGGCGCGCTGGCGAGTGTGCTGGGCGGGCTGGTGGATAAGCCTGTAATCGCGGTGCCGACCTCGGTCGGGTATGGGGCTTCGATGCATGGGCTGTCCGCGCTGCTTACGATGATTAATTCTTGTGCAAACGGGATCGCGGTTGTAAATATTGACAATGGGTACGGTGCCGGATATCTTGCCGCACAGATCAATCGTCTTGCCGTTTCGCAAAAAAGTGAATGATAAAAAAAGAGTCCTGCTCTCGCAGAACTCTTTTTTTAAATTGGAGGTAGGATGTATTTATAGATAGTACCGTACGGACGTACAGTACATAAAACGGAGAGCATGGGATTCGAACCCACGGTGCTTGTTCAGCACACGGCTTTTCGAGAGCCGCACCTTAAACCGCTCGGACAACTCTCCAGGAAAATAATATAAAAATTTATGCTGTATTAAGATTATACCATAATTTTCCATAAATACAAGAAAAATTTATCAAAGGATTGCGCATATTTTGTTTATTATAATTGACAAGCAGTAAAATTCATTGGATAATAGATAATGTTAATAAATTTAAGGAGGATTTTTTTCTATGAACGAATCAAAGGAGTTCAAGCCGTATATTCCGGCTGACAAAGTACTTCCAGAGATTACGCCTGTTTCGATTGTGCTTGGTATTCTTCTTGCCGTGTTATTTGGCGGTGCGAACGCATATCTTGGGCTGAGGGTAGGAATGACCGTATCGGCATCTATTCCGGCAGCAGTTATTTCTATGGGTGTTATTCGGGTGGTATTAAGACGGGATTCTATTTTGGAGAACAATATCGTACAGACGATTGGTTCTGCTGGTGAATCTTTAGCTGCGGGCGCTATTTTTACGCTTCCGGCATTATTTATGTGGGCTGAGGAGGGCGGTACGCAGACGCCTTCTCTGATTGAGATTGCCCTGATTGCGTTTGTTGGCGGCGTTATCGGTATTTTATTTATGATTCCGCTGCGTACGGCGTTGATTGTGCAGGAGCACGGCACGCTGCCTTATCCAGAAGGAAAGGCATGTGCGGAAGTTTTGATGGCAGGAGAAGAAGGCGGGGCAAGCGCTTCGACGGTATTTTTGGGATTGGGTGTATCTGCGGTTTATAAATTTATTGCGGACGGGCTCTGTATTTTCCCAAGCGAGGTAGATTTTGAGATTAAGAGATATAAGGGCTCTGGGATCGGCATGGACGTGCTGCCTGCGCTGCTTGGCGTAGGTTATATTTGCGGTGCGAAAGTATCTTCTTATCTGCTTGCCGGCGGTACGCTGGGCTGGTTTGTTATTATGCCGCTGATCGCGCTGTTTGGCGGAGATGCTGTGATTTATCCTGGTACTGACCCGATCAGTACGTTTTCCCCGTTTGACCTGTGGGGGACGTATATCCGCTATATCGGAGCCGGGGCAGTGGCAGCGGGCGGTATTATGAGCCTGATTAAATCGTTGCCGCTGATTGTACGTACATTCCGCCAGGCTGTAAAAGGCTTCGGCGCAAAGGCAGGCGTTTCCAACCGTACGACACAGGATCTGCCTATGAACTTCGTATTTATAGGGATCGGTGTGCTTGCGGTGTTTATGTGGCTGTGCCCGGTGATTCCTGTGAATCTTTTGGGTGCAATTATTATCATTGTCTTTGGATTCTTTTTTGCAACCGTGTCATCCCGTATGGTTGGCTTGGTCGGCAGTTCCAATAATCCGGTTTCCGGTATGGCGATCGCAACGCTGCTTATTTCTACGATGGTCTTAAAAGCAACGGGCATGATTGGAATGCCGGGAATGATTGCGGCAATCAGCATCGGATCGATTATCTGTATTATTGCAGCCATTGCCGGAGATACTTCTCAGGATTTGAAAACAGGATTCTTAGTAGGTTCCACTCCAAAAAACCAGCAGATTGGCGAGCTGATCGGTGTCGTAGCTTCTGCGATTACGATTGGCGGCGTACTGTATCTGCTCAATGCAGCATGGTCTTATGGTACAGACCAGCTTCCGGCTCCGCAGGCTATGCTGATGAAGATGGTAGTCGAAGGCGTTATGAACGGCAACCTGCCGTGGGCACTCGTATTTTCCGGCGTATTTATCGCGATTGTCGTAGAGATCCTGGGGATTCCGGTACTGCCGTTTGCGGTAGGGCTCTATCTGCCAATCCATCTGAGTACACCGATGATCGTAGGCGGACTGGTAAGGCTGTATTTTGAAAAGAAAAAGAACGAGACAGATTCCGACAGAAAGCGCAAGGTGGAAAACGGCGTGCTCTATTCTTCCGGGCTGATCGCAGGCGAAGGCTTAATCGGCATTATGCTTGCAGTCTTTGCAATTATTAATGTTGGAGATAAATCTTTGGGAGACTGGATTAATCTGTCTGAGAAGATTAACCTGGGCAATATCGGCGGGCTTGTATTTTTTGCAGTACTGACGGCATCGCTGTGGGCAATTATTGTAAAGAAGAAAAAATAAGGTATGGCATCATCTGTGATTATTTGCGGCTTCTTAACTTGCATTTGCATAAGGAGCCGTAAATAATAGCTTGTATTAAAAGTATATTTGAAGTATATTTGAAGAATGTTTGAAGAACATTAGAATAGATAGGAAACATTGTGGGAAGATCATAAAGGACTTTCAGTATGCGAAAAAAGAAACAGGAAAATTTTTTGGATTATATACCAAAAAGAAACCGACTGTATGAATGGGACTTGAATCAGAAAAAACATGTGGAGATAGCGGTTGTTAACCGCGGGCTGTTTAACCGGATTGCGCAGATCTTATTCCGCAAGCCGAAAATCAGCAGGATTGAACTGGATGAGCTTGGCAGCTTTATCTGGCAGGAAATGGATGGAAGCCGGACGTTATATGAGCTCGGCGAGGCAGTAAAGACTAGATTTGGAAAAAAGGCGGAGCCGCTGTACGAGCGTTTGTGCGAGTATATCAGGATCTTGCACAATAACCGCTTTATTGTATATGAAAATAAGAAATAGAATGGAAAGAGAAAGAAGGCAGAAACATGGGAGTATTATCGAATTTGGAACCAAAAGAAGTGTTTTCGTATTTTGAAGAAATCAGTTCGATTCCGCACGCGTCTTATCACGAAGAAAAAATCAGCAATTATTGTGTGGATTTTGCCAAAAAGCATCATCTGGAATACATTCAGGATGAGCTTCACAATGTCATCATCATCAAAGAAGCGACGCCGGGCTATGAACAGGAGGAGCCAATTATCATCCAGGGGCATATGGATATGGTCTGTGAAAAGCAGCCAGGCTGCACCATTGATTTTGATACAGATGGAATCAGGCTGATGATCGAAGGAGATGACCTGACAGCAGACGGCACGACGCTGGGCGGCGATAACGGGATTGCAATCGCTTATGCACTAGCGATCCTTGCCTCCGACACCATTGCACACCCAAGGCTGGAGGCACTGTTTACCGTATCAGAAGAGGTCGGCATGGAAGGCGCTGAGGGCGTTGACGTATCGATGCTAAAAGGACGCCGTCTGCTGAACCTGGATTCGGAAGAAGAAGGCATACTGCTTGCAGGCTGCGCAGGCGGAGCAAGGATCGAATGCAAGCTTCCAGTAAACGCCATAGATGTACAAGGTTCCGTTATGGAGGTCAAGGTACATGGGCTTGCCGGCGGGCATTCCGGCGTGGAGATCCACAAAGGGCGCGCCAATGCAAATATCCTGATGGGACGTATCCTTGCCACGCTGTCAAAGCATCTGTCCTACAATCTGGCGTCATTTTGCGGCGGCAGCAAAGATAATGCCATTCCAAGAGAAAGCAAGGCGATTCTTTGCCTGGGGCAGAACGATTTGGATCAGGCTGTTGAAATTATCGAACAAATACAAAAAGACCTTTCTAACGAATACGCGGTAACGGATAAACAGGTTAGAATATCCGTAGAAAAAGACCAGCCGGAGCTTCCATTTCAGATGCTGGACGCAGAGAGCACCAAAAAAGCGGTATTGCTGGTAAATGCTCTGCCTAATGGAGTTCAGGCAATGAGTGCTGATGTGGAGGGATTGGTGGAAACGTCGTTAAATCTTGGCATACTTGACCTTAACTACCAGGAGATGACATTAAGCTATGCGGTACGAAGCTCGATTGGAAGTGCGAAAGATGCTTTATTGGATAAAATGTCATATATCTGCCAGGCGATTGGTGGAAGCGCGGAAATATCAGGCAATTATCCAGCGTGGGAGTATAAGCGCGAGTCTGCGTTTCGGGATAAGCTGGCGGCTGTGTATGAGAGAATGTATGGAAAGCCGCCGGTTGTGGAAGCGATTCATGCGGGGCTGGAATGTGGGCTGCTTGCGGGGAAACTGCCGGGATTGGATTGTATTTCGGTTGGGCCGGATATGAAGGATGTGCATACGACGGAGGAAAAATTAAGTATAGCTTCGACGAAACGTGTGTGGGAGTTTCTTTTAGAGGTGCTGAAGGATAGGTAGGGGATTGGAGGGGGGGACGCTGGAGGAAGGGGAGCGGGGCTGGCTTCCTGTTCCGATTCCAAAATGTAAGGAGCCCTAAGCA